>NZ_JBEXUG010000064.1:0-20301 GCF_040614315.1 Streptosporangium sp. NPDC006007 | reverse complement strand
ACGGAGCCCGTCCCAAGTGGCGCGCGATGTCCCGCACGCCGTACTGCTGGGCGCGCAGCACGGCGATCTCCTCGCGCTCGGCGAACGATAGGTAGCGGCCCGATGGCGGGTCCAGGCTGATCGGCGGCATGCCGCCACCTTCACGAAACCATCGCGGCCCCAGCGGCATCGACACACCGCACGCGACGGCGGCTTCCTCGCTCTGCAACCCCTGGGCGATCAGTCGCCAGAAGCGCTGCCGTTCCTCGCGCCGATTGACCGGGGGCCGTCCCGGCGAGCTAAGCGGCGGACGACCAGCCTGGAGCGCCGCACGCGCTCTTCCTTGCGCCACAACATCCTCCTGCGTGATCGAGGTGTTGCGACGACCCGTTGAATCCGCCCTCTACCCCCTGTTCGTTGTGATGGTCGGCCCCATCCGCCCCGGGACCTCGTCCGGGTGACCTGGCGGGCCGCGGGGATGGACGCGCGTTCGCGTTGGGCGGCGGAGCCCGGACCGGGGATGACGACTGTTCCATTGCAACCCTCCGGAAGCGCGGGACATTCCCGGCCGCCGCCCGGAGGTGTCCGCCGTGGGGCGGGAGGAGGCCGGGTTGGGCTCCGGAGATGACCGGTCTCCCGGAATTCGCGCGCCTGGTCGCCGAGGACCACAGCCGGGCCCCGGGGAGGCGACAGGCCTCGTGGCCAAGCCCGTGCCCGGTTTCCCGGCTCGGCGAGCTCCGGCGGCCTGCCGGGGTGTGGGCCGTACCGCCGGAGGGGAGATCGGAAAATGTGGGCGGGGCCTTCTAGGCTGGGGACATGGCACGAGCTAACGACGCGGTGGCGGCGGCGCTGGAGGAGTACGCGGAGCTCTTCGCGATGACGGGCGGCGACGCGTTCCGGGTGCGCAGTTACCAGAAGGCGGCCAAGGCGATCGCGGGGTTCCCCGAGGACATCGAGGTCACGGCGGTGCGGAACGTGCCGGGGGTGGGCGAGGCGATCGCCGGGAAGGTGGAGGAGTTTCTGGACAGGGGCAGTTTCCGGCAGCTCGACGACCTGCGCGGGAAGGTTCCCGAGGGGGTGCGGAGGCTGACCCGGATCTCCTCCCTTGGGCCGAAGAAGGCGATCTTCCTCTTCCGGGAGCTGGGCATCGACTCCCCCGAGGCCCTGGCCGGGGCGATCACGCGGGGGCGGCTGCGGGGGGTGAGGGGCTTCGGTGCCAAGACCGAGGAGAACCTGCTCAAGGGGATCGAGCAGCTTGAGCGGGACGGCGCCAGGGTGCACATCGGCGTGGCCATGGACCTGGCCGAGCGGATCGTCGCCTCGCTGCCCGCCGAGCGGATCGCCTACGCCGGGTCGCTGCGCCGGATGAAGGACACCGTCGGTGACATCGACATCCTCGCGGTCGGCCCCGAGAGCCTGATGGACGACTTCAAGAGCCGGCCGTACGTCGCGGAGGTCATCGCGTCGGGTGGGAAGAAGACCTCGATCCGCACCGCCGAGGGGCTCCAGGTCGACCTGAGGGTGGTGCCGGCGGAGTCGTGGGGCGCGGCGATGCAGTATTTCACCGGGTCGAAGGAGCACAACGTGCACCTGCGCGAGATCGTGGTGAAGAGGGGGTGGAAGCTCTCGGAGTACGGCCTGTTCGACGGGGAGCGGGTGATCGCGGCCGAGCGGGAGGAGGACGTCTACCGGGCGCTCGGCATGCGGTGGATCCCTCCCGCGCTGCGCGAGGACGGCGGGGAGATCGCCGCCGCGCTCAAGGGCGAGCTGCCCGTGCTGGTCACCGAGGAGGATCTCCAGGGCGACCTGCACACCCACACCGACCTGACCGACGGCATCGCCTCGCTGGAGGACATGGTCGCGGCGGCTCACGCGCGCGGTCACTCCTACTACGCGGTGACCGATCACGCCCCCGATCTCACGATGCAGCGGATGACGTTGGACAAGGCCCTGCGGCAGCGCGAGCAGTTGCACCGCCTTCAGGCGAGATATCCGGGCATGCGGCTGCTGCACGGCACCGAGCTCAACATCGCCCCCGACGGCTCGGTCGACTGGCCGGCCGAGGTGCTGGCGGGCTTCGACGTGTGCGTGGCGAGCGTGCACTCGCACTTCACCCAGTCGCGCGCGGAGATGACCCGGAGGTTCGTCACCGCGTGCGAGAACCCGCACGTGCACATCATCGGCCACCCCACCACCCGCAGGATCGGCAGGCGTCCGCCGGTGGACGCCGACTGGGACGCGGTGTTCCAGGCCGCCGCCCGCACCGGCACCGCGATGGAGATCGACTCCTTCCCCGACCGCTCCGACCTGCCCTCCGACCTGGTACGGCTAGCCCACCACCACGGTGTGCGGTTCTCCATCGACAGCGACGCCCACGCGGTGCCCCATCTGGCCAACCAGCGCTTCGGCGTCGGTATCGCGCAACGCGCCTGGCTGACCGCCGACGACGTGATCAACGCCTGGCCGCTGGAGCGGCTGCTGGCCTTCCTGGGACGCTGAACGTCACAGGGGCGCCGGCCCGTGTACCCCGCCTGCCCGGACCGGCGACGAGACGGGCGCGGGCCGGCCGCCGCGCACCCCGTACAACAGGTACGGACACCTCTTCGACGCCGTCGTGCCCCCTCCCGGTGACGGCGGTGGACGGCCGGCCGGAGCCCCGGCCGGCCGTGACCGGCGGTGCGCATGGCATCGGGGGATTCATGGCGTTTTAATACTCAACTCTTACCTCCCCGGTACGGCGTGCCGCGTTCTCCCTGTACGGCGTGCGTATTGAGTGATAGGGCAGGACATCTCACTGGAATCCACCGCCGAACCACCTCATACCGTCTGGAAGACTCCCAGAGTCACCCAGACGAAACAGAACGGAAACGAGTCGGAGTGATGATGGCCCTACCCGCTCCCGTCTTCCGCCAGGAGGTTCGACCGATGCGCCAGCTGACCGCGCTCGACGCGCAGTTCCTGCACGCCGAGTCGGCGACCACCGCGGCCCACGTCGCCGGGGTGGCGATCCTCGACCCGGCCCAGAGTCCTGCGGGTGCCGTCACACGCGAGGCCCTGATCGGACTGCTCCGCGAGCGGCTGCACCTCGCCCCCGCGCTGAGCCTGCGCCTGGTGGGTGTGCCGTTCGACCTCGACCGTCCGTACTGGGAGGAGGTCGTCGACCTCGACGTGGCCGACCACGTCCACGAGGTGACCCTCCCACTGCCCGGTGACGAGGCCCAGCTCGCCGAGCAGGTGGCCCGCATCCACGAGCGGCACCTGGACCGTGGCCGCCCGCTCTGGGAGATGTATCTCATCCAGGGGCTGACCGGCGGCCGGGTCGCGCTCTACGCCAAGATCCACCACTGTGTCGTCGACGGGGTGACGGGCACCGAGACCATGGCCGCCCTGCTGGACCTCACCCCCGAGCCCCGCACGGTCGAGCCGCCCCCGGCGTCGCCGTCCGTGACCACGGCTCCCGAACCGCTGGAGATGCTCGCGATGGCCGCCGCCCGGTCCGTGGCGCATCCCGCGCGGGCGCTGCGCGCGCTGGGCCGGCTGATTGCCGATCTAGACGCGATCCCGGTGGCCTCGGCGCTGCCGGGAGCCCGGATGGTGGCCGAGACGGCCCGGACGATCGGGGGGAACCCCGGAGAGCTGCCCGAGCTGCCCGTATTGTCCGCCCCGCGCACGCCGTTCAACGGCCCGATCAGCGCCGAGCGGCGCTTCTCCTACGGCTCGGTCCCGCTCGCGGACGTCAAGCGGGTCGCCCGCGCCTTCGGGATCAGCGTCAACGACGTGGTCATGACACTGTGCGCCTCGGCGTTGCGCGCCTGGCTGTGCGAGCACGACGCGCTGCCCGACCGGCCGCTGGTCGCCGCGGTCCCGGTCGCGCTCCGCACCACGGGAACGGAGGAGACGGTCGGCAACCGGCTCTCCGTGATGATCACTCCGATGCCGACGGACGTGGCCTCGCCCCTCGAACGCCTGCGGGCCATGGGGCGGACGATGCGCCGGGCCAAGCGCCGTTTCGCCGGCTCCCCCGCCACCTGGCTGGGCGAGCTGTCCTCGGTGCTGCCCTCGGCCGTCACCGCGCTCGCCACCCCCGCGGTCTTCCGGCTGGCCTCGATCGTGCTGCCGCCGATCAATCTGATCGTGTCGAACGTGCCGGGACCGCAGCTCCCGCTGTACCTGTGCGGGGCCCGGGTGCTCGCCTACCATCCGATGTCGGTGCTGACCGACATGAGCGGCGGGCTCAACATCACCTGCTTCTCCTACGACGGCTCGCTGGACTTCGGCGTCCTCGCCTGCCCCGACCGGGTGGAGGACGTGTGGCGGCTGATGGGTCACCTGCAGGAGGCGATGGACGAGCTGGTGGAGCTGGTCGGTCCCAGCCCGGCCAAGGAGATGATTCCCGTCTGAGAGGCCGCCGGCGCCGGCGCGGACGTCACCCCAGGGCGTGGGCGATGAGCTCGGCGACGGCGTCGGCGTCGATGTGGTGGCCGGTGAGCTGGCAGAGGTTCTCCTGGTAGAGCAGGACCGCGGCGAAGGTGACCGCGGCCACCTCCAGCCGGGCGGCGTCGCCGCGGGGCGTGGGCAGCGCCAGCTCCAGCGCGAACCGGGCCCGCCGGATGATCTCACCGTTCAGCCGGCCGAGCCGGTCACGGACCGAACGGTGGGTGTCCGCCTCGCGGAACAGGATGCGGCGCATCGCCGGGGAGGCTCTGAGCGGCAGGCGGCGGGCCAGCCGGGACAGGGCCCCCGCCGCGTCTCCGGGGACGGCCTCCACCTCGGGAACCTCCTCGACGAGGGTGCGCTCGTCGATCAGCGCGACGAGCACGTCGATCTTCTTCGGGAAGTAGTGGAAGACCAGGCCCTTGGGCACCCCGGCCAGCCGGGCGATCTCCGCGGTGGGGGTCGCCTCGTAGCCGATCCCGGCGAAGAGCTCCTCGGCGGCGTCGAGGATGCGGGTGCGCGCGCCGGGGTCGGAGGCGTCACGCGTGCGCCCGGACATGCCGGAGCGCTCTCTGAAGCTGGCCACAGCCCGAACCATAGCCCCGGATCCCGCCGGTTTTCCATGCCGCCGGGGGGAGAGCACCGTACGCCTCGGGGACCGGCCCGGATCCGCAGCGCCATCGACGCATCCCGGAAATTCGCGAAATCCGCGAAATCTGGAACATACCGGCAGTCGCCAACGCAGCGACGGAGGTGCCGGGAGAATCCCGGAGGCCCCTGCCGGTACCGCGGGTAATGACGTCCAGTCGGCCAACAAGGGGCCCATTAAATCCATATTTATCCAGCAAATAGGGTGATAAGTATGAGCATTGCTGAGCTGAACCTCTTCCCGCTCTGCCTGGGCGGCAACGTATTCGGCTGGACCGCGGACCGGGACGCGTCCTTCGCCGTCCTGGACGCCTACGCCGAGGCGGGCGGCAACTTCGTGGACACCGCCGACGTGTACTCCGAATGGGTTCCCGGGCACACCGGCGGGGAGTCGGAGACCGTCCTCGGCGACTGGATGGCCGCCAGGGGCAACCGCGACCGGATGGTGGTGGCGACCAAGGTCGGCTCGCTGAGCAGCCGCCTCGGGCTGTCGGCGGCGAACATCCGCCGGGCCGCCGAGGACTCGCTGCGACGGCTGCGGACCGACCGCATCGACCTGTACTGGGCGCACATCGACGACGCCGGGACCCCGCTGGAGGAGACCCTCGGCGCGTTCGACGACCTGATCGGCGAGGGCAAGGTCCGCAACATCGGCGCCTCGAACCACGGGGCCGAACGGCTGGCCGAGGCGCTGGCCGTCTCCGATCGGGAGGGCCTGGCCCGCTACGGGGTGCTGCAGCAGCACTACAACCTGGTGGAGCGCGGCTACGAGGGCGCGCTGCGCGAGGTGGTGCGCGCCGAGGGGCTGACCAGCACGCCGTACTTCGGGCTGGCCCGCGGCTTTCTGACCGGCAAGTACCGGCCCGGGGTCACGGTGGACAGCGCCCGCGCGGGCGTGGCGGCGGCCTATCTGACCACCGAGCGCGGTCCCCGGGTGCTGGACGCGCTGGACAAGGTGGCGGCCGACCGCGGCGTCGCCCCGGCCACCGTCGCCCTCGCCTGGCTGGCCGCCCAGCCGACCGTGGCCACGCCGATCGCCAGCGCCCGCAGTGTCGAGCAGCTCCGGCCGCTGCTCGCGGTCGCCGAGCTGAAGCTGGGCGAGGACGAGCTGGCACTGCTGGACGCGGCCTCCCGGTAGGCGCCTCCCCCGTAGGCGCCTACCGGCGGACGGTAAGCGCCTTCCGGCGGAGATCGGTACGGCGCCGGGCCCGGCCGCGTCACGGCCGGGCCCGATCCCCCTCGTCCAGGCTCAGTGCCGGACGGCTCCCTCCGCTCCGACGCCGGTGAGCGAGCGGACCTCGATCTCGGCGTACTTGGCGGGGTTGTATTCCTTGCTGAGCCGTGTGCCGGCGAAACCGGCCAGGAACCCGAGCGGGATCGAGACGATGCCGGGGTTGCTCAGCGGGAACCAGGCGAAGTGGGCGTCCGGGAACAGCGAGGTCTCGCCGCCCGACACGACCGGTGAGAAGACCACCAGGAGCAGCGCGGAGACCAGGCCGCCGTAGATGGCCGAGACGGCTCCGGCGGTGTTGAAGCGCCGCCAGAACAGGCTGTAGAGGATGGCGGGCAGGTTGCCCGACGCGGCCACCGCGAAGGCCAGCGCGACCAGGAAGGCGACGTTCTGCCCCTGGGCGAGGATGCCGAGCCCGATGGCGACCGCGCCGATGACGAAGGCGGAGACCCTGGCGACCAGGACCTCCTCCCGGTCGGTGACGTCTCCGCGCTTGAACACGTGGGCGTACAGG
Organism: Streptosporangium sp. NPDC006007; assembly: GCF_040614315.1. Classification (NCBI taxonomy): domain Bacteria; kingdom Bacillati; phylum Actinomycetota; class Actinomycetes; order Streptosporangiales; family Streptosporangiaceae; genus Streptosporangium; species Streptosporangium sp. NPDC006007. Next base: position 13,495 of record NZ_JBEXUG010000064.1, on the reverse strand, counting down.
TCGTGGGCGAAGCTCGACGAGGAGGCCAGCGTCAGGCCGGCGACGACCGCCAGGATGGTGGCGAAGGCGACCGCGGCGATGACGGCCAGCAGGATCGTGCCGCCCACATCACCGAAGATCTGCTCGCCGATCGCCTGGGCCAGCAGCGGCGCCGCGGTGTTGCCCGCCTTGTCCTGCGCCGCGATCGCCTTGCCGCCGACCAGCGCCGCCGCGCCGAAGCCGAGCGTGAGGGTGAGCAGGTAGAAGACGCCGATGATGCCGATGCCCCAGAGCACCGATTTGCGGGCCTCCCTGGCGGTGGGGACCGTGTAGAAGCGGATCAGGATGTGCGGCAGGCCCGCGGTGCCGAGCACCAGTGCGAGACCGAGGCTGATCAGGTCGATCTTTCCGGCGAGCCCCTGCGCCGCGGTGCCGTACTTCAGGCCGGGGACGAGGAACTGGCCGCCCTTGCCGCTCCGGGTGGCGGCCTCGCCGAGCAGTGCCGAGACGTTGAAGCCGTACTTTCCGAGCACCAGCAGCGTGACCAGGGTCGCACCGCCCATGAGCAGCACGGCCTTGACGATCTGCACCCAGGTGGTGCCCTTCATGCCGCCGACGACCACGTAGACGACCATCAGCAGGCCGACACCGACGATGGTCAGCGCCTTGCCCGCCGGCGACGTGACGCCGAGCAGCAGGCCGACCAGCGCGCCCGCGCCGACCATCTGGGCCAGCAGGTAGAAGATCGACACGGTGATGGTGGAGACGCCCGCCGCGGTGCGGACCGGGCGCGGGCTCATCCGGAAGGCCAGGACGTCGGCCATGGTGAACTTGCCGGAGTTGCGCATCAGCTCGGCGACCAGCAGCAGCGCCACCAGCCAGGCGACCAGGAAGCCGATCGAGTACAGGAAGCCGTCGTAGCCGGAGAGGGCGATGATCCCGGCGATGCCCAGGAAGCTCGCGGCCGACATGTAGTCGCCGCCGATCGCCAGGCCGTTCTGCACGCCGCTGAAGGACCGGCCACCGGCGTAGAAGTCGGTGGCGTCCTTGGTGTTGCGGCTGGCCCAGAAGGTGATCGCCAGCGTTCCGGCGACGAAGATCAGGAAAAGGGTGGTGGACAGCGTCTGGTGGTTCACGCGTTCTCCTTCTCGGCCTCGTGCTCGGCCTCCTGGCGGATCTCGTCGGCCAGCGGGTCGAGCCGCCTGCCGGCGTACCGGGAGTAGGCCCAGGCGATCAGGAAGGTCGAGACGAACTGGAGCAGGCCCAGGATCAGCGCCACGTTGACGTTGCCGAACACCTTGACGGCCATGAGGTCGCGCGCCCAGCCGGACAGCACCACGTAGAGCAGGTACCACGCGAGGAAGGCCCCGGTCATCGGAAACGCCCACGACCGGAAGCGCCGTCTCAACTCCTGGAACCTGTCGTCGGCCTCTATCCGTTCATAAACCGATGAGTCATGTTGCCTGGCGGTCATCGGACCTCCCACAAATGTGATCTGGATCACGGACAACGTAGGAGGGGAAGGTACCCCGCGACGAGCCCCTGACGTGGGCTCTTCGCCCAGCCGCCGACGAGTCGCGCTTAGTTGGGGATGGCTTGCGGTGAAAGGTCCGTCTTATGCGCCCAGCGGTTGGACCGGCCTCGTCACCGGTGGCCGGCGAGCCGCCGTACCGCCCGGCCGGTGGGCAGGACCGGAACCGCGCTGTGGACCATGGAGAACGTCTCCAGGCCCGGGACGATCACCGTGAGCACCGGACATCTGTCGTGCGCCGGATTCCAGCGGAAGAAGTACGCGGCGAAACCGGAGCGCTCCAGCGTCTCCAGGATCACGGCGACCTGTTGGTCGACGCCCTCGGGCCCGGCGGCGGGCAGCCGCGCGTCGAATGCCAGCCGGCCGATCAGCGGGGCGGGGTCGAGCCGGGCGCAGCGTTCGAGCAGCGGCCAGCGCCGCAGGCTCTCCAGCCTGCGGCCCAGGGTCAGGTCCACACCGAGCGACAGGTTGAACGACGACTGCGCCACCTCGGTGAGCGCCCGCTCCACCGCGTACTCGGGGTCCAGTGAGGCACCGGAACCGATCACCCCCGGGTACGGCCCGGCACGCGAGGGAAGCGCGCAGTAGGTGGGGATGCCCAGGTCGGAGGTGATGTCGACGACCAGCGGGGGTGTGCCGAGCTGGGCGGCGACCTCGCCGTGGAGATGGCGCAGGTCCGGCGGGAGGAGACCGGGGTCGAGCACCGACAGCGGCGAGGTCCCGTCGAGATACCAGTCGAGGAAGGCGTGGGAGAGCGCGTCCCGCTCGACGACCTCCAGCAGGCCGTGCAGGAGCGCGTCCCGCTCGGCGACCCCGGTGGCCGTGCCGCTGTCGTAGGCGTAGCGGAGATAGGGCTCGTAGCACAGGTCGTCGCCGGGGATCGGGTGGCTGCGGCAGGACGGCGACCTGGAGAAGGCCGGGTACCAGAGCGCGGGCCGCCCCGGGGTCATCGGTTCGGCGCGCAGGCAGGCGAGGTCGGCGCCGGGATAGTCACGGGCGAGGCGGTGGATCATCTCCTCCCCGCGCAGCTCGGGCTGTGACACCACGGCCGTGACGGACAGCGCCCGCACCCGCCGGCGGTCCCGGTGCTCCCGGGCGAGTGCCGCCTGCCCCTCCTCGTGCTGGAGGTGCTGCCATGCCTCGAACAGCGCGCTGACCCTGCTCTGCGTGCCGGCCCCCTTGCCGAGGGATGCGGTGACCGCGCGCCCGGCCGGGTCGCGGACGGTGCAGCGATGCACGGGAAACTCCGCCGAGCCGGCCGAGATCAGCTCCGTCGACAGACCTCGGTCTGCGAGAACGGACTCGATGACGGCCAGCGCGCCGGCGAGACCGGTGCCGCGTTCCCGCTGGGCGCGCGTCACCACGGTCAGCGAGTTCCGGGAGCGAACCTCATGGTGAAGAACTGGTCGAGGAGGACCTTCTCGGCCGGGGTCACCGAGAAGTCGTCCTCCAGTTGGAAGCCATCCGGTTTGAGAAGCGACTGACCGTTGGAGTTGCTGTTGCCCATCGCGCACTCCTTTACGCCCGCTTGACTACCCGAAATGCCGGATATTACTGATCATTTCGACATAGGTAATGGATCTTGTCAAGGGGAGCGTGGACGCCAGTCCCCGCGATCGAGATCCAGCGTCTCAGGAGTGTGCAGACGGACCATGATCCGGGCCACCCCCGGCGGGATACGGCCCGGGGTGAGCAGCGAGACCACCACCATCACCGCGAAGGCGACCGGCACCGACCAGGCGGCCGGCTGGGCCAGCAGCGCCCCGGTCAGGCCGGTGTGCGGGCCCCCGACGAGCGTCAGCAGCACCGCCCCGCAGGCCAGCCCGCCACCGGCGAGCAGCCCTGCCGTCGCGCCCGCGGACGTCAGCCGCCGCCACCAGATGCCCAGCACCAGCAGCGGGCAGAAGGAGGACGCCGCCACCGCGAAGGCCAGCCCCACCACGTCGGCGACCGGCAGCGCGCGGGCCAGGGCCGCCAGGCCCAGCGGCATGACCACGGCCACCACCGTCGCCGCCCGGAACGAGCGCACCCCGCCCCGGAGGATGTCCTGCCCGATGACCCCCGCGACCGAGACCGTCAGCCCCGAGGAGGTCGACAGGAACGCCGCGAAGGCCCCGGCCGTCACCAGCGCGGTCAGCAGGTCCCCCGCCACTCCCCCGAGCAGCCGCCCGGGCAGCGTCAGCACCACCATGTCGCCGCCCCGCAGCCCGGGAAGGTAGATCCGGCCCAGCGTGCCGTAGACGGCCGGCATCAGGTAGAAGGCGCCCAGCAGCGACAGGACCACCAGCGTGGTACGGCGTGCGGCCCGGCCGTCGGGGTTGGTGTAGAAGCGGACCAGCACGTGCGGCAGCCCCATGGTGCCCAGGAACGTCGCCAGGATGAGCGAGTAGGTCGAGTAGAGGCCGTACTCCCTGCCGCCGGACAGCGGCAGCGCCCAGGTGGCCGTGTCCCCGGCGTCCAGCCCCGGCGCGCCGCCCGCCCGCCAGGCCGACAGCAGGAACACCAGCGGCACGGCCAGCGCGGTGAGCTTGAGCCAGTACTGGAACGCCTGCACGAACGTGATCGACCGCATGCCCCCGGACAGCACGTTCACCGCCACCACGGCCGCCACCAGCAGCCCCCCGGCCCAGTCCGGCGCCCCGGTGATGGCGCGCAGCACCAGACCCGCGCTCTGGAACTGCGGCATCAGGTACAGCCAGCCGATCAGCACGACCAGCACGCCGGCCGTCCGGCGCACGGCCATCGACTCCAGCCGCGCCTCGGCGAAGTCGGGAAGGGTGTAGGCGCCCGAGCGGCGCAGTGGCGCGGAGACCAGGACCAGCAGCACCAGATACCCGCCGGTCCAGCCGACCGGCAGCCAGAGCATGTCCGCGCCGTGGACGAGAATCAGCCCGGCGATGCCCAGGAAGCTCGCCGCCGACAGGTACTCCCCGCCGATGGCCGAGGCGTTCCAGAGCGGGGAGACCGTGCGGGAGGCGACGTAGAAGTCGGAGGTGGTACGCGAAAGCCGGATGCCGAACGCGCCGATCAGCACGGTCGCCAGCATCACCAGCACGACCGCGATCACGCCGTACGCGGTGCTCACCGCGCCCGCTCCACCAGCTCGGCGAAGTGGCGCTCGTTCCGCTCGGCCTGCCGCACGTAGAGCCAGGCTCCGGCGACGAACGCCGGGTAGATCAGACCGGCCAGCACCGCCCAGGGCAGCGGGATCCCCAGCAGCCGGATCCCACGCAGCCGGGGCACCAGCAGGAACAGCAGCGGAAGGCCGCCGACCACGCAGCCGAGCACCGTGCAGACGAACAGGGCCAGCCGGAACTGGGTGCGCACCAGCGAGCGCATGTAGACCTCGCCCAGCCGGGTCTGCTCGTCGATCTCCCGGGTCACCGGGTAGCGGGGGTGGCGGGCCGCCGTGGTGCGGGGGCTGGTCACGACCTCGCGTCTCGGCCGCCCCGGCTCGGGGGACTCCGGTCCCCCGCTCATTCGGGCCGGCCCCTGCGCGCCCGGCGGACCAGCAGGTCGCGCAGCTCGCGGGTGTGGCGCCGGCTCACCGGGATCTCGGTCTCGCCGATGCGGACCACGCAGCGGCCCGAGTCGATGTGCAACTCGTCGATGTGCCTGAGGGCGACCAGGTGACTGCGGTGCACCCGGACGAACCCCGCCGACGACCAGCGCTCCTCCAACGTGGCCAGCGAGATGCGGACCAGGTGGCTGCCTCCCGCGGTGTGCAGGCGCGCGTAGTCGCCCTGCGCCTCGACGTAGCGGACCTCGGAGCCGGCCACGAACCGGGTGACGCCACCCAGCTCGACCGGGATGGTGCCGGGGTCGGTACGGCCGGCCCCGTCGCCCTCCGGCAGCTCGGCCGAGACGCACACCCGCCGGACGGCCTCGGCGAGCCGCTCCGGCCGTACCGGTTTGAGCAGGTAGTCCTCCGCCTTGATCTCGAAGGCGTCCACCGCGTGCTCCTCGTAGGCGGTCACGAACACCACCCGCGGCGGGCTGGCGAACTGCGACAGCAGCCTGCCGAGCACCACCCCGTCCAGGCCCCGCATCCGGATGTCGAGGAAGACCGCGTCGATCGGCCGCCTCTCGGCGATCGCCCGGTCCAGGACGCGCAGCGCCGCGGCCCCGTCCCTGGACAGGAAGACCTCGCCGATGCGGGGATCGTCCCGCAGCAGGTAGGCCAGATCCTCCAGGGCGGGGAGCTCGTCGTCCACCGCCAGGACGCGAAGGCCGTTCACGCTCACTCCTCCGGATCGGCGACGGCTGAATCCCTAGAGGGTGATGAATCAGATATCGCCTGTCAACAGTTCCAGAATCCCCGAATCCATCGAACTCCCCGGAAATCACCTTGGTTCCCCTGCCGATCCGGAACACCTCCCCGCGGCGTCCACCGAAGAACGGGGCCGAGAACGAGTCGCCCCCTGGAAATCACCTCCGTCTCCCCCTCTTCCGCGCGCGGTGTCCAGCGGGGCAGGCCCGAGGGCGTGACCCGAGGGTGGAAGGTCAGTGGGCGGAGACCCCGGGACGGTACTTCGGCAGGCGGACGCTGACCCTGGTGCCCGCTCCCTCACCGGTCTCGGCCACCAGGCCGTACTCGTCGCCGTAGACCTGGCGCAGCCGCTCGTCCACGTTGGCCAGGCCCACTCCCCCCGTCCCCGAGCGCTCGTCGGCGTCACCGGCCAGGATGCGGCGCAGCCGATCCGGGTCCATGCCGACGCCGTCGTCCTCGACGCTGATCCGGCACTCGGCCCCCGCGTCCTCCGCGACGATCGAGATGCGGCCGGCGCCGGGCTTGCTCTCCAGGCCGTGTCTCACCGCGTTCTCCACCAGCGGCTGCAGGCACAGAAACGGCACGGCCACCGCGAGCACCTCGGGGGCGATCCGCAGGGTGACCTGGAGCTGGTCGCCGAACCGGGCACGCTCCAGGGTGAGGTAGCGGTCGATGGAGCGCAGCTCCTCGGCCAGCGTGGTGAACTCCCCGTGCCGCCGGAAGGAGTAGCGGGTGAAGTCGGCGAAGTCCAGCAGCAGCTCACGGGAGCGGTTCGGGTCGGAGCGGACGAAGCTCGCGATGGTCGTCAGCGAGTTGTAGACGAAGTGCGGGGAGATCTGCGCGCGCAGCGCGCGGACCTCGGCCTCCATCAGCCGCGTCCGGGACCGGTCGAGCTCGGCCAGCTCCAGCTGCGAGTCCACCCAGTTGGCCACCTCGTGGGTGGCCCGGACCAGGCCGGCCGAGGCGTGCCCGCCGTAGGCGGCCAGCGAGCCGACCACCCGGCCGTCGGTGGTGAGCGGCACCACGACGGCGAACCTGATGGGGCATTCGGGGATCTCGCACGAGACGACCTCCGGGCCGAGGACCTGGGTACGGCCCCCGGCGAGGGTCTTGGCGGCGTACGCGAACGCCTCCCGGGCGTGGTGGTCGCCCTCACCGTCGTAGACCAGCAGCCGCTGCTCGTCGGTGATCGCCAGGGCGGGAGAGCCGAGCAGCGCGCGCAGATGCCGTGAGGCCCGCTGGGTGCCCGCCTCGGTCAGCCCCCCGCGCAGCGGCGGCGCGGCGAGGGAGGCGGTGTGCAGGGTCTCGAAGGTGGCGCGCTCGGCCGGGCTGCTGCCCAGGTCGCGCCTGCCGCGCAGCACGCGCCACAGCACCAGGGCCGGGACACCGACCAGGGTGACCAGCAGCAGCACGGCGACGAGGGGTTCCACGTCCCGGACCCTATCTGTGCGGGTTCGGCGGCGCCGGTGGGACAGGCATCACGCCGGGCCCACACCTGGCCCCCGGCTGCTCACAGCCCGCCCGCACCGGCCGAGAGCGGCCCGGCGGCGTCAGGGCAGGCGTCCTCGCAGGAGGGCCTGGGTGACCTGAACCACCCGGATGGCCTGGAGTCCCACGGCCGCCGGTCGCACCTCGCCGGGCGGGCCCTCACCGTTCTCCGGGGGGCGGCCGGCGCCGTGGAGGTCGCCCGTCTGGAACCGGACGGGGTCGGCGTAACCGGGTGGCACGATGACGCAGCCCCAGTGGTAGAAGGTGTCGTCCATCGCGGGGATCTGCTCTCCTTTCCTCAGCGCGGCGTCGCGGCGACGTCGAGGCCGACCGGTCCGGCACGACCCCGGGTCCTCCCCGGTCCGCCCCCGCCGGTCCGCCCCGCGGAACGTGCCCGACCGTCTCCGAGGAAACCCCCTCCAACCTGCAAAGACTCCTTGATCCGGAGAATTCGCGGCTCCGGCGGCGTCGCTTACCGCCGACCGGCGGCTAGCATTCACGCTGATCGACTTCCCAAGATCCCGAGGAGAGGCTCCGTGGACCCGATTCCCTACCGCGAGTGGCGCATGGACGTCGTCGATCCCGGCTTCAGCGAGTGGCTGCGGTCGGGGTGCGAGCCCGAGTGGACGGCGGTGGTGACCCATCCGTTCGCGGCCTCGATCACCCGGGGCGACACTCCCGACGACGACATGCGCCGCTACCTGCTCCAGGACTTCCAGTTCGTCGACTCGTTCACCGCGCTGCTCGGCGCGGCCGTGGCGAGCGCCGACAACTTCGAGTCGCGGGTGCCGTTCAGCCGGTTCCTGGGCGAGACGGCCACGGCCGAGGAGAAGACCTACTTCCACCGCGCGCTCGCCGCCCTCGGCGCCACCCCCGCCGACGTGGCCTCCGCGCCGGCCGAGCCGGTCACGGCCGACTTCCGCGCCCTGATGGACGAGGCCAGGACCAGCCTGGACTACCCGGTCATCCTGGCGATCCTGTGCGTCGCGGAGTGGAGCTATCTCGGCTGGGCCGCCCTGGCCGAGGGGCCGCCGCCGGAGAGCTTCGTCCACCGCGAGTGGGTCGAACTGCACGAGGGGCCGGCGTTCCGGGCCTGGGTGAGGTTCCTCCGCGGTGAGCTCGATCGCCTCGGCCCCGAGCTCACCGCCGCCGAACAGCTCCGCGTGTTCGGCTTCTTCCGCCGCGCCGTACGGCTGGAGCTGCGGTTCTTCGACATGGCGGCCGGTTCCTGACCGCCGGTGACCCGGTGGGCGCCGCCCCGCGCGCCCGTCCCGGGTTCCGTCAGGGGCGCACCGTCGTGGCGACGGTCTTGGTGAAGCGGTGGTTGCAGAACCGTTCGCGTGACTCCTGACGGCTGTCGTGCCGGTCGAACTCCTGCTTGCTGAGCCCGTCGAAGCTGTCGAAGCCGAGCTTGGCGACCGCGGTTCCGGCGGTGTGGCGGGAAAGCCGGGCGGTGAGGACGATCCGCCCCTTGTGCGGGATCTCGCCGCCGGCGGCGCACCAGACGCCGTCGGGGTGCTTCCGGCAGGGGAAGGTGGCGACCCGCCTGCCCGCGGTGTCGAAGAGTGTGGCCTTGGCCGGGCCCCGGGCGCCCTTGGGGAACTTACCGCCCACCCAGAAGGAACCCCAGTAGGGGGCGAAGGACTCCATCCAGGTCATGGAGTAGTTCAGGGTGTAGGTGACGCGTCCGGCCCGGTGGACGTGGGGGGTGGCCTTGGCCGCCACCTTGATGCTGATCAGGGGGTCCCGCTGGCATTTCTTGGCGGTGCCGGCGCAGGCGGCCTCAGCCGGGGCGATCGGGGACAGTGCGACTGCGACAAGGGCTAAACCTGCGGTGAGGCCGAGAGCACGGCGCATAAGATCTCCTTGGTGTTCTGCCGGAGAACGCTACTTCCGCCACGGCGTCTCCGCTCCGGATTTCGGAGGGACCAGGCCGGGCGGGCGGTTGGGGAAGAGTCGCGGAGCCGCGTCACGACGGCGGCGGAGGCGACCGGCGGGCGGTGGCCGTTGCTCATGCGCTGCCCGTCCTGAAGAGGTTGACGGATCCCGACATCGACCACAACGTACAAGCCGCCCGAACGGTTCAGCGGACGCGTCACCGAATGTGGCGGAGCGCTGGAAGGAGCCTCGGCGCGGGCGGGAACCGGCGGGGATGTTCCGAGCAGGCGGAAAGGAGGGGGCCCGCCGCCCGCCCGGAAGCGGCCAGATTACTCCTTCTCCCCCGCCTACCTCCTCTTTCTCCCGCCCCTGCCCCTGCCGCGGCTCAGCGCGCGGAACACGACCAGCCCGAGCACGGCCACCGCCGCGACGAGCGCGACGGGACGCTTGCCGGCCTCGGTCGTCACCCGCCCCGCCGCGTCCTTGATCTCGACGGGGGTCGCCTCCTTGACCCGTTCCACCATCTCGGTGGCGGTGGTGGCGGTAGCCGCCCGCACCCTGCGCAGTTCGTCGCCCACCTGGGTGGCCGTCTCCTGAACGCGGCCTTTGACGTCGGTCTTGTGCATCAGAGCCTCCACGGTGTCGCCCAGTTCACGGCGGTCTCTCTCGATGTCCCGCCGTACGGATTCCTTACTCGTCCCGCTGTCCGCCCCGCCGGCGGCGCCCGTCCCGGCCTGGCCCGACCCGGCACCGGCCGCGGAGAGGCCGGTGCCGCCCGCCGCCCGCCGCCCCGGCGCGGGGGCGGCCTCCGGGGCTCCGGTCCCCCCGGCCGTTCCCTCCGGCAGCCGGGGTGTCCCGTCGTGCCGGGACGACGGCACGACGGGGTGCGCGGCGGACATGCCGTCCAGTTCCTTCGGCGGGAGGTTCAGCGACATCCGCTCGTCGGAGGGGATCGGCGTACCGACCTCCTCCCGGCGGGCTCCGACGGCCCCGGCGTCCGGAATGTCGTGGCCGCCTCCGCCCGGATCGTTCTCAGTCATCGGTGTGCTCTCTCCCTCACCGCGTCGATGTCGTGCTTGATGCTCTCGATGGTCCGCTCGGGAGCCGCTGGAGTGGCCTCGGCCACCTGACGCCTGCCGAGGAGGCCGAGAAGGGCTGCCACGGCCAGGAGCACCACGCCCACGATCACGGCGGCCACCCATCCGGGCATGACCCGGGCGAGGAGAAGGATGACCGCGGCCACCAAAGAGCCGCCCCCGAACAGGGCCACGACGCCCGCCCCGCCGAACAGCCCCGCTCCGATCCCCGCGTGTTTGCCCTTCTCCGCCAGTTCCAGCTTGGCCAGGCGGAGCTCGTCCCCGACCAGGCGCGACACCTCCTCCGACAGCTGCCGGATCAGCTCGGCCGTGGACAGGGCGTCCTTGGAACCGTTGCTCATGGCATTCCTCCTCCCTCCAGGAGAAGGCGTCTACCCTCTCCCACCGCGGCAAACCTCCGCCCGGCGGCGATGGACCGTGACGTTGCCCGTCCTTTTCCCGGTCGGTACGGTCCGTTTCCCCTCGCCCCCGCTCCCGGCGCCGCTGATCTCCGCGCCACGGCCGCCCTCATCGTGAGACCCTTGCCCCAGCTTCGGAACACGGCGAGGAAGGGCGGCGCGCTAGAAATGGCACAGATCGTCGGTGGCGGACGCCCGGTCAACGACGCCGAGCGGCGGGTCATCGCGCATCTGCGGGACAACTCCCCCGACGACTGGCTGTTGCTGCACAACATCGAGGTGCCGCGCGGCGACGACGCCTTCGAGGTCGATGTGATCGTCATGACCCGCCACTCGCTCTGCCTCATCGACGTCAAGGGCACGCGAGGCCGGATCGAGGTCGCCGGGACGCGCTGGTTCCCCGCGCGGCGGGACGCGTTCGGTTCCCCGGTGGCCAAGCTCCGCGGCAACGGGCGCGCGCTCAAGGGGCTGCTCACCCAGGAGCGGCGGGAGCTGGAGCGGGTGTACGTCGACAGCGTCGTCGTGCTGACCGGACCCGGCACGGAGCTGGTCGACCCGGTCGGCCGTGACTCGCGGCACGTCACCGACCTGCCCGGGCTGATCGGCACACTGAGCGACGTCTCACGTATCAGGCGCGGCTACACGCCGGACGCGACGCCGTACCGCACCGCGATCATCGAGGCGCTGAACGGCAGCGTGCGGCGGTCCACCGCGCCGCCGAGGTTCGGCAACTGGGAGGTGCGGGAGCAGCTGGGCGGGGACAGCCGGACCACCGAGTACCGGGCGACCAGCGCGACGGTCCCGGGGAGCGAGACGGTACTGCTCCGGGTGTACCGGGCCGATCCGCTGGCCGAGGAGGAGCCTCGGGCGGCCGAGCGGCGGCTGATCGCCAACGCCTACCAGTCCCTCACCCGGATCCCCCCGCACCCGTGTGTCGTGCGGTCCCGCGACTTCTTCGCGATCGACGACGAGAGCCGGTTCGTCCTGGTCCTCGACGACGTGCACGGCCAGGCGCTGCAGCTGCACCTGACCGCCTCCCGCAGGACCCTGTCCACCGCCGCCAGGCTCGACGTGGTCGAGGACATGCTGCTGGGGCTCGCCCACATCCACGCCAACAACGTCGTCCACCGGGCGCTCAGCCCGGCCCGCGTCCTGGTCACCGAGGACGGGCGGGCGATGCTGACCGGGTTCGACTACGCCAAGCCCGGTCCGCGCGCGCACACCGTGGCAGGCGAGCTGCCCAACGTGCTGGACATCCACTACGTCGCCCCGGAGTGCCAGGCCAGGCCCGAGCGGATGACGGCCGCCGCCGACGTGTACGCGGCCGGGGTGATCGCCTTCCAGTTGCTCGCCGGCGAGCGGCCCCCGGCGGGAACCGGCGCCGAGACCGTCGTGGACGGCGTCCCGCCGGGGGCCGTGGAGGTGCTGCGGCGCATGCGCGACCACACGCCCGCCAGGCGGCCGAAGGCCGTGGAGGCCCTGGGTGACCTGCGGCGGGCCCGCGAGGGGCTCACACCGGAGCGGGAGTCCCTCCTGCTCGACAGGGTCCGCAACCGGCTCCTTCGCTCACTCGGACGGTAGGCCGGGACCTGCCGTCCGGATGGGCGGGCCCCCTCACCGGCCCGGCCGGTCGCGGGACACCCCCGGCGGGGCGGCACGGGGCCGCTCAGGAGTCGACGAAGTGGTCGGGGACCATCACCCGCAGGCCGTTGGGAACGGTCCGGATCGTGATGGGGGTCATCAGGCGGACCTCACCGTCGACGTCCGCGGCCATCGGGGGGTCGGTCTCCAGGTAGATCTCCCTGCCGACGACGAAGGGGCCGCCCGCCAGGCTGCGCCAGCGGCCGGAGGTGGCACGGACCAGGGTCTCCAGCAGGAGCCTGAGACGTTTGCCGGAGCCGAGCTGGTAGGCGACCAGCCTGCCGTTGTCGATGCTGATGTCCCTGGCCACCTGCCAGCCCCCGTGGAAGCGCCCGTTGGCGATGTTGAGCTGGTGGGTGAGCAGCTCGTGGCGGCGCCCGTCCGCCGTGATGAAGGCGCGGAACGGCCGGTGGCGGGGGAGGACCGTCAGGGCCGTGAGCGGGTAGGCCGCCCGCCCGAGAAGGCGCTTCAGCCAGGGCCTGACCTTGCCGGCCACCTCGACGGAGACGCCGAAGCTGGCCAGGTTGGCGAACTCCCTGTCACCGGCGACGCCCAGGTCGATGTCGGCGACCTTGCCGGTGCGGAACACCCGGATCGCGCCGGGCGGGTCCAGCGGAAGGCCGAGACTGCGGGCGAAGTTGTTGGTGGTGCCCAGCGGCAGCACGCCGAGGGCGACGTCACGGTGGGCGACGTGCTTGACGGCGGCGCTGAGGGTGCCGTCGCCGCCGCCCACCACGAGCAGGTCGGGCCCGGCGGCCAGGGCCTCGTCCAGCGTGGCGCGCAGCCGCCGGGGATCGACCACGGCGAAGGCGCGGATCGGCTCGAAGCCCTCGGCGCGGAGCGTGCTGATCACCTGGGGGTAGAGACGACGGCCGCGGCGCGAACGCGTGTTGACCACCACGCAGATGCGGCGCTCGGTGCGGACGGCCTCGGTGTGCTCGGCCTTGCTGCGAAGCTCTCCCACGCTGCCCCTCTCCGGTCGGGCGCCCTCCCCGGGAAAGGCGGGAAGGCGGTGAACTCATGCCGGGTGCCCTCCCGGGTGGGGCCGGGGGTTCTCCCGGTGAAATCGTAGGGCCCCGCCGCCGTCGTCGACGGCGGGGCCCGCTGCCGGTGATCCGGGGCTACCGGTCTGCGGGCTAGTGCTCCGGCCTTCAGGCCGGGGGTGAAGGCCCGCGCGGGAGTGCCCGCCAGGGCGCGAGCGTGCCCTGGCCTT
>NZ_JBEXUG010000063.1:0-21655 GCF_040614315.1 Streptosporangium sp. NPDC006007 | reverse complement strand
GCCGAGACCGGCGCCCACGCCGCACGCTCGGGCGGCGTTCGGGCGGCGGGCCGTGCGGCGGCGCGCCGCGCCGCCGCGCTTGATACCCATGAGAATAATTCGGCAAGTTACTCGCTGTGCCTGGCGTCCTTGTCCGTCTCGTCTGTCTCGGTGATGAGTTCGAGGAAATCGGTGAGGATTTTGGGGCCTGCGGCGATGGTGGCCTGGGCGTTGGTGGTGTGCGGGCTGCCATCCAGGTCGACGACGGTGGCTCCGGCTTCGCGGGCGATGAGGACTCCGGCGGCGGTGTCCCAGGGGGTGTTGCTGAGCATGACGCTGGCGTCGATTCTGCCTTCGGCAACCCAGGCCAGGTCGACCGCGGCTGAGCCGAACATCCGGATCCGCTGCACGCGGGCGGCGAGTTTGCCAGTGAGGGCCAGGCGCGGACGGTTCCTGACCTCGGCGTCGATCCCCACGGCATAGTCCCCGATGGCGACCACAGCCGCGCCAAGGTCGCTCGTCTGGCTCGCGTGGATTTTTCGTCCGTCGGCGTGTGCTCCGTGGCCTTCGGCCGCGCTGTAGCGGGAGCCGAGGAAGGGCAGGTCGATCACGCCGAGGGTCGGGGTGTCCCGGTTGGTCAGGCCCAGGGAGATGCCGCACAGCGGGATGCCGTGCAGGAGGTTGGCGGTGCCGTCGACCGGGTCCAGCACCCACATGAGCCCTCGTGCGGTGCGGGTGGTGCCTTCCTCCTCGCCGAGGAACCCGATCTCGGGCGTCTCGCGGGCCAGGAAGTCGCGCACGGCGTGTTCCACGGCGTAGTCCACCTCGGTGGCCATGTCACGGTCTCCCTTGGTGGTGACGGCTCCGGGGAGGCGGGATTTCACGATGTCGGCGGCGAGGGTGACGGCCCGCTCGGCGATTGGCAGGAGGGTGCGGGCGTCGATGGTCATAGGGGGTGGCTCCGCTCCCACATCGAGGTGAACACCTGGTCGAAGACGGGGAACAGCCCGTCGGCGGCGGTGTTGTCGTTGATCACAATCGTAGGGGAGTCGACGCCGCGCGCCTGCGGGAGATACGGCTGAACCACGCAGGTCGCCCCGTCCACGATGAGGATGTTGAAGCGGATCGTCTCGTCGTAGACGCGCACCTCCAGCAACTCGGCCGCCTCGGGGGCAAGGCGTGCCCTGAGGCGGGTCATCATGCTGATGTTGAGGGTGGTCAGCGTGACGAGCGTGTCGTCGTCGAATCCCTCCTCGCTTTCCCGGGCGCGGATCGCGGTGCCCTTGGGGTCGAGGAACAGGCAGCGGATCCGGGTGCCGTTCTCCAGCAGTCTTTTGAGCCGGTGATCGGGGTAGTTCTGGCAGAGCACGTTGAGCGACAGACCGGCGGCGTTGATCTCTTTGGCGGTGTCGAACAGTGTCGGGGACGGGTAGGCGGCGGCGAACGCCGAGCGGCTGCTGAACACGGCCGTCACATCGGCCATCTGCGGGGCGGAGCAGATTTCGGCAAGGTGGCCCGCGCCCTTCGGCGGCCCGGTATCGGCCCTGGGTGTCGCTCCTTGAGCACCGTTCGGGGAGAACAGCTCCTCGACGGTCCGGCCGGGGAACATGGTCTCCAGGACCCGGCAGTGGTCGGAGTAGGGCAGCCCCTTGAGTTCCCCGGACAGCCAGCGGTGAAGCTGGGCGCGACTCGGCCATTTTCCCTGCAATGTTGAGTCCACTGTTTTAGCGGCTTTGTCATATTCCTTACAGAAGGTCCCGTATGTCTGCCAGTGCCGTTGTTGCAGCAACGTCTTCAACAGAATCTGCCGGTCGCTCACGGTCAGCACCTTCGGTCGGAGAGGGCTCGTAAGAGCAGGTTAACCAGGAACGCGAGCCGAGAGGAGACAGAGAAGAGACAAAGGGAAACAGCATGATCACAGATGACACATGAAGGCTGTCGAGACGCGACGTGGTTCCGGGAAATCCTCACACCATGTCTGAGCGGTGCAATTCCTGTGAGGGTCGGGGCTGGAAGTACGTGAGCCCTCGGCGCGGGCTGCTCGCCGGTCCCGGCGGGGCCGTTCCTCTCTTGCGTGTGCGCGGTGCCTGTTCGACGTGCTGGCGATCCGACGCCCTTGACGCACGGACAGGGAAGTCGTGAACGGGCTGGCGGGCCTGGGCGGCATCTCGGCGTTCGAGGTGGCCGAGGCGCTGCGGGTCGCACTCGCACGCCATGGGATCAAGGCCGACGTCAACGGCGGGCATGACCTGGCGGTGGTGTCGGTCTGGACGGGCCTGACCGTGTGGTGCAACGGTGAGCACTTCTGGTGGCGTACCGGCTGGAACCCGCAGAGCAGACGGTCTGTCTACGCCTGGCATCCGGCAGTGGAGCCCGAGCGGGCCGCTCATCGGGTCGCGTTCCGCTACGCGGATCTCCGGAGGGAGCAACTCGGCTCCCCGGAGGGTCTCGACTCCACGTGGATCGATCATGGACCGCGTTGAGATGCGAGCGCGAGCGAGCGCCGAACCCGTTGAGGTACGGCAGGCCAGTGAGCTTCGGGCAGGGGAGCGTCTGGCCTTCGCCTATGAAGCGGTGGCGGGCCGGACGGGGATCGACATGGCGCCCGTCCAGGTGAAGGGCGGCGGGCCGGTGACCCCATCGCCGATGTGGGTGTGGGGCCTGGTCACGGAGGTCAGTGAGGCGCTGTGGCGCTCCTTTCCCACGGTGACCGAAAGGTGGACGGTGTGGGTGGCGTGTGAGTTCGGCGGTCAGTCGTCGATCATCACCGGTATCCCCCGCGACGTCGTGATCGTGACGTGGCGTTCCACCTCCTAGAGCGAGTGCGGCGGTGAGGCGGGGTTTCTGGAGGGGGACCCCGGTGGCGGCCAGTGACCCCGTGCCGGGGGTTTTGTGCCGGTTCTCGCCGCCGCACTCTTTGGTGTGTGGAGGCAGATCGGCTATGCAGGCCGCTCCCCCGGCTCTATGCTGACGATAAGTCGAGCAGTTGGGTTATTGTCATGTCTCTGTCTGACGAGGAATACGCCCCGCCGAAGTACGCGCAGATCGTTACGGCGATCCGCCGTAAGATCGCGGACGGCACCTACCCCCCCGGTTCACAGTTGCCCTCCGAGACACAGCTCGTCCGCGAGTTCGCCGTCAGCCGCCCCACGGTGGTACGGGCACTTCAGACCTTGCAGTTGCGCGGGATCATCGACCGCGAACACGGCAGGGGCTCCTACGTGAAGACCCCTCTTCCCGGTGCCGTGGACGACTTCTCCCGGCCGGGCCGGGCCGTACTGGATCGGGCCGAAGCCGCCGACGGCGGGAGCGTCATCGAGGCCGGGGCACGACCGGCGCCGGCCAATGTGGCGGCCATGCTCTCCCTTCCCGAGAACACGCCGATCACGATGCGCCGCGTGCTGTACAGCGAGGCCGACGAGCCGTGCGAGCTGGTGACGTTCTGGTGTCCGATCGAGCTGGCCGAGGGCACCGACCTGAGCCGTGCGACACCCCTGACGGTGAGCGTCCGGCAGCACCTGCACAGCGTAAAGGGGCTGCGGCTGGATCGGGTGGTGGAGCGCCTGGCCGCTCGTCATCCCCTGCCGGATGAGGTCAAGGCGCTGGGGTTGAGCAAGTCGGCGGCGATGCTGGGGGTTCTGGCGCGGATCTTCGACGCTTCGGGGCGCTCGGTGCTGGTGGTCGAGATCGCGCTTCCTGGCACGTTGCATGAGCTGGAAGACGCCTACACCCTGTGATGTGACCTAAGTCACATCCAATCTCGGAAACTTGTGTTGTCGAGTACTCGTTTCCGGGGCAGCTTCTAACTCGACAGTACGAGTTAGCGACAGAACGACAGGAGAAGAAGGTATGGCTATCCAGGGCCCTATCCCCGTCAGCTTCGACATGGTCTTCCCGCACGGCTGCTACGTCGTCGGGCAGGTCGAGCCGGTCAAGGACTTCGACGCCTCCACCGGCGGCCGGTTCGTCCAGTCCCGCGACAAGACCACCGGGGACCCGGTGTGGCAGGTCGCCGTCATGGACGCCGACCCCACCGTCAAGGCCGCGAGCAAGACCGTCGCCGTGAAAATCCTGTCGGTCGTCCAGCCGGTTCCCCCAGCTCCGCTGCCCGACTCGCCGTTCACCCCGGTCGAGTTCGACGACATGACCGCCACTGCCTACGTCGGCCAGAACACCGGCCGTCTGGCCTGGTCGATCCGGGCGCGGGCGATGCGCGCTCCCCGCACGGTCACCGCTACGGGAGCTTCGGCGAAGTCCACCTCCCCGGCCTCGGCCAAGGACACGGCCGGTAAGGACCTCGCGGCCTGACCACGCAAGGCGGGGCCGCCAGAAGTTGCAGCTTCCGGCGGCCCCTCACATCTCCCTGACACCACATCAAGAAGAGGACACCGAGTCTAATGTTCAAGAAACTGCCCGGCGACGAGGCACAGCGCCTGGTCTCCACCACCCCCGACACCGCCGTGGTGTTCCGCCCGGCCGTCGTCACCACCCCTGCGATCCTCACGATCCTGATCCTCACCGGGCGCATGATCGCCGGGTGCGTGCGGACGCTGTGGCGACACCCGGTCGCCTCGGCCGCCTTCGCGGTGCCCGGGGTGATCTGGACCCTCTACGGCTGGCCGTGGGCGCTCGGGCTCGCCGTCTCGATGCTCGCCGTCCCCACCGTCTGGGGGCTGGTCGATCGGGCATCGTTCCTGCGCCTGATCGGGTGGCGGCTGCTGGCCTTCTGGCGGCTGGCGTGGGTCTACCGGCGGCACTGGCAACCGGTGATGATCGTCTCCGGTCTGGGGCGTCACCTCGGCGGACGCGACTACCTGCCCCGCCTCCTGACCGTGGCCTGTACCTCCTGGGCCGATCAGGTCACCGTCAAACTCCTGACCGACCAAGCCACCACCGACTGGGCCGAGCGCACCGAGCAACTCGCCCACGGGTTCGGCGCCGCCTCCTGCCGGGTCACCGTCGCCCGGTCGGGCCGGCTGCTGCTGACCTTCCCCCGCCGCGACCCCTGTCCGCACCCTTGTCCGCCCTCCCGATCCCGGTGGAGGCGTCGGTGGGGCCGGTGGAGATCGGCCGGTGCGAGGACGGCACCCCGTGGAAGCTCAAAGTCCACGGCACCCACGTCCTGGTGGCCGGGGCGACGGGGGCGGGCAAGGGGTCGGTCATCTGGTCGACGATCCGGGGCCTGCTGCCCGCCGCCCGCGCCGGACTGGCCGAGATCTGGGCGCTGGACCCCAAGCTGATGGAGCTGAGTTTCGGGCGGGGCCTGTTCGGCGACCGCTATGCCGCGACCCCGGAAGGGTGCGTCGCCCTGCTGGAAGCCGCGGTGAAGGTCATGCAGGAACGCGCGGCCCGCTTCGCCGGAGTCCGGCGCAACCACACGCCGACGTCTGAGGATCCGTTCGTCCTGGTGGTAGTGGACGAGGTGGCGTTCCTGACCGCCTACCAGCCCGACAAGGTCCTTCGGGTCCGCATCGGCTGCAAGGAGGACTGCAAGAAGCAGGGGCACACCTGCTTCAAGAGGACCTGTCTCAAGGACTGTACGAGTCATGCCGACAGGTGCCCGAAACGCACGGGCGGGGGCATCGTCTTCCGCCAGCGAAAGGGCAAGAGCAAGCTCACCCTTCAATGCCCTCCCGAGCTGCTCGCGCTCCTCAAGGCACACCGCAAGATCCAGGCCGCAGAGCGTCTCAAGGCGGGAGATCGCTGGGAGGATCACGATCTCGTGTTCGCCACCCGCCATGGCGGCCCGATCGAGCGCACCGAAGACTGGAAGGTGTGGAAGGCGATCCTCAAGCAGGCCAGGGTTCGGGACGTCCGTGTGCACGATGCTCGACACACGGCCGCGACGCTTCTCATCGAGCAGGGTGTGAACATCCGCGTCGTTCAGGAGGTCCTGGGCCACACGAGAGTTACCACGACCGAGCGTTATGCACATGTGTCCACACCGCTCATGCGCGATGCCGGGGAACGCCTGGCCTCGGCGCTCTGGGGGGAGTCCTGAACCCCCGTTGCAACTAGGACTGCAACTATGACGCCCTTGGAGATCGAAAAGGCCCTCTCCCTGAATCTCGGGAGAGGGCCTCTGATCTGCGGAGGCTCGGGGATTTGAACCCCGGATGGGCGGTAAACCCAAACCGCATTAGCAGTGCGGCGCCATAGACCTGACTAGGCGAAGCCTCCTGGTTGCCGAGTGGCTCAGCACAGAGTACCGGCCATCCGGCGAGGCGGCAAAGCGGTTCGGGGTCGCGTCGCCCGGAATGAATCCCGCGAAGTTATCCACCTCTGTGGATAACTTCTTGCACATCTGTGGACAGAACCAGGATTTCCCAGCTGGATCCGGCTGCCGGACTGGGGATTTTCGCTCTGCAAGACCAGGAGTCTCACTCCACGGAACGCATCGGGGACTCCCCCGCGCCGCAAGCGAAGGGGAGTCCCCGCACGGGTCACGCGGGGTTGGCCTCGCCCTCGATCTCAATCTTGATCTTCTTGCCGACCACGACGCCACCGGCCTCCAGGGCCTGGTTCCAGGTCAGGCCGAACTCCTCGCGGTCGATCTCGGTCGTGATGGAGAACCCCCACAGCTCCTGCCCCCACGGGCTGGCGCCCGCGCCGCCGTACTCGACGGCGAGCTTGACCTGCCTGGTGACGTCACGGATGACGAGGTCACCGAGCACGGTGAACTCGCCGTCGGAGTAACCGGTCACGCGGGTGCTGCGGAAGGTGAGTTCGGGAAACTTCTCCACCGCGAGGAAGTCGTCGCTACGCAGGTGAGCGTCACGGTCCGGGGCACCGGTGCCGATGCTCTCGGCCTTGATCGTGAGCTGGGCCGAGGACTCCAGGGGGTTCTCCGCGATCGTGACGGTGCCGGAGAACTCGCCGAAGTTGCCGCGGACCCTGCTCACCATCATGTGCTTGACGACGAAGCCGATCCGGGTGTGGGCCACGTCAAGGACGAAGGTGCCCGGGGCGGGGAGCTGAAGGTCTTCCCAGGTCCGAGTGGTCATGTCTACTCCCGATGAGGTACTTGCCACGTAGATGTTTGCGTCAACAGATTTCTACACGAGGAATATTCCTCCCGTCAACTATCGTCGGATACAGTGTGATCGTGATCCCCTTTGACGACTCCCGGCTCACGGCGATGGGACTGCTGGCCGAGGCCTTCAGCGGCCTCTCGGCGAAGGCGCACCTGTCCTTCGCCGCGGCGGGACTCTCGGACATCGACTTCGAAACCCTCATACGGCTGGCGCGCTCGCCCTGCCGACGTCTGCGGATGAGCGACCTGGCCGCGCAGACCAACCTGTCCACCAGCGGGGTGACCCGGGTGGTGGACAGACTGGAGCGAGAGGGGCTGGTGGTGAGACAGGCCTGCGCCACCGACCGCCGATCCTCCTACGCGGTCATCACCGAGGCGGGCACCGAACGGCTCGGAGCCGTGCTCCCGCAGCACCTGGCCGACATCGAGAACTGGTTCACCGGCCTGCTCTCCCCCGAGCAGCTCGACGCCTTCCTGACCGCGCTGCGGATCATCCGCGACGCCGTACGGCCGTGCGCCACGGCGGGTGCCGGGCCCGCGCCGGCCTGCGGAGAGGGCGGAGAGGAGCGAGCCGAAAGAATCGGCTAACCGGGTGGACCGAGAGAGCGTCAGGGCTGTGGCTCCAGCTGCCGCTGCTCCGGGATGGTGAGATCGCCCCTGAGCCGGGCGATGGCCCGCGAGACCGTGCTCTTGACCGTGCCGACGCTGATCCCCAGCGCCCTGGCGATCTCGGGTTCGGTCATGTCCTCGTAGTAGCGGAGCACGACGGCGGTCCGCATCCGGGTGGGCAGCCGATCGAGGGCCTGTTCCACCTGCTCGGGCAGGTGGCCACGGCCTCCGGCGAGGGCCGGCTCCGGGATCTCCTCCGACGGATACTCATCCAGCCTGCGCCGCCGCCACCAGGAGATGTTGATGTTGACCATCGCCCTGCGCACATAGGCGTCCAGGGTCGCGCGGTTCTGGATGCGGTCCCAGGCCAGGTAGGTCTTGAACAGAGCGGCCTGGAGGAGGTCCTCGGCGTCGCTGGGGTGTCCGGTGAGCTGATAGGCGGCGCGCAGCAGCGCAGCACCGCGAGCAACGACATACTCGTGGAACTCCTCGTGGTTCCCGCCGGTCACCGCGATCACCAGCCCGTGGTCAGGTGCGTCTCGTGGCCAGAATCGCAGCCGGAGCCCCCAATTCGGCTGAACTAAAATCAATATTTTGTCCCGTCGACGGCAAAGACCGACTCGACACGGTAATGGAAGTCCGAAGTACCGTTGACGATGATTTGCCCCAAAGTAGATAACAACGCGTTCTACCAGGGATAGGAATTTTGATACCTGGTCGGACACCTGCCGGAATTATTGATGAAGCAAACGGCGAGACCTCGACGGACATGTGACGCTGACTGGGGAAACTCAGCGAACGTGGGAGTGACGATGCCGTATCACAGCGCCGACCGCCGCCGCGTTCTGGCCGCGGCCGCGCTCGGCCGCCCCGTCGCCGAACCCGGGCCGGTCTCGGACGAGGATGAGCCCCTGCGCTCGGTCATCGGCGAGCTTCTGGACGTCAGCCCACATCTGATCATCATCGACACCCCGGAGGGCGGGGAGGAACGACTCGTCATCGCGCCGTGGGCGACCGCCTGGCGCGGCGAGACCGTCGCCCCGGCCGACCTGCCGGTGGGCGCCCACGTGATCATCAGAGCGCTTCAGGGCGGCCGGGTCGCGGACCGGATCTGGGCGGACGTCACCCGGATCACCGGCGTGATCCAGTCCGTCGGCACCGGGTCCGGAGATCGCACCATGGAGCTGTACTGCGGCCCGCACCGGGGCCGGCGCACGATCGTCATCCCCTACGGCGCCTCGGGGCGGCTGCGGGTCCGCCATCCGAAGTTCGAGCCGGGCTATCTGTTCGACGCCATCGGAGTCCGTGAGGACGGCGCCGCTCACGCGCGCCTGCCCGCGACCTCGCAGCCGCCCTACCGATGGACGTCCGCCCCGGAACCGCCCCCCGGCTACAGCGGCACGCAGTCCCGCATCTCGGGTACCTGCACCTGGTCGGACACCTTCGACTGGGGCGAACGGGGGGCGGCCTACCCGATGTTGGAGCGGTCCGACAGCGGCTGCCAGGATGCCGGGGTGTCCTGTACCGGACTGCCTTATCTCGCTCTGGGCTCGACGCTCAACGTGCGCAACGTGTGCGCCGGGCGCGCCGCGATCCTGCCGATCGTGGCGTGCGGCTGCCTGGCGGGCCGGTTCTGCGACCGCTGCCTGGAGTGCGGCACCTCCGCCCGGGGCCGGGTCGTGGAGTTGTCGCCGGCCTCCTTCGTGGAGCTCGGCGGGGAGCTGACCAAGGGGTGCTTCAACGCCCGAGTCGGATTGGGGTGACACAGATGTTGACGACGATCGCCACCGCGCAGCTCCCGGTGCTGGGCGCGTTGCTGGCGGCGGGCGCGTTCGCCAAGGTGTGGACGGCCAGGGGGGAGCCGGGACCGGGTGTGCTGAGCAGGCTCGGACCGGCGGTGCTGGTGGCCGACCGCTGGCGCGCGCCCGTCCTGCTCGGCTGCGCCGCGGGAGAGGCGGTCCTGCTGGCCGGCCTGATGGCCACGGGCCACCTGGCGTTCCGCTGGAGCGCGGCGGCGTTCTTCGCGATCTCCACCTACGTGCTGTGGGAGCTGAGGCGACGCCGCCCGGACGTGGGCTGCGGCTGTTTCGGTGAGGTCAGCGCCATCCCGGTGGGACGGCGTTCGCTGGGGCGCACCATGGCGCTGACCGCCATGGCGGCGGGGCTGGCCTGGGCTCCGCCGATCTCCGGCTGGACGCTGATGGCGGGCATGACGTGGTCGCAGGCGCTGGCCACGGCCGGAGGGCTGCTGCTGCTCGCCGTACTCTCACCGGAGATCGAGGAGGTGGCCGTCCGGCTCCGTTATCGCGCTCCGTGCGAGCAGCGTCCGTTCGACCCGGCGAGCGCGCTCGGCCGCCTGCGTTCGAGCGCGGCCTGGCGCTCGCACAAGGACGTGCTGACCGGCACCGATCCGGTCGACAGCTGGCGGGAGCTCTGCTGGGGGTTCTTCGTCTATCCGGGGCGGAGCCTGACGGGCGAACCGGTGGACGTGGTCTTCGCGGTCTATCTCAGCGGACGGCACCCGGCGGTGCGGGCGGCGATGGTCGGCGTCGACGGCCGGCCGGTCGAGTTGGCGTCTCTGCCGGAATCTATGCCCGTATCGGCCGGACGCTAGAGGTGCCTAGATTTTTCTAGGACGGCAGGATTCAGCTCTATACGGCTCTCTAGCTTCCCCACTAGAGAGCCGTATAGAGGTCTAGGGCCCCGCCACAGTATATCGAACACATGTTCAGACAGGTTGAGAACGCAGAAACTTTCCGAAGTGCGGCACGGTGAACGCGATCAGCCCGCGCTCGGCGCTGTAGATCAGCCCTTTCTTGATCAGGCTGTCACGGGCAGGGGAGAGGCTGGACGGCTTACGTCCGAGACCTTCGGCCACCTCGGCGGTGGCCACCGGCTCGTCGCCGATGGAGGCCATCGCGTGCATGTAGTCGCGCTCGGCGGGGGTGGCCCGCTCATAACGGCTGCCGAAGAAACCGACCGCGAGCTCCTCCTCCGCCTCCGGCGCGGAGACCTTGATGTCGTCGGCGGTGATCGGACTGGACAGCGCCAGGTCCCAGGCGACCTTGCCGTACGCCTGGACGAAGTAGGGGTAGCCGTCGGCCGCCTCATAGAGCGCGTCGAGGGCCTCCTGGGTGAACTCCACCCCCTCGCTCTCGGCGGGGGCGATGAGCGCCTGGTCGGCCGCCTCCCGATCGAGCCGGTCGATCCTGGCGTAGCGGAACAGCCGCTCGGAGTAACTCTTGCTGGCCGACAGCACACTGGGCAGGTGCGGCAGACCGGCGCCGACCACGATCAGCGGCCCTCCGCTCTGGGAGAGCTCGTGGCAGGCCGCGCAGAGCGCGGAGACGTCGGGGGCCTGGACATCCTGCATCTCGTCGATGAACAGGGCGATGCCGACCCCCAGATCGGTGGCGACCCCGGCGGCGTCGACGAACAGCTCGGTGAGGTCGATCTCCAGGTCTCCGGAGTCGGCGCGCCCCCGGGCGGCCGGCACGTCGATCCCCGGCGACCAGTGCGAGGTGCCCTTGGCCGCGCCGGGGTCGCGCATCGCGAACGCCTTGAGCACGCCGAGGAACTCCTCGATGCGCTCGGGCGCCCGGTGCCTGGGGGCCAGCTCACGGACCGCGAGGTGCAGCGCGGCGGCCACCGGGCGCCGGATCGACTGGTCGGGCCGGGCCTCTATCTTCCCCGTGCCCCAGAGCCGCTGCATGGCCATCGACTTGAAGGTGTTGAGCAGGACGGTCTTGCCCACGCCCCGCAGGCCGGTGACGACCATGCTCCGCTCCGGGCGGCCTCGGGCCACCCGCTCCAGCACGATTTCGAACTGCTGCAGCTCACGATCACGCCCGGCGAGCTCCGGAGGGCGTTGCCCGGCACCTGGGGCGTAGGGATTGCGCACGGGGTCCACGCTCTCGGACTTTATGACGGGATATAGCGGCCGTCGTAGATTTCCGTAGAAAGCGCTACGGCGTGTCGCGTGACGCCCGACGGAAACCCGCGGAACCGGGGCGTGGGCCGCGGGCGACATCGCGAGCATCGCCATGACACACCCCTCCCCCGGGTGGACACCCGTCCGAACCCGTGTTCGATCCAATGCCACCGACTGTAGCGTCACTTCGAACACAAGGGCGAGAGTTTCGAAGAAAAGCCCGGCTAAAAACCCGGGCACCTCGCCGGCGAGGGCAACGGCCCAGCTCAGGAGCGGATTCCAGGCGGTGCCCGGCCTCCGGACACCTCCCGGGCAACCGCGCCCCGGCCCCGACCTCAGCCTCAGCCCCGATCCCAGCCCCGGACCCGGGCACGTCGTCCCTGTACGGCCTGATCGTCGCCCGCCATGACCTCGCGGTAGCCAGGAAATACAATGAAGGCCTGTCCTCTTTAATCCGGCGTGGGACGGCGAGTGGAGCGGCGACAGATGAGAGGCTCTCGATCCGTGATGCGCATCCAGGCGACGCTGGCGGTGGCCACCGGCTGTCTCGCGGCGGCGGCGTGCGGCGCGACCGCCACCCCGCAGTCCGGGCAGCCCGCGCAGTCCCGGCAGGCCACCCAGCAGCCCTCCCAGTCCCCGACGCAACCGGCCCAGCCGGCCCGGTCCGGCTCGACGTCCCCGCGGCCGTCCCCCACGGCGGCGCCGCCCTCCGCGAGCTCCGCCCCCGCGGGACCGCCGCCGTTCTCCGCCAAGATCTCCAAGGTCACCCGCGACCGGCTGCGCCACTCCTGGCGGCCCGGCTGCCCGGTCCCGATCGGCGACCTGCGGATGGTCACGATGACCTACTGGGGGTTCGACGACAGGCCGCACACCGGCGAGCTGGTCGTGCACAAGGACGCCACAGACGCCGTCGTCACGGTCTTCGGCCGCCTGTACGGCTGGCGCTGGCCGATTTACAAGATGGAACCCGTCGACGCTTACAAGGGCGACGACTTCGACTCCATCGAGGCCGACAACACCTCGGCGTTCAACTGCCGTCCGGCGACCGGGTCGAGCAACTGGTCCCAGCACGCGTACGGCAGGGCCATCGACATCAACCCCCGCGAGAACCCCTACGTGTCCGCGAACGGCACGGTGGCCCACAAGAACGCCCGCAGGTTCGCCCGGCGCCCGGTGCACGCCCCGGGCGTGATCAACCCCGGCGACCGGGTGGTCAAGGCGTTCCAGCGGGTCGGCTGGGAGTGGGGCGGCTACTGGTCGGGCATCAAGGACTACCAGCACTTCAGCAAGAGCGGCGGGTAGTACCGGCGTAGACGCTCGTTCGGATATCGGAGTGGTCCGGCGGAGGGCACCGGGACTTTTCGAGGAGCGGTGGGTGTGTGCGGCCTGTGCCGTGATCGTGCCCGTGAGGTGCGACCCGGAGAGGCCGGGGTAGGCGGGGCCGCGGGCCGGGCGGTGGAACGGTGGGACCGGATATTGATATATCGGTCTATGCCAGCATGGCCCGCACCTGGGAACCGACGCCTGCTGGTGCATGATTGAGCCATGGTGGCCAAGGACGGAGACGGGTGGGCCCGCTGTGATCGCGGACATCGGCACTGGGGGGTGTACGGCGCGTCCGGACTACTCGCCGTCCACCACGACCCCGCCGGGACACCCCGCGTCCTGATGCAGCAACGCTCCACGTGGAGTCATCACGGCGGCACCTGGGGACTACCCGGCGGCGCCCTGGACAGCCACGAGGACGCCGTCGCGGGCGCCTTCCGCGAGGCCCGCGAGGAGGCCACCATGGACGGCGGCGACCTCCGGGTCCAGGGGGTGTATCTCGACGACCACGGCGGCTGGTCCTTCCACACCGTGATCGCCGAAGCCTCCGACCTGCTGGAGGCGGCCCCGGCCAACGACGAGAGCGCCGACCTGCGCTGGCTCACCTTCGACGAGCTTCCCAGCGGGGAACTGCACCCCGGGTTCGCCGAGACCTGGCCGACGATCAGTCAGGCGCTCGGCCCGCTGCTGGTCGTCCTCGACGCCGCCAACATCGTCGGCGCCCGAGCCGAGCACGGCTGGTGGAGGGACCGGGCCGGCGCCACCGCCAAGCTGCTCTCCGAGGTCGGCGCCCTGAGCGCGGGCGGGGTGCGTGCCGTGCCCGACGCCCTCCCCGCCCTGGTCCGGTGGTTTCCCCGCTTCACGATGGTCGTCGAGGGTGGCGCCAGGGGCGTCGCCGAGATCCCCGGCGTCTCGGTGATCGCCGCTCCGGGGAGCGGCGACGACGCCATCGTGCGGGCCGTACGGGATGCCGCCGAGTGGGAGCGCGTCCTGGTGGTCACCGCCGACCGGGGCCTGCGCGGACGGGTCACCGCCCTGGGGGCCGGGGTCGTCGGCCCGAGGTGGCTGCTCTCTCAGCTTTAGCCCGAGACGACTGCCGTCCGGCCTTGGACGTGCCGCGCGTGCGAACGTGCCGCGTCCCGAACGTTCCCGGCTCCCCACATGCCGCGTACCGAACCTGCCGCGTCCTGAACGGGCCGCGCTTCGAACGGGCCGCACTCCGAACGGGCCGCGCTTCGAATGTTCCACGTGGAACATCGGCCGAGTCTGCGACGATGGAGGATGTGCCCGAGCTGCGAACCGACCCGCGGAACACCTGGGACGACGGAGACAGGGCGGTTCCTCCGGATTCCTGGGGGCGCGACACCGCGCCGGGGCTCTCGCTGCCGTGGGGGTTCGCGCTCGTCGTCGTCCTGCTGGTCGTGGGCCGGTCCGTGCTCACGCCCCACCTGACCTCGCCGGCGCTCCAGACCTGGGCCACGATCTTCGTGGCGATCTGCGTGCAGGCCCTGCCCTTCCTGGTCTTCGGCGTGGCACTGTCCGCCGCGATCACCGCGTTCGTCCCGGCGTCGTTCTGGACCAGGGCGCTGCCCGGCCACCCGGTCGCCGCCGTACCCGTCGCGGGGATGGCGGGCGCGGTGCTGCCCGGCTGCGAATGCGCGTCGGTGCCGGTGGCGTCGGGCCTGATGGCCCGAGGGGTGACCCCGGCCGCCGCGCTGGCCTTCCTGCTCGCGTCTCCGGCCGTCAACCCGGTCGTGCTGGTCGCGACCGCCGTCGCCTTCCCCGGACAGCCGATGATGGTGGCCTCCAGGTTCGGGGCGTCGCTGGCCGTGGCGGTCCTGGCCGGCTGGCTCTGGCTGCGGTTCGGCCGTAGCGAGTGGCTGCGGATCCCGGCCCGCCCGCACGGGGACGGGCCGGGGTGGGCGCGGTTCGGCGAGGCGATGCGCCATGATCTGCTACACGCGGGCGGGTTCCTCATCTTCGGCGGCCTGGCCGCCGCCACCCTGAACGTCATGGTTCCCCGGGAGTGGCTGACCTCGGTGGCCGGGGTGCCGGCGGTGGCCGTCCTGACGATGGCCCTGCTGGCGGTGCTGTTGTCCATCTGCTCGGAGGCCGACGCGTTCGTGGCGGCCTCGATGACCGCGTTCTCGCCGACCGCGAAGCTGGCCTTCCTGGTGGTCGGGCCGATGGTGGACCTGAAGCTGATCGCCCTGCAGACCGGTACGTTCGGCAGGGCGTTCGCGGTCCGGTTCGTCCCGCTGACCTTCGTGCTCGCCGTTCTGGTGAGCAGCCTCGTCGGAGGGCTCGTGCTGTGAACCGCGTGACCCAGAACCTGGTCCTGACCCTGCTCGGCTGCGCCGTACTGCGGATCTCGGCGTTCTCCACGATCTACCTGAACTACGTGAGGCCCGGTTTCCGGCCGTTCCTGATCGCCGCGGGGGCGGTGCTGGTGGTCCTGGGTGTCGCCGGGCTGTTCCGGAGCATCCGGCCAGGGCGGTTCTCCCCCGCCGAGCCCCATGCCCGGGAGGACGGGCACGGCCACTCCCATGACGGTCCCCGGGTCGCCTGGCTGATGTGCCTGCCGGTGTTCGCCGTCTTCCTGGTCGCGCCGCCGCCGCTGGGCTCGTTCGCCGCCGCCCGATCCGACACCCCGCCACCGCGCGGCCACGCGGTCGGCTCCTTCGCCCCGCTGACCGGCGACGGTCCGGTGGACATGCCGATCGGCGAGTTCATCGGCCGGGCCTGGGACGACGACAAGAAGTCCCTCACCGGCCGCCAGGTCAGGCTGACCGGCTTCGTCACCCCGTCGAAGAAGCCGGGTCAGTGGTACGTCACCCGCATGCGGATCGCCTGCTGCGCCGCGGACGCCTTCCCGCTCAAGGTCGTGGTCAGGGGGATCAAGGCTCCGCCCGTGGACACCTGGGTCGAGGTCACCGGCACCTGGATTCCGCGTACGTTCGGCACGATGCCCAACGGGGTGGTCTATCCGGAGTTGTCGGGCACGAGCCTCATGGCGGTCGAAACGCCGGACGAGCCGTACGACTGACGTCCTCCCCGGTGTGAAGGCCGGAGCACCGGCCCGCGTTTCGGGTGGCGCGACCCCGGGTGCGCGGAGGTCAGGCGCGGGACGGCCGCGGGACCGGCGCCACCGCGGGGGCCAGGTCGAGGGTGGCCCGGTGGAACAGCCAGTAGCTCACCAGCGCGACGACGGGGAAGAGGAGCCGGACGGGGCCGGGGAGGTCGAGGGTGAGGAGGCCGTCGTTGAGCGAGTGCAGTACGGCCGCCGCCGCGAAGACCCCGGTGACGGCGCTGGTGACGACGACCCTCCCTCTGGACTGCCAGACCCCGAAGGCGATCGCGCAGATCAGGCCGGTCCAGGCGAGGTGGCTGAACGGTGTGGTGAGGCCGCGCATGAACAGCACCACACCCGCCCCGACCGCGCTGTCGTGGTTGATGCTCTTCCAGGCGTAGGACATCGACTCCATGATCGCGAACCCGGTCGCGCAGGACAGCCCCAGCGCGACGCCGGCGGGTTTGGTGAGGTGGCGGCGGGTGAGCGCGACGGCGAGGAGGGGAACGAACTTGGCCGCCTCCTCGATCCATCCGACCCGCAGGATCGTGGGGTCGCTTTTGTCGGGGATGAGGAGGGAGTCGAAGTATCCACCGAGCAGGAGGGCGACTCCCCCGCCGAACAGGAACATCCCCGCCAGTGTGATGCCCGGTACGGTGTCGCCGATCCCGGTACGGTCGTGGATGGCGACGAGGAGGGCGACGGGGCCGGACGCCGCCCCGTAGAAGAAGGCCGCCGGCATCACCGCGCGGTTGCCGACCGCCTCCGTCATGAGGATGAGCGCGGCGGACAGTGCCATCATCCCGATCCACACTTTGAACCATCTACGGCGATAGAACCCTAAATGTTCCCGCATGCGAAGTAATTCCCCATTTAGGATGACCTAAATTCGGACGAATGGTGCATTTTTCGCTAAAGGTCAACCTCTGTTCCACCGCCCACCCCCCTGCTCGCCCTCACTCCCTCCCCCGTCGCCTCTCCGCCGTTCCCCTTCCCTCCCCCGCCGTCGTGGCCGATCACGAGCGGCCCGGAGTTAAGATCACCCCTGTCCGTTCCCACCGGCCCTCGGAGGCCCCACGTGGACCACCCGCCGCGGTACGGCAGGCCACCGCGAGGCGAGGCGGGCCGGGCACTGGCCGCGATAGTGATCATGATCGTCGGTGTGCTCATCGGGGCGGCCGTCACCGTGGTGACGGTGCTCGGCCCGGCCCCCGAACCGGAACCCTCCCCCGCTCCGCGGAACTCCCAGTGGTCGGAGACCGAGGTACGGCAGGCCGCCCAGCTCGCACTCGACACCTACGCCGGCGAGGCGTACGGCGATTTTTGGGACCTGTGGAGCACGCGGGCACAGGCGCTGATCAGGCGCGAGGACTACGTCAGACTGTTCCGGCTCTGCCCGCCGACCGCGCGGGACACCCGGTTCACCATCGCCGCCGTCACGATCACCGGCGAGGGCGCCACGGTCCAGGCGACCCGGTCCGGCGCCCCGGAAAGCTTCGACTTCCTCTTCGAGGACGGCTCATGGCGGTACACCCCGCCGCCGGAACAGCAGCGGGAGTATCGGACCAGGACGGCCGACCAGATCGCCCAGGAGGGACAGACGGCGGGGACCTGCGGATCGACCGCGCCCACCTTCCCCACGTCATCGGGATGATCCCCCCGGACGTCGCCCTCCGGGACCCGTCCACGGTCCGGCATCGGAGGGCGGACCCGCAAAAAGGACCTCCCGGCACAGGCGGACCGGCTTCCTCGGTCAGGCGAGGAGGGAGGCACGGCGCGCGGGCAGGGATTGTCGGCCGAGAAAAGCGGGACGAGGATGTTCATCAACCGGATGATGAAGCAGTAATCTCCAACAAGAATCATCACAGGCCTTTATTCGCACCCCAACACACCCCTTTATCGCAAATGATCGGTCAACCGTATGGCATAATCGGAAATCTATGAATAGTGTGGGAGCAATGCCCCGGCGGGCAGCCGATCCGCACTCCCGGCAGAGGTGACGGAGGCCAAGCCAGATGAATGTGCACTCCGGGATTGCGATGCTGTTCGCCTTCGCGGCCGGCGCGCTCGGAGTCTACGTGTTGAGAACCGAGCGGCTGCCCCGGTGGATCCGCAACCGTGATCAGCACCACCCGCAGACGTACGGGTGGGCGAAACTACTGATGGCCACATTCATCACGATGCTTGTCATACCTCAGACCGTGGACCTGCCCTATGGCCTGGTGATCGGCCTGATCATGCTGGGACTCGTGGCCGCCGCGGCATCCTGGTGGCTGACGTTGAAGCGAATTCGCTGATTCGGCCTCGCCCATTCGACGAGACTCCCCCCGGCCCGGCCACCTCGCCGTCTCCGGCCGCCCCAGAAGGCGGTGCCGTCCGGACGGCACCGACGACCGGGACGGCGGAGCCTTTTCCGGCCGGCCGGAAGTGATCGGCCCCGGGTCCGGCACGACACGTTCCCGCCCTTCGATATCGGGTGCCACCCGGCTCCGCCCGGTGGTTCCCACGTTGACCGGAGACTAGGCCAGGAAGCAGGACATCGAGACACAAGTGATTCAGAGCAGGTGAAAACGGCAGGTCCGGAAAGGCGATACGTCGACGACCGAATCGGTGCACGACCCGACATTTCCTGGGAAATTCCGGTTCTCACGTCCTCCGAACCCCTCCTTCGACCGTCTTAGCCGGGACGTATCAATGTGAAGGATGGGGAAAGGCTTTCATGTCAGAGCCATTACGGCGCCGCACCACCCGGACCATGCGCGCGATGGGTGCGGCCATCACCACTCCGCCCTGGGTGCCCCCGGGTCACTTCTACTCGCCGCTCACCGCCGCGACGGACGTGCGGCGGGCCGTCGCCTGGAAACGGACCCCGGGCAGGGACCGTGTCCCGGGCGTCGAGCTCCACGAGGCCGAGCAGGTCGCGCTGGCCACCAGCCTGGCCGAGGAACTCGGCACGCCGTTCGACGGGCCGAGATACACGCCGTCGAACTCCATGTTCGGCCCCGCCGACGCGGCGGTGTACCGATCGATGCTCCGCCACCAGCGGCCCAGGCGGGTGATGGAGATCGGCTCCGGCTTCTCCACCGCGCTCGCGCTGGACACCGTCGACTACCCCGTCGAACTGACCTGCGTCGAGCCCTACCCCGACCGCCTGCTGGCCCTGCTCCGCCCCGGGGACACCGATCGGCTGAACCTGCTGCGCTCCCCCGTGCAGGACGTTCCCCTGGAGACCTACGCGAAGCTGGAGTCGGGCGACCTGCTGTTCATCGACTCCACCCACGTCGCCAAGGCCGGCTCCGACGTGCTCTGGCTGTTCCTGCAGGTGCTGCCACGGCTCGCACCCGGGGTCGTGGTCCACGTCCACGACGTCTTCTGGCCGTTCGACTATCCCGACGACTGGCTACGCGAGGGCCGCGACTGGACCGAGAACTACCTCCTGCACGCCTTCCTCGTCGGCAACTCCGGCTACGAGATCCTGCTGTTCTCCTCCTGGCTCTGGCAGGAGCACCCCGAACTCGTCCCCAAGGCACTCGCCACCGAGAACCCCGGCTCCATCTGGATGCGCCGCACCGGCTGACGCCGATCGACATCCGCTTCCACGGCGCGGGTGCCCCCTCCACCCACGCCGGCCTCGAAACGGAAGGCCACTCCGCCCGAGTGAAGCCGTCCCGGCTCATCCGATCGGCCCCGTTCCGGCGGGCACCGCATGAGATGGCCGGACATGACGACATGTGACTCTGCTTCCACCTCCGGGCGGTGCCGGCCGTGGATCTCCGTCCGGTACGGCGACAGCACCGCCCGAACCCCATGTCCACGACCTCACCGCCGAGTTCTCCCCACCGACCGATGGCCCGGACGGAGCGGTGAGCATCACCGCCGACGAGATCCGTACTCCGGCGGACACGAGCGTGAAAGCCCACTCCTACGGCATGGACCACGGCACCGGCACGGCTGTGCCCTATCGCCGTGACCGAGCACCTGTGCCGCCGGAGTGGTCGGGGGCGTCCCAGACCATGGCGTGTGCCCGGCCCACGTTGCCGAATCCGGCGGTGGTGAAGACCTGCCGATATTCCCGCTCGAACCGCTCCCGACTGAGATATCGATCGCTGACCCGGTGGTCCAGCCATGCGCCGGTCGACAGCCGGTAGATCTCCCACGCCTCGGCGGGGCCCCGGCGGACGGAGTCGCGGAGAAGTTTGCGTAGCTCGCCGCCGTACAGCCACCAGCGTGGGTTGGCCGCCCGCGGTGAGACGGTGTCGACGAGCACGGCCCGCCCGCCCGGGGCCACGAGGGTTTTGATACGACGCAGTGCGGCGTTCAGATCAGGTACGTGGTGCAGGGTGGCGGCGCTGAGCACGAAATCGTAGCGGCCCTCGCCCTCGACATCGAGCAGATCTGCCCGCCGATAGGCGACGTTCGGCCGAGACCGTCGTCCGCGGGCCAGTTCGACCATCGAGCCGGACAGATCAACGGCGTCGACCTGCGCGAACCGCTCGGCGAGGATCACCGCGTGCCGCCCCGCTCCGCATCCCAGGTCCAGCGCGCGCCGTCCCGAAAGGGGCAGCACCTCCGGAAGCCAGTCCCCGACATGGTCTCCCACCAACTCGTGCAGCCGGTCGTACTCCTCCGCTATCCGGTCAAAAGATTGAGCCTGATCCCGTGCGATCACCCGCCGCCTCCCGGCCCGGATCACAATGGGCCCCTCCATCTGATCCAACGCGGGTCAGATGGCATACGCGGCCCACCTTGAACGCCCCTGTATCGCACCCCAAAGTACGAGATGTTCCAGGGACGAGAAGCGAAGTTCCGGACCGTCGACCGCCTCCGGCTACTGCTGTGACCGGAAACGTTCACCGGGGTGCACACGTGTCCGGCAGGGTTCTCATAGGGCAAGGACCGGGAGCAGTGGAGGAGTCCACGCGGTTTCTTGGCAGGAGGCGGTCAGTGTTGCCACCCGCGCCTGTTTTCGCGTGGCGGGCGGACCTCAACCATTGACGGCCTCTGCGATCCGCAGGGCGGCCTGGGCAGGCGTGAGGTGCGTGGTGTCGACGACCTCGGCCTCGCCGTGTAGCCACGTGCGGGCCGCCTCGGCGTAGGGCTCAAGGTATTTGAGACGGAAGGGGGAGGGGCCAAGAAGAGTGTCCCCCTCGATGCGCCCGCGGAGGGTGTCCTGGTCGGCGTGGAGGACGAAGTGCCGTACCGGAATGGCATGGTGGGCGAGGCCCGTGCTGATCTCGCGCCAGTACTGCTCGACCAGGACGGTCATGGGCATCACCAGAGTGCCGCCGGTGTAGTCGAGTACGCGGCGGGCGGTCTCGACGACGAGTGGCCGCCACGGCGGCCAGTGCTGGAAGTTGTCCGTCCTGGGCAGCCCCGGCGTGATGTCCATGAGTGTCTCGCCGACCTTCTCTGCGTCGAACACCCGTGAATCCGGGATCAGCTGCTGCACGAGCACACTGGTCGTCGTCTTGCCCGCGCCGTGGGTACCGTTGAGCCATACAATCACGGGACCCGATGCTAGCGCTGTGCGGGCCGCGGGAACGGACACCGGGAAACAGGTCAGTGCCATGGCGGATGGCATGGCCACCGCCGGTGAACGTTTCCGGTCACAGCGCTAGTACGGCAGCCGCCATTTGCTTCGTGAGCTGGGATGATGTGCGTCAGGTCGATGCGATCTTGTGATGACAATCCCGTGCAACGAGAGCAG
>NZ_JBEXUG010000062.1:0-25187 GCF_040614315.1 Streptosporangium sp. NPDC006007 | reverse complement strand
CCGACCCCAAGCCATTCATCTGGACCAAGACGGCCGAAGAGATTCTCGACTCCCTCGCCCGCTTCTGCCAACGAATCTCAGGCGCAGGACACTAGAGAGATCCCGTGACAATACGGACGGGGCCGCAGGCTGTACAGGACGTGATGCAGAGCGCCCGGTACGTTCTTCTCGACTTCGACGGGCCGATCTGCGATGTCTTCGCTGGATTCCCTGCGCCGGAAGTCGCTGACAGGCTGCGCGTGATGCTCAAGGCTGCTGGTGCGAAGCTGCCACAGAGCGCGCAGGAGCAGGACGATCCGATGGAGGTCTTCCGCTTCAGCGCGGATCTCGGCAGGGATCTCAACCATGCGATGCTCAACGCGCTGACTGATCTGGAAGTCGAAGCAGCAGCGACCGCACGGCTAACGCCGGGTGCTGCCGACCTCATTCGGCGATCGAGGGAGGCAAACAAGTCGGTTGCAGTGGTCAGCAACAACTCGGTAGCCGCGGTTACCACATCCTTGGAGGCACACGGCCTTCTAACGGCCGTTGACCTCATCTCGGCCCGGGTGGACCCTGACCCGGGGCTCATGAAGCCGAATCCTTATCTCATCCGGCAAGCGCTTGACCAGCTCGGGGCGGATGCAGCGCTCTCGCTCCTGGTCGGTGACTCGGTGACCGACATGCAGGCGTCCAAGAGCGCGGGCATCACCGCCGTGGGCTACGCCAACAAGGCGGATCGGCTTGCGGCGGCCGGTGCCGACGTGGTCGTGACGAGCATGGATGAGCTGGTCACAGCCTTGATCGAGAACTGATGCAAGAAGTACACGGCCGCAAGGGGCAACACGAGCAAGGGATAGCGGTTGACCCTCGCTGCACGAGGGGATACATTAACCACGTTGTCAGATCCACTGCGGTGGGGTCTGAAAGTAAGCCTCGGGAGTTCCTGCCGGACGACAGGGCCCGGGGCTTGCGCCTTTTCTGGGCTAGGTTTCCGAGTCGATCACCCGAACCGTGACTCTCGATGAGATCCTGTCTAGATACTTAGACTCCCCCACACGGGCCTGACCCACTGCGCCGCAGAGCACATCCGGGATCCAGAGCATTGGATCCTTTGGCCCCGGTTCGTGAGATAAATGCAGTCCAGAGGCAAGTTCCTTGCTTTTGCGCATGTGCTGCATCATCTGGCGATCGCGCTTGTCGTCAGCCGGACCTCTGGACTCCAGCATCACGTGAGTGCAACCCAGGCTGTCAAGCTCCCGGAAGAGTGCCTCAAGGCACTTCCTGCGCCGTCTTTCGATCCGGTCGACCTCTCCCGAAGATCTGACTACCACGAAGCCTTCGATTGGCATGTCTGCTATCGCATCGACCACCTTCAACCTTCGGTCAGAGCTCTCATCATGCCAATGGACCTTGCGTTGACCTTTAAGAAGAAGGCTGCGCATCGCATCACGTAGGTGAGTGACTGCGTCCGGTTCGCCCATCGCGGCAGCCATCATGTACGTTCCGGGATCCAACCGCTCACTTGACCCGGACTCGTCACCCCAGGCCATGTACATCTGCGCTCCCTCCTTCCTCTCTATGGCCATCTCTAGTTTCTCGCTCAACGGTTCATAACTTCAGTCATCGTCCTGGCTGCCATCAGTCCTTCGGGCGCCCCGGTTTCCGATGATCTCGACGCCATGCTTTTTAAGGTCGATGCAGAGGATTCCGTCTTCCATGGTTGGCGTCCATCGTCTGGAGACTGTGGTGTCAATGCCGTAGAAGGTGGTGAAAGCCGTACCAGCGAGGAGCAACGGCCCTGTGTCCTTCACCGATGACTGCGGCCGCAGGATGTAGGCATGCGGCGCATCCTCGTCTATGGGACGCAAGCCGACGATGCGCTCTGACCGGTCATACAGAAGCTCCACAGTCTTTGGCGCTCCCATCAGTGCGTGAGCTGCACGGTTGAGTGAGAACAGCCCTCGCTTCTGGATGGTC
This sequence comes from Streptosporangium sp. NPDC006007, assembly GCF_040614315.1. Lineage (NCBI taxonomy): Bacteria > Bacillati > Actinomycetota > Actinomycetes > Streptosporangiales > Streptosporangiaceae > Streptosporangium > Streptosporangium sp. NPDC006007. Next base: position 23,228 of record NZ_JBEXUG010000062.1, on the reverse strand, counting down.
ACGCTGGGAGCCTTGCCCAGTGGAGCCATTCGCTTCTCGAAGACTTCGAAACCCATGAATATCACCTCGGAGGAGAGGTTAGCACTACCACGCCCCGTCCTGCCTTCCCTAAAGCACTCGGATGTCTTTCAACGCCTTCCGTGCTCCCGAGCAAACTTCTGACATCATGGTTACCATATGACGACAATTTTCAGTCAACATCTTGCCTGATCCCACCACAGGCGCGAACGTTCGACTGAAACCCTCCGAGGCACGTGGTAGATGGTTGATGAAACCAAGTTGAGACTTGCTGTCTCATCTCTTCACGTACAGGGACATTCGCCGCAAAAGCGTCCCCGGATGCGGACATCACGTCTCCCGGTTGACGCGCCTTGGAGGCGTGACGGGGGTGTTCAGCCTGTGCCGATTGTTTCTATATGGCCGGAGATCTGTGCCCCATGCTGTCAGTGGGTGTTTGATCCCCGGAGATGGTGAATCGCATGATCTATCCGATAGTCCGCACGCCTGACTTGGGCGCTTTCGATGGATTCCGAAACGGCGGCCTTCGAAAAACAGGCTGCCGAGTGCCGGTCCCGTCCAGGAAAATCCTGTCTCATCCCAAGACGTGGCGCCCTGTCCTTACCTGCCGGTGAGGGATGCCATTCGAGATCTGGGCGGCCGATGTGCCGCACGGTACGCCAGAGGCATGGTCGAGCAGCGCCCCTACCCCAGTGTCCTGTCCGACGCCCGCTGGGCGCTCATCGAACCCGTGCTGAGCGCCTGGCGCGCTGAGCGCCGAGGCCAAGTCCTGGACATCGGGCGGCCGTGTGAACACGACCTGCGCGTCATCATGAACGCCATCCTCCACCTCGACCGCACCGGCATCCCTGGCGCTACCTGCCGTACGAATACCCGCCCTGGCAGAGCGTCTATGCCCTGATCGAGGATGCAAGCGGCCCAATTCGTCGCCAGGTCAGCCACAGTCTTGAGGATCTGGTGTGCCGAATGCCGACCCGGGAGGAAGCGGCCGAACTCGACCTCATACCAGGCGTGCCGGTGGTCCGGGTCCTGCGGACGGTTTACGACTCCGAGAATCGGCCACTGGAGGTTCAAGAGTCGATCGTGGCTGCAAACAGCCACGAATTCCGATACGAGGTGAAGATGCGGTGACGGCGCTCACCATCGGTGCCTGCCTCTCCCTCTCGGGCAAGCATGCCCGGTTCGGCACGCAGGCCCGGTTCGGGCTGGAGATCTGGCGCACTGCGAATGACGCGGTGGATCTGGTGATCGAGGATGACCAGAGCGATCCCGCAGTCCTGCAGGCGTCGCTCCGCAGGCTGTCGGATCGATGCGACATCCTGCTCGGCCCTTACTCCACCCAGCTGATGCGGAAAGCCGGCGACGTTGCCGCCGAAATCGACCGCCTGATCTGGAACCACGGCGGGTCGGGTGACGACGTCGAGGCGGCCCACCCTGGACACGTCGTCTCGGTCTTGACGCCTACCAGCCGATACGCCGAGCCTTTCCTGCGGCATTTGGCCAGCACTGAGGCACTCCCTATACGGATCGTTCACGGCAAGGGCAGCTTCGGCCGTCAGGTTGCGTCTGGAGCCGAGGAGATCGCACGCTCCCTCGGTATCGATACGACCCGGTACAGCCCTGGAGACGACCTACCGCAGACAGGGAAAGCCTGGGCTCTCTTCTGCGCCGGCGCCTTCGAGGAGGACATCGAGACGATTACGCGAGCCAGAGCGATGCCTACGCCACCGCAGACGGTATGCGCGGTAGCGGCGGGCGTCCGCGAGTTCGGCCAGGCGCTCGACAACCCCTGCGGCGTTTACGGGGTTGGGCAATGGTTCCCCGGCACCGGAGGAGCGGTGGAGTTGGGCATCGGCGAGCTCGACTTCCTCGCCGCCTATCAGGGCCTCACCGGGGTACTCCCTGACTACCCGGCCGTCCAGGCAGCAGCCGCCGCAACCATCGCGACCCACTGCGCGATGGCGGTCGGCGACACAAGGCGCGCTGCCTTGTGGACCACTGCTGCGGAGCTGGAGACGACCACGCTGTTCGGCGACTTCAAGATCGACCCCAACACCGGCGTGCAGCTTGGCCACCAAGCGGCGCTCATCAGGTGGGAACTCGACGGGCCCACTGCAGTCTGAAGCTCAGGGCCGACGAATACCAGGCAGAATGGCCAGGTGTCGGGTTTGCCATACCGCAAGAAATGTCTGACGAAGTGCGATGCGCATACGATCACCTTGTCGCGGCGGGCCATACAAGCAGGCTGATCTGACCAGTGCCGAGTTCCGCAAGTCCAGCCTCAGCGGGACCAACAACGACTGCGTCGCGGTCAGGGCCCCGGCAAGTTAGGTATTCATCCCGATTCGCGTGTCACACGTATGAGCGGGTGTGGAGGCCGAGAGCTGGGGCGACACGTAGGGGTCATGTCAGCGAAACAGACAAAACGATAACTTGCCGGGGCCCTGCGTCGAGGTGGCGACGGACCTGCCCGGCATCGTCGCCGTCCGCAACAGTAAGGACCTCTCCGGCCCGGCGCCGGTCTTCTCCCCGGACGCCTGGAGCGACTTCCTCGCGGGCATCCGCAGCGGAGACCTCTGACCTCAACCGCGAAAGACGCCGCGCGGCCGGGTACCTGGGACGCCTGACCGCGCGGCCCCGTTATCCCTCGCTGTGGGTGCCGTCACGGTAGCCCCCGGCGCGGTTTCAGCATCGGCGGTTTCGACCTACCGCCCTGCACCGACATCCAGGAGATACACGAAAGCCGACGCCCCGCCCTGCGAAACGGGGCGCTCACCGTCTCGGGGATCACCTCTCTTCCGAAGGGGCGCGGTCCGAGTCTCAGCCGGCCCGTCCGCAGGACGCTTCGCCCCCGTCCGCCGCCACCTCGACGGCTCCTCTCCCCCTCTCATGGCCGCCGGGGCCGGCCATGAGACGGTGGAGGAGCGGAAAGGCCACCCGAGTGGCGACACACGGCGTCACGGTTCCGGCTCCGGTTCCGGTTCCGAAGGTGGGCGAACCACCGCATGTCCGGTCCTCCCGAGGGCAGTGGGGGATACCCAGAGGATCGAAGGGACGTCGGCGATGGACTTCAGAGACGATGCCCGGCTGGACAGTTCACAGGTCGAGAGCGGTGGGCGGAGAGGGCTCCCCGGGGGCGGCCTGGCGATCGGCGGCGGCGCGGCCGGGATCATCGCGCTCGTTGTGGCGCTGATATTCGGGATCAACCCCGGAGACATCACCGGCTCCGACCCCGCCCCGGTGGGCCCCCGTTCCAACCTGGGCGCCCAGTGCAGGACCGGGCAGGACGCCGACCAGAACGAGGAGTGCCGGGTGGTCGGTGTGGTCAACAGCGTCCAGGACTACTGGTCCAAGGCCATGCCGGACTATCGGCCGGCCAGGACCGTCCTGTTCTCCGGTCAGGTGAACACCGGCTGCGGCGCCGCCGACTCCTCGGTGGGGCCGTTCTACTGCCCGGCCGACCAGCGGGTCTATCTCGATCTGAGCTTCTTCGACCAGTTGCAGAGCAGGTTCGGCGCCAAGGGCGGACCGTTCGCCCAGGCGTACGTCATCGGGCACGAGTACGGCCATCACGTGCAGAACCTGCTCGGCACCAGCGCCAGGGTCCGGGGCGACAGGCAGGGTCCGACGAGCGGCTCGGTCCGGCTGGAGCTTCAGGCCGACTGCTACGCCGGCGCGTGGGCCAAGAACGCCTACGAGACGGGCCTGTTCGAGAAGCCGTTCAGCAGGCAGGACATCGAGGAGGCGCTGAGCGCGGCCTCGGCCGTGGGCGACGACAGCATCCAGAAGCGCGCCCGGGGCCGGGTGGACCCGGAGGGCTTCACCCACGGGACGTCGGCGCAGCGTGTCAAGTGGTTCACCACCGGTTATCAGAGCGGCGACCCCGCCCAGTGCGACACATTCGCCGGGAGCATCTGACAGGGCCGCTGACCTGGGGCGGGGGCGACCCGGCGGGCAAAAAACCCGAATCTCTCCTAAACTACATAGTGTGATCTTCAAGCTGGTCGGCGATGGCCGGCCCTATCCCGAGCACGGCCTCTCGCATCGCGAGTGGGCGCAGATACCACCGCGACAGGTCCGGCTCGACACGCTGATCACCACAAAAGCGGTGCTGGACCTGCACTCCCTGCTCGCCAAGGACTCCACCTTCTACGGCGACCTGTTCCCGCACGTGGTCCAGTGGCGGGGCGACCTCTACCTGGAGGACGGCCTGCACCGGGCGCTGCGCTCCGCCCTGCACCAGCGCTCCGTCCTGCACGCCCGGGTCCTTGAACTGCCCGCCGACGGCGGGGGACTCGACCGGGAGGCCTGGAACCAGGGATCCTAAGGCCGGGACAGGGGGGAGGCGATCTCGGCACCCGGTCGCAACAGAACCGGTCGAGGCTGCGTCCATCGTGAGACGGCACTCGGTACAGCTGGTTCCGGGATACCGGCCGCAACTGATCACCCCCTCAATCGCCCCTGAAAAAGCTTCAGCTGATCAGAGGAGTGTCGGCGCATCCCGAGAGTCGGCCGTGGGGGGTTTCCGTACGGCAGGTGCGACCGGGAAGACCCGAGTCTGCTCCAGGTCGGTCACGTTGATGAGCGGCCCGGCACAGATGCGATCGAGAAGATCGGCCTGGTCGGGTTCCAGCTCGGGGTCGGCGGTGAGTGGCACCCTTACTCCGGGGGTGCGCAGTTCCTCGGCGAAGCGGACGGTGTAGCCGTTGTGGGCGGTTACGGCGGCGACGTAGGACAGCAGATCTGCGGAGATGACGGGCCGGCCGAGTCGCTCGGTGAGCAGTCGGAGCAGGCCGGGGGCGAGGTTGGCCGCTCCAGCGGCGCGGTCCCGGTAGAGCGGGAGCACCCGCCCGCCCGCGCTCCCCTTGAAGTGATCCATGTCCGGCACGAACGCGGTGAAGACCAGGCCGGGCCCCGCTCCGAGCGGCTGGGCGTGCTGTTCGACGACGAACACCTGCGAGTCACCCGCCACTTGCCAGAGTTCGGGGCGGGGACGCTCCTGAACCCGGGTGTCGGGGATGACCCATTGCCGGTCGAAAGATCGGTAGGCCACCCGCACCGGGAGCGGACATTGCCCTGCCTCGTCCAGGATCACTCCATCATGATGAACAAAACCAATGATGGGCTGAACGATGCTGTCGAGCTTGCGGCCATCGCTCTCCTTGAAGAGTTTCGCCTTGTCGGCGCGTGAGGCTTTGATCAGCCGCTCCCAACGGGCGCGAAGCACCCCCGGCGACGGGTCGTACACCCAGGTCCGGTTGGGTTTGACACCCGGCGCCTGCCAGGGCATCAGATCACCCACAAGGGGATAGCCGAGCCAATCGTCTCCACCGACGGGCTGGAGCCGGTCCTGCCAGCCGGTCGCGCAATCGTTCCACGCCGTCTCATCGAGGGTGACCTCGCCGAGCTGGGTGAACTTCTCGGCGCGACGTCCCGACACGCTGAGGTGGTGAATCCGCGCTGGTGTTTCTCGGTCGCCTTCGCCGTACCGGGCGAAGACGCCGATACACAGTGGCTGCTGCACACCGGGGAAGACCCGCGTCGACACGTCAGGCTGGTGACCCTCGGGAGACAGATCGATGATCCAGCCCTCGTCAGCGGTACGGCGAAGGTATTCGCGCATCCCGGCGAACCCCGGACCGGTGGTGTAGCCCGACGTGGTCACGAACGCGACGATGCCTGAGGGCTGCCCGGCGTGGGCGTCGAAGACCTTCCACGTAGCCCAGCGCCAGAAGTAGACGTACAGGTTGGACAGCACGTAAAGGTGAACCGCTTGGCCTCGTCGTCCAGGACGTGCTGGCGTGCGACCCGGGCGGCGACCTGTTTCTCACGGTCGGCCGGGCTCATCACCTGGCCGGCCATGCGCCGCATGTAGTCCGCCGTCTGCAGAAGCCCGGAGACGTAGGCGACCTGAAGGTCGCGGTACTCGATGGTCTCGGCCTCGACCCGCGCGTAGGCCTGCTGTTTACGGTGAGCGCCTCGGCGAAGGATCACACGGGCGCTCTCCAGCTCATCGTGCAGCACCTTCAAGAGATCCAGAACCTCATCCCGCTGCTCGACCGTGGCACCGTAGGCACGGCACAGCGCCTCTCCGTCGGCGTACGACGGCAACAGCGCACCGTTTTCGATCTTCGAGAGTTTGGACTGGGAGAACCCCGCCCGTCGTGCCGCTTCCGCGCTCGTCAGCCCGGTACCGGACCGAAAGGCGCGGAGCAACGTCGACAGCTTGTCCCTGGCGTACTGGGACGGCAACGGGGTGGACATGGGGGAATTCTAGAGAGCCCCGTCCTGACCCTTGCGTCTGTACTGCGGGTGCCTGCTCCACCAGTCCCCGAACGGCACCGCGGTCTCCATCAGCGCGTCCCGGCACATCCGGTGAACGCCTGCCGCGGAGGGCGGAAGCGGTTCGGCGCCAAGGAACCTGCCTTCGGCGTCGTAGTGCACGCGGAGTACGTGCTGATCGTCGAGGAGCCACCAGTCGTGGTCGAGGAGATCGTCTGTCGGCGGCGGTGTCTCGGAGGTGTCGAGAATGTAGACCTCCTCACCGGCCGCCGTGGTGTAGACGTAGCCCCACTCGCACTCGTACCGCAGGTAGTCCGACAGCGGAGGTGTGACGATGTGGACGCGGTAGCGGCGCCTGCCGGCGACACGTTCCTCGGCGAGGTGGTCGAACCATGGTCCTCCGTGGGCCCAGCTCGGTTCGGGATCGCCCGCGAGGTAGCTCGTGACGTTGCCCTGATCGGAGTCGACCGTGTACTGCGGGAGGACCTCCAAGCGGAAGGCCGACCGGGTGAAGTGCTTCTCGATGAAGGCGTTCATCCCCTCCTCATCGAGCATCGGCGAAGACCTCCGCGAGCAGCTCGATCGGGACCTCCACGCAGGTCTCGCCCTCCGGGATGTCCATCTGCGACAGGGCCTCGGCGTCGGTGACGACATAGCCCTGCACGACCACCGTTCCCCGATCCGTCCGGAACAGGGTGGGGCAGGTGTTCTGGGTGGGGGAAGTGGTGCGCACGAACTGGAGCTTCACGGAACCTCTGAGGTTACGAACGGCCAACACCGACGACGATTCCTCATGAGGTGGAATCAGTCAAGGCTCACGCTGGACACATCTGGCACGCCAACTGCCACACCTAAGAGGCGAGCTCCGACCGGCGGCCTTGGCAGCGATCATGACCTCCACGACGTGACATGTCCTGGAGCAGAGACTCCGCGGACGGCGATGCGGCGCTGCCCACGGAGTGTTCGGTCTTGCCGTCGCAGGTCTCGCTGTCGCGGCCTCCGTCGCGGGTGCCGCCGATGAACCGGCGGACGCGGTAGGTCACGCGTCCGCTCGCGCTGGTCCTCTTCTCGATCGAAGCCAACGTCGTTCCTTCCGTTCGGAAGGTGGGCTACCACCGCCACCGGGGCCGCGTTTCACGGTCGATGAACGGGGTTGTCCCTCACGGTCACCCCATGATCTTGATATGCGAAGAGCCCCCGACGCGGATCGGGGGCTCTTGTAGTGGCGGTGGAGGTGGGATTTGAACCCACGGATAGGTTGCCCCATCACACGCTTTCGAGGCGTGCGCCCTCGGCCACTAGGCGACTCCACCGCCGAGCAGCTTACCGGATATCCGCTATTGTTCGCGCATCCGCCGGGCGGCGAAGAACTCGGTGAGGACCTCGGCGCACTCGCCGGCCAGCACATCCGTGACCACCTCGGGCCGGTGGTTGAGCCGGCGGTCCCGCACCACGTCCCAGAGCGAGCCCACGGCACCGCCCTTGGGGTCCACGGCACCGTAGACGACACGGTCGACCCTGGCCAGCACCGCCGCCCCGGCGCACATCGTGCAGGGCTCCAGTGTGACCACCAGTGTGCACCCGGCCAGCCGCCACTCGCCGCGGAGCCGCGCGGCCCGCCTCAGGGCGAGGATCTCGGCGTGCGCGGTCGGATCGTTCAGGGACTCGCGGTCGTTTCCGGCCTCGGCCAGCACCGCGCCGTCCGGGGCGAGGACGACGGCGCCGACCGGCACCTCACCCCTGGCACCCGCCCGTACGGCCTGCGCCAGAGCGAGCCGCATCCCCGGGGCGTAATCCGTCATCGCGGCGCCCGTCACCACGGCGCCCGTCATCTCAGCCGGTCGAGCTCGTCCGCGAAGGCCAGCCGGTCGGCGATCACCGAGAGCGTGTCCGCCGGAAGCGCGCCCTCCTCCATGCTGAGCTCGATGAGCTCCTCGGCGCTCAGGCCGAGGTCGGTGAGGAGCTCGAAGTCACCGGCGGGCCGTACGCCCAGGTCGGGGGTCTCCTTGTCGGCGGCGACCCCGGCCAGCTCGGTGAAGAGCTCACCGAGCTCGTCGGAGAGGCCGGCCTGGGCGTCCGACAGGAAGGTGCGAGGCTCGGCGTCGTCCTGGTAGCGGACGATCGCGAACCACTCGTCCTCCACCTCCACGCAGAGCAGGACCATCTCGTCGCCGTTGAGCCCGAGGTTCTCCTGGACGGCGTCGCTGAGATCGTCGACTATCTCGGCGGCGCTGAGATCGACCTCAGCGCCGTTCCATCCGTCCGGGGTGCGGACGAAGGCTGCCGAGAACACGCTGTTACCGGATGGTCTGGAGGCCATGGCCGATCTCCCGAGGTCAGCCGAACACCGAGTCGATTGCGCGCTCGAACGGCTCGGAGAACCCCAGCCGTGCGGCGATGCTGGACAGAACATCCTCGGGGAGCAGGTCGATGTCCCCGGAGAGGATGCCGAGCTCCATCTCGTCGAGGCCCAGGTCGGCGAAGATCGACAGGTCCCCGGCGGGAAGCGCCGTCTCCTCGTCCTGCAGGATCTCGTCGAGCTCGTCCTCGTCGGGCACCGGCACGTCGAGATACTCCAGCGCCTGCCGCGCGAGAGGATAGTCCCAGGACGCGGCGATGTCGGAGAGGAAAACCTCCGCCCGCTCACCGAACACCCTTAATGCCACGAAGAACTCATCCCCCACGGCGACCAGGCCAATCGTCCCGTTCATGCTCGGCTGCTGGCGGAGGGCGTGGATCAGGCCGTGCAGGTCGGAGGTGAGCGCCACCGGGAGCATCTCCGCCTCCCAGACGTCGTCCTCGCGGTAGACCACGATGGCAAAGTCCAGGGCTTCTTCGTCCGACATGGCCATCCCCACCGATGCGTTGTCTATGGACGCCAATGCTTTCAGAACCATCCCACCGGCGTACGCTCCGACGATCAAATTGTGACCAAAGTGCGCAGGTGATGCGGGTCATACCGTCCGGGCGACACCCGTTGTCTCCCAGGCGTCCGTCCGGGATACCGTTGACGCCCATGGAAACCCTGGTCGTCGAGCACCCACTCGTGGCACACAAATTGACCGCGCTGCGGGACGCGGACACGGACTCGCCCACCTTCCGCCGGCTCGCCGACGAGTTGGTGACACTGCTCGCCTACGAGGCGACCCGGCACGTCCGCGTCACCGAGCTGACCGTGCGGACCCCGGTGGCGACGGCGCGGGGCGTACGGCTGGCGCAGCCGTACCCGCTGGTGGTCCCGATCCTTCGCGCGGGGCTGGGCATGCTGGAGGGCATGACCCGGTTGCTGCCGACCGCCGAGGTCGGCTTCCTGGGGATGATCCGCAACGAGTCCACGCTGAAGGCGGAGACCTACGCCACCCGGCTCCCGGATGACCTGTCCGGGCGCCAGGTCTACGTGGTCGACCCGATGCTGGCCACCGGCGGCACCCTGGCCGCGGCGATCGAGTTCCTCTTCGAGCGCGGTGCCGACGACGTGACCGCGCTGTGCCTGCTGGCGGCCCCCGAGGGCATCGCGCACCTGGACGGGGTCTTCGCGGGCGGCGACCGGCCGATCCGCCTGGTGACCGCGGCCCTGGACGAGCGGCTCAACGAGCAGGGTTACATCGTCCCGGGGCTGGGGGACGCGGGCGACCGCCTCTACGGCGTCGTCTGACTCCAGGGCGTCGTCCGAAGAATCTTCTTCCCGAAAAGCGAGTCGTTCCGCCACTCGTCCGTTACATGGTGTGCTTGTCTGGGTACCAAGAGTGACGAAGACATCTCTTCTGTGTTCCCGGCCAGGAGGGCCGCGGACGCACACCAGGGAGAACCATGAGCGAGCGAAGCATCCCGGATCCGGAGCCGGACCTCTACGAGCACGTCAGTGCCGCGTTGCGGGACGAGTTCTCCGAGGTCCATCCGGCGGCCACGGTGACCCGCTGCATAGCGGCGGCGCACTACGGCGCGCTGGAGGTGACCGGCCACGCCCATCCGGGACTGGTCGAGCGGATCGCCCGCAAACACCTCGAAGTCCTCGCGCTGGTCGCGAGCGAGCGTGGGTGACGGAGATCACATCGTCCCGATCAGGTCTTCGCGGAACGCCTGGACACGAATGGGTCGATGCGCTTTACCTCGCGAATGCCATGGGTAATGTATACGGCGGGTGCAGTGGGTGAGTGGTAGTAGGAGGCCGAAGTGCAGGTCAAGAAGGCTCTATCGTACAGCGCCATCGCTTTCGTGGCGTTTTACCTGTTCACACGACCAGGTGATGCGGCAAACGCAGTAAGGGGCGCCATGGACACGGTTTTCAACGCGGCCGATTCTCTGGCCCAATTCGTTTCCCATCTGTCATGAGACTTGTGACCCACGGGGACTCCGCTCCCGCGTCGGTCAACCGCTACCTACTCCCCCACGAACACCAGGTCATCATGGTGCGGCGTCACCCGGCCGTGCTACTCCGTCCCGTCGCCGAGGTTCTCGGCGGCCTGATCCTGGCCGGACTGCTCAGCAAGTGGTTCGGCGAACAGGGCGGGAGCGGTGCTCTCGTCGTCGTCTGGTGGGCATGGCTGCTGCTGCTGATCCGCTTCGTGTGGAAGGTGGCCGAGTGGTCGGTCGACTACTTCGTGGTCACCTCCAAGCGGATGCTGCTCACCACGGGCCTGATCACGCGTAAGGTCGCGATGATGCCGCTCGGCAAGGTGACCGACATGAGCTTCCAGCGCTCACTGCTCGGCCGCATGCTGGGATACGGCGAGTTCGTCCTGGAGTCGGCCGGTCAGGATCAGGCCCTGTCGACCGTGACCTACATCCCCTACCCGGAGACCCTGTATCTGGAGGTCTGCCAGATGCTCTTCCCCGGCGGTAACGATTCGGATGATTGAGGCCCCTATGTCCCTTCTGACATAGGGGTAGGCAAGACTCCCTGTGGATTCTCTTCACGTGGGGTTACCGATTCGACTGCTTCGTGCAATCATGGCGGGAACATTGACCATCCCCCGCCCTGAGAGATCAGATGCCGAGTCAGGGAACCATCGGTGACCGCGTCCGCGGACTGCGGCTGAGTAGGCGCATGTCTCAGGCCCAGCTGGCTGGGCCTGACCTCTCCGACAGTTATGTCTCCCTCATCGAGTCCGGCAAGCGTACGCCGACCCCCGTGGTCGCGCGGCTGCTCGCCGAACGGCTGGGGTGCACGACCGAGTTTCTGCTGCACGGGATCGAGCCGCGCCAGCGCATCGACACCGAGCTCGGCCTCCGCCACGCGGAGCTGGAGCTGCAGCACGGTGATCCGTCCGTCGCCGCCGAGCGGTTCGGTGAGATCGTCAAGGTCGCCGGCGAGGAGAACGCCATGCTGGCCGCGCACGCGCGGCTGGGGCGGGCTCGCTCCCTGGAGGCCCAGGGCAGGATCGGCGCCGCGGTGGAGGCGTTCGAGCGGCTCCGCCGCGAGGCCGCCGCCCACCCCGAGCGCCTGGCCGACCTGCCCCTGACGGTGGCTCTGAGCCGCTGCTACCAGCGCGCGGGAGACACCCTTCGCGCCAGGGACCTGGCGGCCCACGCGCTCACCCAGGTGAACCACCTGGCCCTCACCCAGGGCGAGATCGCCGTGGAGCTGGCCGCGGCCCTGGTGGAGACCGAGGTCGGCAGCGCGCAGTCTCCCGGGCTGTCCTACGTCCGGCACATCCTGGCCGTCAACGGCGTTCCGGCGGCGGTGAACCGCACCTTGGAGATCCACTCTCTCTGGGAGGCGAGCGTCGCCGCCGCCCAGGGTGAGGACTCCGCGCTGGCCGTACGGCTCGCCGACGACGCGATCGCGACCGGCCGTCCGGCGCGGATGGCGTTCCGGCTGGCCGGCATCGCACTGGACTGGGCGCGGCTCGCCGTCTCCCTCGACCAGGCCTCGCGCGAGGCGGCCTGCGAGCTGGCGACGGCCGCGAGCGGGGTCTACGCCGGGTTCACCGAGAAGGCCCGCGAACACGCGGGAAGCCTCGTCGTCCTCGCCCGTCTCCGGCTCGCCGACGGCGATTCGGACGGCGCGGCCGACCTGGCCGGCTCCGCCCTCGACACGCTGGCCGGCAGGTCAGGTCCCGTCTCCGCCACCGCGCACCTGGTGCGCGCCGAGGCCGCGCTCGCGCGCGGCACAGCCGCGAGAAAGGCCGAGGTGACCCTGGACATCGCTCGCGACCTGCTCAACGACCTGCGTACCGAGCGCTCCCACCCCGATCGGGAGATCGCCCGGGTCTGGCGTGAACTAGGCGACCTCTACGGCAGGGTCGGCGCCGGTGAGGGACAGACCGGCGCGTATCGTAGGGCACTTGAGGCAGCCGGTGTGCGGGACGCGGTGGTGGGAATGACGGTCGATTCGGCGCTGGCCCGATAAGGCCATCCGCTTTCGCCGCGTTCCAGATTTGTTTCTCTGCCTCTGGAATAAATAGGGTCTACCAGTCATTGACTTGTAGGATGATTGGTTTCCCCGGAGGAGGCGGACTGTGAGTCTGCGTACGGCGCAGCGGGCGTCTCTCGTCGACCAGGTGATCGATCAGCTCAAAGAGCAGATCACTTCGAGCTCCTGGCAGATGAATACGAAGATTCCCACCGAGACCGTGCTCGCCGAACAGCTCGGGGTGGGGCGCAACACCGTGCGTGAGGCGGTGCGGGCCCTCACCCACGCCGGCCTGCTGGAGTGCCGTCAGGGCGACGGCACCTACGTCCGTGCCACGAGTGAGCTGTCGGGGGCCATGCTGCGGCGGCTGCGGGCCGCCGAACAGCTGGAGATCCTGGAGGTACGGCGCGCCCTGGAGGTGGAGGCCGCCCGGCTGGCCGCGACCAGGCGCACCGACGCCGACATCGTCCATATCGAGGCCGCCCTGGCCGAGCGGGAGCGTGCCTGGGAGCTCGGCGAGCCCACCGCCTTCGTGGAGGCGGACCTCGCCTTCCACGTCGCCGTCGTCCAGGCCACCCACAACCTGGTCCTGATCGACCTCTACGAGGACTTCTCGGCGGCCCTGCGGGCCAGCATCACCGCCGCCGGCACCTCGATCAACAGCACCTACATCCCCCACGAGGCCATCGCGCGGGCCATCGCGGCGGGCGACGCCGCCGCCGCCGAGCGCGCCGGCCACGCCTGCATGGAGCACATCCTGATCGCCCTGACCGAGACCCAGGAGCTGTCGGCCTAGCTCCGTTCCCCAACGGAGGTCGTGGAGGCGTGAACATCCGGCCGCCGGCCCGAGACCGCCGGGGGCGGCCTTCCCCGCCCTCGGCGTCCCGAGCCGGCGGGGATCCGCGCCTCCCCTGAGGGGGCTCCCCTGAGAGAGCCGGGCACCCGCCTGGCGAACCGTGGGGCGCGGTGGCCGCCAGGTGCCGGTCCGTCAGCCGAGGCGCAGGGACATCACGAGGTAGCGGAAGTCGGGATCGGCGTCGCCGGGAACCTCGGTGATGAGGGCCGGACGGCTCGGGGAGTGCATGTTGAGCCGGACGAGCTCGGTCTCGACCCCGGCCAGGCCGTCCAGCAGGAACTGGGACTGGAAGGCGATCCGAATGTCGCCACCGGACAACTCCGCGTCCAGGACCTCGGTGCCCCGGCCGAGATCGCCGCCGCCCGCCTGGATGAGCACCTGCCCCCGGCTGAAGGAGAGCCGGATCGCGGTGTTGGACTCGGCCACCAGCGCCACCCGCTTGATCGCCTCGATGAAGGGGGTCACCCTCAGGTCCGCCCGGATCGGCCAGTCGTCGGCCAGCCGGGAGCGGTAGTCGATGAACTGCTCGTCCAGCAGGCGGACGGTCGTGGTCCGGCCGACGCTCTCGAACCCGGCCACCCCGTCACCCAGCCCCACCGACACCTCGCCGCCACGCAGCGATCTGGCCACCTCGACGAGCACCCGGGCGGGCACCATGGCGGCGGCCGTGAGGCCGGGCCGCTCGGGCCGCCAGGCGAACTCCCTGGCCGCGATGCGGTAGCGGTCGGTGGCGGCCATGGTCACGGTCTCACCGCCGATGTCGATCCGGACGCCGGTCAGCATGGGAAGCGTCTCGTCGCGGCTGGAGGCGGGAGCCACCTGGCTCACCGCGCTCGCGAAGACGCCGCCACCGATCGCGCCGACCCTCGGTGGCGCCGTCGGCAGGGTCGGGAAGTCTTCCACCGGCATGGTGAGCAGGCCGAACTCGGCGCTGCCGCAGGTCAGCACCGCCTCGGAGCCGCTGGTGGCGATCTCCACGGGCATGGCGGGCAGGCTGCGGGTGATCTCGGCGAGGATCCGGCCCGGGATCAGCGCCCGGCCGGGCTCGGACACGTCGGCCTCGACCGAGGCGCGGGCCGAGACGTCGTAGTCGAAGGCCGACAGCACGAGATCGTCACCGTCGGCCTCCAGCAGCAGGCCGGAGAGCACGGGGAGGGCCGGGCGGTTCGGCAGCACCCGGGCGGCCCAGGCCACGGCGTCAGCCAGGACATCGCGATTAACCCGGAACTTCACCTGATCATTCCTTCGTCCCGAACGCCACCACCTGCGGTGACCGTACTCCTAGGAACGGTATCCGGTGCGTCCGACAGAAAAACCTCCGGCCGTCGCCGTGGACCGCCGGGCGAGGGTCATCCGCGGGCGGCGCCGAGATAGGCGAGTACGGCCAGGACCCGGCGGTTGTCGTCGTCGGAGGGGGTCAGGCCGAGCTTGCCGAAGATACCCGCGGTGTGCTTGCCGACCGCGCTCTCGCTGAGGAACAGCCGCTGCGAGATGGCCGCGTTGGAACGGCCCTCGGCCATCAGCTCCAGCACCTCGCGCTCGCGCGGGGTCAGCGCCCCGAGCGGCTGGTGCCTGGCGGTGCTGGCCAGGAGTTTGGCGATCACCTCGGGGTCCATCGCGGTACCCCCGGCGGCGACCCTGCGGACCGCGTCGACGAACTGCCCGGCGTTGAACACCCGATCCTTGAGGAGATAGCCGACCGCCCCCGAACCGTCGGCCAGCAGTTCGCGGGCGTAGAGCTGCTCGACATGCTGGGAGAGCACCAGCACCGGCAGGCCTGGGACGGCCCTGCGGGCGGCCAGCGCGGCCTGGAGTCCCTCGTCGGTGAAGGTGGGCGGGAGCCGTACGTCCACCACGGCCACGTCGGGCCGCTCCGTGGTCAGCGCGGCGAGCAGTTCGGGCCCGGACTCGACCGCCGCGACGACCTCGAAGCCGTGCGCCTGGAGTAGGCGGACCAGACCGTCTCTCAGCAGGTAGAGGTCCTCGGCGATGACGACTCGGGAGCTCATCGGTCCGGCCCCGCGCCCTCCCGCGCCGGATGCCTCCGTGCGTGGACGATGGGAAGGCTGATGGCCAGGCCGTACATGGTGAGGCCCAGGGCGATGTTGAAGACGATCATCGGCCACTGCCACGGCTCGGGAAGGTGGAGCGCCAGGAACCAGCTGCGGACGTCCTGGCCGGTGAGCTTCAGCACCATCGGGACCAGCCCCTGGGGAAACAGGGGGAGCCAGCCGAGTCCCCAGCCGAGTCCCACGACGGCGAGCTTCCACCGGGGCATGGAGGGTCTGACCGGTTCGAGCCCGGTCAGCGCGTACGGCAGGTCGATCGTGGCCGTGGTCGGTCCGCCCGGCGGGCTGCTGAGCGCGAGCACCCCGTCGAAGGCCGCCAGCCGCCGTTCGATGCCGTGCAGCCCGCCGCCCCGCGAGGGGACGGCGCCTCCAGAGCCGTCGTCGGTGACGGTGACGCGCAATGTCCTGCCCCGGGTGCTGATGTCGATCCAGACGCGGTCCGCACCCCCGTGCCGGGCCGCGTTGGTGAGCAGCTCACTGATCGAGAAGTAGACCGCCGACTCGACGGGCGAGTCCGGGCGCGCCTTCAGGTCGACGGTGACCGTGACCTTCAGCGGACTGTCCAGCGCCAGTGCCCGTACGGCGTCGCCGAGGCCGCGCTCGGCCAGCACCGGCGGATGGATGCCCTTGACCAGGTCGCGCAGCTCGGTGAGCGCCGTGGACGAGGCCTCGCGGACCTTGGCCAGCAGGGTCCTGGCCGCGGCCGGGTCCCTGTCCACCAGTTCCTCCACCGCGCCGAGCATCATGCCCATGGCGACGAGCCTGGCCTGGGCTCCGTCGTGCAGGTCACGTTCGATCCGCCGCAGCTCGGCCGCCTGGGAGTCCGCCACCTCCAGCCTGACCCGGTCGAGCTGCCGGATCCGGCCGCTCAGCACGGACTTGGCGGTGGGGGAGAGCAACAGCCGGTTCCACCAGGCGTAGCAGCGGAGCAGCCAGGGGGCCGAGGCCGCCCCTGCGACGGCGACGGCCACCCCCAGGGGCGCGGCCTGCGGGGCCCAGTACCAGGGCATGGCCAGACCGGATCCGAGCGCGCCCAGAGGCAGCAGCAGCAGGACCCCGCCGACGAGCGGGTTGAGGAAGAGCCAGAGCCCGTCCCGCCAGGTGGCCGGGTCGGTGAACATCCAGTTCAGGCGGTTGTTCCAGGCCGGCCAGCGCGGGGTCTTGTAGAGCTGGCGCTCGTGCCGGTACCAGCCGTCCGGCTGGGGGCGGGGCGGAGGCGGCGGCGGCCGGTAGGACGGGGGAACCTCCACACCCAGCCACCGGCCGGTCAGCCTTCTGGCCATCATGGTGCGACGCCTGATCAGCCTGGTCGTCGGCATGAAGAAGAAGATCAGCCCGAACGTCAGAAGCACCATGGCGGCGGCGGTCAGCGCGACCAGCACGACGTCCGCCAGGGCCAGCCCTCCCAGAGCCACCCCCAGCGCCAGTGCCCGGCCGATCGTCGTCGCGTGTCGTCTCATGGATAAGAGTCTCGGTGATCGGGGCCGCGGTGCCCAGTGAGGCCAGGCGCCCTCCCGGGGTGGAGGTATCTCCACCCCCGGCGGGTACCCAGACGGCTTCCGCACGGCCGGCGGCCGGTCCTAGCGTCATCGGTATGAAGGTCATCGAGGTCGACAACCTCCGCAAACGGTACCGTGACCGGCTCGCGGTGGACGACGTGTCGTTCACCGTCGAGGAGGGCGAGATCTTCGGCGTTCTCGGTCCCAACGGGGCCGGCAAGACGACCACCGTCGAGTGCGTCGCGGGTCTGCGCACCCCCGATTCGGGGACCGTGAGGGTGCTGGGAGGTCTGGGCGGCACCGAGCTCAGGGAACAGCTCGGCGTCCAGCTGCAGAGATCCGTCCTACCCGCGAAGATCAAGGTCTGGGAGGCGCTCGATCTCTACGCCTCCTTCTATAGAAGGCCCGCCGACCAGGTCACGCTGATGGAGCGGGTCGGGCTGGCCGACCGGCGGAACACCGCCTACGGCAAGCTCTCCGGCGGCCAGCAGCAACGACTGTCCATCGCGCTGGCGCTGGTCGGCAACCCTCGGGTGGCGATCCTGGACGAGCTGACCACCGGTCTCGACCCGCAGGCCCGCCGGGAGACCTGGGAGCTCATCAGGCAGATCCGCGCGGACGGGGTGACGATCCTGCTGGTCACCCACTTCATGGAGGAGGCCGAGCGGCTCTGCGACCGGCTGGCGCTGATCGACTCCGGCCGGTTGGTCGCCGTCGACAGCCCGTCCGGGCTGATCTCCCGGATCGACCGGCCGCAGCGCGTCAGGTTCCGGCCGTCCCGCGCCTTCGACGACACGGTACTCGGTGTCCTGCCCGAGGTGAGCGAGGTGAGACACGACGGTGCGCTGATCGAGGTCACCGGCACCGGCGACCTGCTCCTGGCGATCGCCACCGCCCTGGCCTCGGTCGAGGTCGTCCCGGCCGACCTCCGGCTGGAACAGGCCACCCTCGACGACGCCTTCCTGGCCCTCACCGGAAAGAAGATCTCCGCATGAAAAAGATGATCATGATCGAGGCGAAGCTCTTCCTGCGCGAGCCGGGCGGTCCGATCTTCGCGATCCTGCTCCCCCTCGCGCTGCTGCTGGGGCTGGGCAGCATCCCCGGCTTCCGGGAGGCCGGCCCCGAGCTGGGCGGGGAACGGGTGATCGACACCCAGCTCCCGGGCATGATGGTGATCCTGTCCGTGGTGACGATGGCGCTGACCGTACTGCCCGGCACGCTGGTGACCTACCGGGAGAGCGGCGTGCTGCGCCGGATGTCCACCACCCCGGTCGGCCCGGCACGGCTGCTGATCGCCCAGGTGGTGAACAACATCGCGGTGACGGTCGTCGCCACCGCGGCGCTGATCGGCCTGGGCGATCTCGTCCTCGGTGTGACGGCGCCCCGCGCCCTCGCGTCGTTCGTTGCTGTCCTCCTGCTCGGCAGCGCGTCGATGTTCGGCCTGGGCCTGCTCATCGCCGCGGTGGCGCCCAGCGCCAAGTCCGCGCCCGGCATCGGCTCGCTGCTGATGTTCCCGCTGCTCTTCCTGGCCGGCATGTGGATCCCCCGCGAGATGCTCCCCGACCTGGCACGGCGGATCGGCGACTTCCTGCCGATGGCACCGTTCGCCCAGGCGCTCCGCGACACCTGGGCGGGCCACGCGCCGCAACCGCTGCATCTGGTGGTGATGGCGGCGACCGTGCTGGTCACCGGCGTGCTGGCCACCCGGCTGTTCCGCTGGGAGTGACCCGCCGAGTGCCCGTTCAGAACCCGTCGAGTGATCGTTCGAAGCCGGGGAACGGCCCGTGAGGTGACCCGTGCGACAACCGGTGAAACGGCGCCGCCCGCCCCTCGGCGCTCCCCACCGGCCGATCCGGCCATCCGAGATGGTACGGCGCACAACCAGGCGAACACCACGCCGAAAATTCCGCGCGATCCGTTGAACCCGTTCCGGATCCGGCCGCGTACTGCCTGCCGACGCCGAAATCGCTCAGCCTCCCCGGCTGCGGGACGGCGGGTGGCCCGATCACCCGGCACAGCGCGGGGACCCCCGGTCTCCTGGGCATTCGCACGGATCAAAAGGACGCAGGCCATGATGCGACAGAGCACCTGTCCCCCGCCACCGGCCGACCCGCTCGGAGTCGAATCCCCGGTGAACGCCTCACGCGGACCCGGCGGCCCGCTCAGGTGGTCGCGGCGGCCGTGTCCGGAGGAAAGGGGGGTGCCGGCGTGAGTCCGCGGATCGAACACACCGACGTGGGCGCCTACGCCCTGGGACTGCTCGAAGAGGCCGACCGGAACGCCTTCTCGGCGCACCTTTCCGGCTGTTCCTCCTGTGCGGCGGAGCTGGCCGGGATCTCCGGGACGGCGGGGGTGCTCGCCGGGGTCGGTCCCGTCGAGGACGACAACCGCGACGGCGGGGCCCCGGCCGAGATGATCGACCTGTTCCGGTACAGGCGGGCGTCCGTCCGGCGGGCCCGCGGGAGGACGTTCGTGATCGGCGTCGCCGCCGCCGTCGCCCTGGTGGCCGGCGGGGTCACGGTGGGCACCACCGTCTCCGGCGCCGGCCAGGCCGGAGTGCCCGGGCACTCCGCGCACGGTCCGGCCGAGGAGTTCTTCCGGCGGGGAGAGCCGATCGCCGGGACGGGCGCCGCCGGCGTCGCGGGCGGGCTGGTGCTGGAGAGCAAGGGCTGGGGGACCCACGCCGCTCTCAAGCTCACCGGTGTCAGGGGACCTCTGGAGTGCGCGCTGATCGCCGTCTCCAGGACGGGCGGGCGCCGCGTCGTCACCGGATGGGCGGTGCCGGTCGCCGGATACGGGGTCGCAGGCTCCCCGGAGCCGCTGTACGTGCACGGCGGGACCGCGTTCCCGCCCGCCGACATCGACCGTTTCGAGGTGAGGACGACCGGCGGCAGGACACTGCTCACCGTCAAGGTCTGATCCGCGGAAACGCCCTCTCGCCGACGAATCCCGAAATCGTCCGTCACATTCCCGAAGGACGGGGGCCGCGACGCCCCCTCGAATTCGCCGCCCGGCGAGGGGGCGTTTTCTGCCCCCTGGCGAATATGTAAATTTACGGATTTATCGGTTGAACTTCTCTCTTCTCCGGCGCCGTACAACAGGAAGAAAGGCACAACGGCTTCAGTTGTCGCACGTCAACGAGAGGTTTCATCATGTCCAAGCGCATCCTCGCCCTTCCCGCCGTGGCCCTCACCGCCGGTCTGATCGCCGCCTCGGCGCCCACGGCCGCGCAGGCCGGCACCACGGAGTCCGCGGCGGCCCGGGGCTCCTCGTCGTCCCCGGCCGTCTACCTCGCCGCCCGTCTCACCGGAGCCAACGAGGTGCCCGTCAAGGGCGGTCCGGCCGTGGGCGACAAGGACGGCAGCGCCTACGCCGTGATCCGGGTCAGCGGCGACCAGGTCTCCTACGCCGTGCGGTGGAGAAACACCGCCGCGCCCACGGCCTTCCACATCCACCAGGGCCGGGCGGGCACCAACGGCGACGTCAAGGTCGGCTTCTTCGGCGAGGCGCTTCCGGGGAGCGCGAAAGCCGTGGCCGGCGGCGTCAAGGTCGGGGACGGCGGCCTGTCGGCCGCCCTCAGGAAGAACCCCGGCGGCTTCTACGCCAACCTGCACACCGGTGAGTTCCCCGGCGGAGCGGTACGCGCCCAGCTGTTCAGGCTCAGCCATCCGGTGGACCTGGCCGCGATCCTGGCCGACGGCACCCACGCCGCGTTCCAGTCGCAGGCCGACGGCGCCCAGGAGGTGCCCGCCGACGGCAAGAAGGTCGGTGACCCGGACGGCCGCGCCCAGTGGCTCATCGGCGTCGACGGCGTGAACCTGCGCTACGCCACCGTCTGGAACAGGGTCTCCGCCCCCACCAACGGGCACATCCACCGGGGCGAGAAGGGGAGGAACGGCCCGGTCGTGGTCGACCTGTTCGCCGACGCCGACGGCCTGCCCGAGTCGATCACCGGAATCGCCGGCACCGCGCCGGTGAAGTCCGACATCGCGCAGGGAATCAAGAAGAACCCCATGAACTGGTACGCCAACCTGCACACCACGGAGTTCGACGGCGGCGCGGTCCGCGGCCAGCTGCACCGGGCCCACGGCGGCTGGTGACCACGCGGTGCCCCGGCGCCGGCCGAGGACGTCCGGCGGCCCCGCTCACCGGATGTCCCGGCCGGGCCCGGCCGGATCAGCCGATGCCGATGCCGATGTCGCGCCGCCGGACGGCGTCGGCGACGGCCGGCGGCGGGTCGGGCCTTGAGCCGTCCGGGTTCGGAGCGCTCAGTGAGTCGAGGGCCGCGACGATCCGCTTCTCCTCGTAGACGAAGTGCGACTCCAGCAGGGCGGCCAGGCCGTCCAGCTCGGCTCGCACGCGCTGCGCCTCGGCCGGACCGGGGTCCGCCACGAGACCGCCGAGCAGCTCCTCCAGCTCGCGCAGGACTCCGGCCACCAGGTGGTGGTCCCGGCTCAGCTCCTCAAGCACGGGGCGCAGTTCGGGGAACCGCTCCGCCAGCGCGGGGAACGCCCCGTCGTCCTCGGCGGTGTGGTGCAGGCTCAGCGCCGAGCAGAACGTCAGGCAGTGCGCCCGCAGCTCCCGTGGCCGCTCGGCGTGGCCGTCGAGGTGGGCGTCGACGTCCTCACGGAGCCTGGCCAGCTCCTCGCGGAGCCAGATGTGAACTTCGATCAACTGGTTGCCGAACGCCGTGAGACGGCCGTCCGGGTCGGTGGGGGTTTCCATGGGTATCCCATGTTTCGGCGCCTCCATGCCCACGGCGGTCTCTTCGCCGGGTGCACCGCGACACTGACCGGGGATTTCATCATCATTCGGACGGACCGTCAAGCAGCCGCCGACCGGCCGGAGTGGAGAGGCAGGTGGACCCGGCTCCGCGCTCCCGATCCGCCGCCGGTCGCCCCGGCTGCGAGGATACGCGTGCTGACAGTGCTGACAGTGATCGAGGTGCCAGGAGTTCCGAGGACCGGCGGCCGGTCCTCATCGCTCAGGTGAGGGGGGCGGATGACGATCCACGGGGTGTTGTTCGACGTCGACGACACACTCTTCGACTACTCGGCCTCGGAGCGGGCCGGCGTGCTCGAACATCTGGCCGCCGAGAGGCTGCTGGAACTGTTCCCGTCACCGGACGACGCGGTGGCGGTCTGGCAGAAGATCACGGGGGAGGAGTACGCGCGATTTCTCGCCGGCGAGTCGACGTTCACCGGGCAGCGGCACGCGAGGACCAGGCGGTTCCTCGCACACGTTGGGCGCCTTCCGCCCGGCGGTATCTCCGATCGACAGGCGTCCGACTGGTTCGCCGGACACGAAAGGCTCCGAGACGCCATGTGGGCCGCCTTCCCGGACGCCGAACCCGCGCTCAGCGCGCTCGCGCCGGGATTCCGGCTCGGCGTGGTCTCCAACTCGTCGTCGGCGCACCAGCGGCGCAAACTCCACGCGATCGGACTGCTGCGTCATTTCGGCGACGCGATCCTCTGTTCGGACGAACACGGCGCGGCCAAGCCGGACCCCGGTATCTTCCTGGCGGGGTGCGCGATGCTTGGCCTGCCCCCTCACCAGGTCGCCTACGTCGGCGACGCGTACGAGACCGACGGCCTTGGCGCCCGCGACGCGGGCCTGCGCTCCTACTGGCTCGATCGGGCGTCCACCGGAACGACGCCCCCGGACGGGGTCACGGTGATCCGCTCGCTGGAGGAGCTGGCGACCGCCCTGGCCGGATAGGCCCCCTCACCGCGTCCGACCCGCGTCGGCGCCGCGCCTGCGGGAAAACTGTAGGATCTCGCCTGCCGTGACACATTGATCTTGTTTGACCTGTGGTTTCCCTCGTTATCTCAGTGGATGATCGCTTGATCTTGGCGGCGATCGTGTACGTGGCCACCACCGGCTGCGCCTGGCGGCGGCTGCCGCCGGTTTTCGGCGCCCCCGGCAGACGGTCAACCGCCGCTTCGCCGAGTGGAGCCACAGACTCGGCCGTCACCGCTGGGTGGTCGAACGGGTGCGCCGTGAGGCGCTTGTTGATCGTGTGGAGGTGAGAAACCTGCACCAACTCGCTGTCGCAGCAGGGGGTTGAAGCTGAGGGCAGCCTGATCCGGGAGGTGCCGGGGAGGGCGGGAAGCAGCCCTGACAAAGCCGGGGCGGGACCAGTACTGCCA
>NZ_JBEXUG010000061.1:0-25385 GCF_040614315.1 Streptosporangium sp. NPDC006007 | reverse complement strand
CAGGTACACGCGAAGCCGGGCTTGTCCTTCCGTCCCCGGCCCGCTGCCCCTTCGGGGTGGGTCGACGGCAGACGGGAAGATCAGCGCAGGGGAAAAGCGTGCGGGGCCGCACAGGGCACACTCGGGGCACACGACGCGCAGAAGCAGCGAGAAATGCCGAGAACTGGTGAGGGACGAAATCCAGGTCAGAGCAAGGATGTAGGAGATCGCAGCAGGTCAAAGAAGGACTTCGCTTGTCCCTGCGCAACAAGCGCACAGAGTGGAACGAGTACCGCCGCCAGGTCACCGAGTTCGAGCTGGGCCGCTACCTGCCGGTTCTTTAGTGTCCCGCGTTGGTGATCCGTCGTTGGATCCCGTGTGAACTCTTCTTCCGGAGCCGGGCGTCAGCTCCATCCGGGGCGTGGAGAGCAGGACCGCCGACCCCGGCGACACACCGCCCACGATCATGATGCGTACTCGCCGAAAACTCGTCGTGACCTCATTTCGTCCCGCCGCCGCGAAGGATTTCGCGGCGGCGGTGAGCGCACTACTGGACCATGATCTTGCTCAGCGCCACGAAGCCGCCGAGATTGCCGGCGCTCCCCGCTTCGGTCGTGGAGGTGAGGGTGACGACGAGGTCGTACGTCCCCGCGGCCAGTTGGTTCTTCATCGCGATGGTGGTGGAGTACGCGCCCACACCCGGCGTGAAGGGGAAAGCGGCCGGGGGGACCGGGTGAGTGGTTCCTACCCCGACCGGTCGGGCGGCGACGGCCTGTACGTGCCACTTGCCCGCGATCCAGTCGACCAGCTCGCCGGTGATCTCCCAGGTCACGATGATCTTCCAGTCGTCGCCGCTTCGGACGATCATGGCCGGCTGAGCGCCTGGATCGACGATGTCGGCCTTGATGGTGCCGTCGAGCTGGTCGGCGGAAACCTTCAGCGACTGGAACTGCCCGGTTGTTGCCATGTGGTGCTCCCTTTGTGGTGAACGAGCCGGGACTCAAAGCCCGGACAGTGGGAAAGAGGCGCCGAGCCGCCGCTGGATACATCGAGGCGCCATGTATCTGGCGCGCTCGCACACCGCTCGTTGTTGATGACCGCGGTGAGATGGAGCGATCATGAGCGGCGGAGGGGGGACCGACCTGATTCTCGAAGGCGGTGCCGAAGAAGTCGGCCTGCTCGGGGCGCCGGAATCTCGGCAGGAGTGGTCAACGGCGAAAAGGGGGGGGAGAGGTTTCTGGCGACGCGGTCCTGAGGAAGTATCGGAGCTGACGTGGACGTCAGCCGGCGCCGAAGCAGACGAACGTGGACAGCGGCTCCCGTGCTGAGGCTGCGGCCAGCGCGGCGGCTGGTTCGAGGCCGAGAACGATGTGCCGGTGGTAGGCCGTCATAACCCGCACGGCCAGCTCGTCGGGGACCCTGGTCGCGCTGGAGACAACAGTCGGCGTGCCGAGGTAGAGAAGGGCCGAGGTGAAACCGAGGAGCTCGTCCCCAGGTCTGACGACGGCCTGCCCCACCTCGCAGGAAGATAGGACGACGTGCCGCGGCGCCTCGCGTAGTTGTTGGATGTCGTAAGCCATGAGGGGACCGTCGCTCAGCACGAGACGGGAGAAGAGCACGTTCTCCCGCTCGTGGTGGCCGTGGGCGGCCAGATGGGCGACGGACGTGCCGTTCAGCGCGGCCAGGGTGGCCGCCACGGTGGCCGAACTTCCTGTGAGCCGGTGCGTCTTCGGGTACGCCGCGGCGATCTGCTCGATCTCGGTGTTCGCGGAGGCCAGGTCGGGTCCCGCCACCAGAAGCGGCGCCTCGCCTGTGGAGATCTCGGCCTTGCGGGTCTCCTGGGCGGAGGCCCACACCAGCGCGGACGGAGCCGAGATCACCGGCTTGCCGAGGAGGCCCGGCAGCGCACCCCAGGGAATCGCCGACAGGGCCATTGTGGGAACGACGACGACGCCGCTCGCGCCGGAGATGGACGGCAGGAGGGGGGAGAGTAGTTCGGCGGCGATGACGGCGAGCTGCCGTCGCGCCGATGTGTTGATCACTTCGGCTATCCGAGGCCGGAGGTGGCGGCCCGCGAGCGCGTTGAGGTCGCCGGTCAACCGCCGTACGGCCTCGGCGAGCGGCTCGTAGGCCCCGAGCTCGTGCAGACGGCATCGGCCCTCGCCCAGCACGAGGGCGAGTAACCGGCCTTTGACGTTCAGCAGGCTCACCAGCACGAGACCGGCCGCGGCCAGTCGCTCCTCGACCATGACGGTCGACGCGGGAGCGGCACTCGCTCTGGCTCCCGGCAGCTGCCAGCCGCGCTCCCTGATGACATGTTCGAGTTTCAAGCAGCGCCTGCGGAGTTCGGAGTCGCGACGTGCCACCGTGTCGTTGGCGTGCATCTGCTGAGCGAGGTGCCGTAGCTCGGCCAGCGCGTCGGCTGTCTGCTCGTCCTGAGGAGCCCGGACCGGAGGGTAGCGGAATGCTTGTGCTCTGCATCTCTCCGACCAGTCGAACACCAGCCTGGCCGAGCCGTTCGCCAGAACGCTCTTTAAGCCTGCGGCGGCGAGTTCGAAGCTGAGCGCCGCGACCCCGGTTTGCATGTCGATGCTGCCCAGGCGGCCGCGGTGCGCGTGGACCAGGGCCAGTCCGGCGCGTACCCGGCTGAGCGCCTTCCCGCGCCGGCCGCGCGAGTGCGCGAGCTCGGCGTCGGTGAGATGGCGCATCAGCCGTACTTCGAGCGGCGCGGCGCGGCGCGGCTTGCCCAGTGCCTCCGCCCTGGCCTCCGCCTTGGTTAGGTGACCCGCGGCGATCAGCGCTCTGACCGACAGCATGCAGGCCATCTCGCTCTCGACCAGCAGGCCGATCTCGGTGAGGCGGGCGGCGAGGTCGTCGGCCCTGCGAGCCAGTGACCCAGGCTCGGTGGTCTGGGCCAGCTCCGCGCGCAGGCGCATCAGCACCGCCTGCAAGACCCATGCCTGACTGCGCCTGCGGCGAAAGCGGTCCTCCGCCCGCCGCGCCCACGTACACGCTTCAGGAAAGCGCCCTGCGTGCAGCGCGGCCTGCGCACGGGCCAGCTCCGCTTCGCCGTAGTCCTGCATGAGCCGCTGACGGCGGAACCCGTCGAGGACTCTGTCCAGAGTACGGCCGGCCTCGTCGGCAAGCCCGGCCGCCAGCAGTGCCCTGGCCTGGTCGAGCGCGAGCACGGGGAGGAAACCGGGGATGAGGCGCCGGTAGGTCTGCTCAACCTCGCCGAACATCGCCAGGGCGGCCGGAATGTCGCCCCGGAGAAGGTCGCAGTAGCCGTCGTTGTGCAGCGCCTTGACCGCGATGACCTCGTGACCGTGCGCCGTGGCGAGGCGGGCGCTGCGGCGCGCGTCTTCACGGGCCAGCCGGATCCGCCCCATCATGAGGTGGATGACCGATCGGTTGAGCAGCACTCTGGCCAGTTCCACGCTGTCGTGATGGACGAGCAGCGGCGCAGCGATGTCGAGCTCCCGCAAGGCCTCAGCCGTACGCCCCGTCCGCAGGTACATCAGGCCGCGCTGGGCGTGCACGATTGGCAGCTCCGTCGGCGGTGTCCAGCGTTGCGCCTCGTCGAGCAGGTCCATCCCGAGCCCTGTACGGCCCTGCTCAGCCTCGGCATGGGCGAGGCTGATTAGCATGCGGGCCAGCAAAGCCGCCGACTCCGGGTCCTTTGCCCGCCCCGTACCGCCAGATCCCCACCCCAGCAGCGCCAAGCCCCTGCGCAGCCGGCGCGCGGCCAGCGAAGGGCTGCCGTTGTCGGTGGCAGCGACCCCCAAGCCATGCAGCCGGCTCGCTCGTTCGCGGATCTCCGCATCTCCTGCGCTGACGTTCATCACCGCCTCGCGGGTCGGTCATAGAACGATGGAAGGTGTCACCGCCAGTATCCGCGACTCTCGCGGATCGTCCAGTGCCTGCCGCACCACCAGCTGGGCCAGCCCGAGGGGAACGGCATCCAGGACGAACCTGCCCTGAGCGTCAGCCCTGACCGTGATTGGCCCCTCGGACGTGCGCAGCTCGACCACGTGGTCGCTTGGCGGGGCCAGCCAGCCGTCTAGCCGGACCGTTTGCGTGTTCTGGGCGCTGACGCTGATCATAATCGTGAGATCGTCGCTGTCGAAGGTGATCGTGCGGGCCTCCTCGCCACCCCGGACCCCGGCGGCCAACCCCACCTCCTCGTACGGGCGCAGGACCTCGATCTCATGCGACTCAAGGTCGAGGGCGAATTGCAGGCGTTCTACCAGCGTCGCGGGAACGGGGTCGACCGCCGAGTACATCCTTTGGATCTCATCGAGAAGGAGCGACTCCTCGGTGCCGGTCTGTGGGGGCTCGTGCTCGTCAGAGGGGTTCATGACGTCATCCATCCCGGATCCTCGGTGAGCAGGCGGCGCAGTTTCGCCAAGCAGCGGCCCCGGGTCGGGCCGATGCTGCCCTTCGGCATGCCCAGCGAGGCGGCCACCGCACCGTAGTGGGGACGGCGAACGAATGCGACAAGCCGCATCAGGTCACGACAGGGCTGCGGTAGCCGCGCCACAGCGTTCCACAACGCGCGACGTCGCTCGTCTTGGAGCAGGAACTCCTCGGGCAGGCTCGCGGAGTCCGGTATCTCCTCGAACACGTCCTGGCCCACGAGGTCGTCATCACGGCCCGCCGACCGGACCCGCCACGCCTCGCGCCGCGCGGTCGTGAGCAGCCACTCGATCAGCGCGGCGGGAACGGTGATGGAGTGCAGGTTGCGCAGGAGGGTCAGCCAGGTCGTCTGGATCACGTCCTCGGCAGCCTGCCGGCTCAGGCCCTGCCGTCTGACCGCCTGCCACAGCAACGGCGTGAGATCGGCGACGATCAGGTCTAGTGCCCCCTGCCGGTTCTCTCTTGCGTCCTGAAGCAAACCGGCCAGCCGATCGCGCCGCCCAGCGCCGCGATCGGCTGAGGTGGGCTCCAACGCGGGATCGCCTGCCATCAGATCGGCGTGATCTCGGGCAGGATGCCGGCGCGGAGCTTGCCAACCACGCGGTGAGCGCGGGCGATGGCGGTCTGCGCATCGGTCACCGGAAGGTCAAGGGTTTGGAAGTCCTCGATCATCAGCGCCATGATGGCCGCGCCGAGGATCGGCACCGCGAACGAGGATCCGCTCCACGTGGCGAACTCGTTGTAGTTGTCCCTGTCGAAGGAGGCGCGGCCAGGGGGGTGGACGTCAGGAGGTCGCAGGTCGGGGGCGCCTGATCCCTTGATGCCCGGCGGGAAGGTACTGACGACCGCCGCTCCGGGAGCGAGCCACTGAATGGCCTCGTGCTCGTTGCTGAATATCGCGACCGTGCCGTCGGGATTCTTGGCCCCGACGGCGAGCATCGGCGCGAGGGCGAGATTCCGCAGGCCGTCCTTCGCCCCCGCCCCCGGCCAGAAGGCGCGGTTCGACGCGTAGTTGCCCGCAGCCGCGACCACGACGACGCCACGCTCGCGAAGATGGTTGATCTTTTCCATCAACGTCGGCGTGAAGGCCTCGTCGTCGGCCGTCTCGTGGAAGTACCCGCACGCGAAGGTCACGACATCGACGAAGAAGCCCGCCTGAATCTTCTTGAACACGTGGTCCAGGGCGGCGTGCAGCGCCGCCTCGACCACCACGCCGTCGGCGTACATGACCCTGAGCATGAGCACCTTGGCGTCAGGAGCGATCTGGCACACCAGTCCCGCCTGCATGAGGCCGTGCCCTGTTTGTGAGCTCGGGGTGCCCAGCAGCGGGTTGGGGGGTGCGGTGACCTCCTCGTAGCCGACGAGTCTGGCGGCAGGCATCTTCGTGGTCCGCAGGGCTGTATCGACGGCGGCTTCAATGCTCTTCTGCGCTTCCACGCTGACGGACAGGAAGGAGTCAGGCGTCGTCACAGGCAAAAACCACGAATGTCCCTGCCGAGGAAGACCCGTGTCCGGGATGACGAGCACGGGCCTTCGTCCTCCGATGTCGGCTTCAGGCCGACGAGCCGGTGGGCCCGCCACAACGGTCACCGGTGTCCTGGCGTACCCGCCTGTGGGAGTGGCGAAGCCGCCGAGGTCGGGCACGCCGTGCCCGCTGGTGGCGGGTTCCCCGCTGATGCCCGCGCCGGCGCCCGCGAACGCCGAACCCACCAGAAGGTGGTCCAGGGCGATTTTGGCCAGGTACTCCTTCCTCCGTGAATCCGGAAAATCCGCCAGCGCTCTGCGCAGCACCCGCAGCGCCCGCCAAGCATCCACCACCACGTCCTTTCCTTGTTTCGCAACTCCCAGGACGGCGGCGTGCCAGCGCGGCCGCTCATCGTGATCGTCGGCGGAGGTGTCGTAGGACACTATGGCGAGGCCGATTGCCGCCAGTTGCTCATTGATCCACCCAAGCCCATTCCGGTCCAAAACCTGGGCGGGAATCAGGAGTACGTTCGTCCGATACACCGTGGAGTCCGGGCGGCGTTCTCCCTCGTCCAACGGGGCCGTCGAGGGATCGAGGACCGTCGCTCCGTGACGGTCGAGAAGTTCCTGAGGGAAAGCCAGGTCGCGCCAGGGCAAGCCATAGTTTTCGGCCCCCTCAGGCTGCCGTGCGGGCGTTTCGGGCCGGAACTCTATGTGCGGCATTCGGTGGTCTCCGTTTCTCTCCGTCTCAAGGCAAGGAGAGTGGTTGCCTTTGTAGCGATACACGCGACACATAACATAATGGTCACAATGGCTGGGCTATTCGATGGCCGTCGGCGGTCACCCGTTTACCTGCGGCCGTCCATGCCCTGGCCACGGCCGTCCGGTGGTGGGCGGACCGGCGCATGCGGAGCGCGTGCCCTTGGTCATCCCCCGGGGCCGGTGGATGACCGGCCCCCGGGGGATGCGCCCTCGCGGATTCAGGCCGAGCAGAAACGGTGGCCGCGTGCGACCGCGGTGTAGGAGATGACCTTCCACCGGAGCCGGCCTTCGACGGCAAAGCAGCCGCCACGATTGTGCGCGGTGTTGAGGGTGCGCTTCACGGCGGCGAGCTGATGGCCGATCGTGAAGATGCAGGCCGCCCCGACCACCCGGTTCGGAATGCTCCCGCAGATGAGCGCCCCCGCCGGGTCGGCGAACCAGCCCGTCCGGTCCAGGGCCTTCTTGGTCGCGGACGTGGCCGACCGGGTGAAGTAGAAGGTGCAGGCGAGGCTGGAACACGAGGCATGCACCGGCCATGCGGTCACTTCGGTTGCGGTGTGCGCGGGCGCTGCGCCGGGGAGCGGGAGCCCCAGGATGCCGACGGCGATCACCAGGGTTGCCATGAGTACGCGGATGGACATGCGACGTCCTCCAAATCGAGGGGGTGGGAGTTCTCCGGGACAGCCGTACGCGAAGAGCGGCCGTGCGGGAAGAGAAGAGGCGCCGACAGCGTGCCGCGGCCCTCAACTTCAAAAATGACATGTATCCAACGGCCACGTGAAGCTTGCCGAACAACATGGAATGAATCCGAACGACGGCGAATGAGGGCGAACGCCGGCGCCGGAATGCGACAAGGCGCTCGGTGTGTGCCATCGTTTAGAATCGGTGGCCTCGCCGGGGTCATCCATGATCGCGAATCCCATGCGGAACCCCTTTTACGTTCGCCACGAGATGAGATGCCCAAGATTCCATGAACACGCCGGAGCGGGCCTCGGAGCAAGCCAACCAACCCCTCGCCTCCTTGGCCGAAGCGCTGGACGTCCTGCACCGCGATAGAGGCCGGATCAGCTATCAGAAAACAACCCATCTCCTTAACAAGGAGATCAGCAAGACAACCGTGTTCGAAGTGATCAAATGTAAAGGTCTCCCTAAATGGGAAAACCTGGAGCGGGTCGTCCGGGCACTCAGCGGGGATGTCGAGCACTTCCACGAGCTCTGGAAGGCGGCCGATGACGCCGTACGACAAAAGAATCGGGCGACGGCTGCGGTCGGCTCCGAAAACGGCCCGGCCGAAAGCCCGCCACCCGAGAAACGTGAACCCCCGGATCCTGCCGAAATTCCGCCCGGCGTCACCAGTGTCCCGAACCAACCGCCGACGGCGACCGCCGCAGAACGGCCGACACGTCGGCAACTGCTGCTGCTCGTATCTACCGCCACCGCTGTTACGGTGGCCACCGCCGTCGCCGTCCCCATCATCCTGAACCGCCCGGAGACCGAACCGGAGCCCCCTCACATGCCTGCCCCCGCCGGGCCGACCGGCGTGGCCGGACCGAACCGGCGGAGCGGGGTGAGCATGATCAACGGACGGAACCTGGGCGATGCCGGCACTCCCCTGTGGGGTGTCGCCATCGGATCGGTGGCCGAGACGGCCGTCGCCGTCGTCGGATGCAAGGACGGTTCGCTCCGCACCTGGAACCTCGCCGGGGGCGAACCCGGCGGGAAACCGCTGGGCGCTCCCGGCTCCCGGCATCGGAGCGACGTGTACGGAGTTGCGGTCGGTGACCTGGATGGCAGGCCCGTCGCCGCCTCCGCCGGTCTCGACGGCGGCGTGGGCGTGTGGGACCTCGGCGCCGGTGAACGGCGGGGGGAGTTCCTCGGCGGTAACGGGGGCGCGATGAACGCGGTGGCCCTCGCCACGTTCGGGGCGCGGACCCACCTGGCGGCGGGAGGTGACGACCAGCGGGTCCAGGTATGGGATCTGTCACCGGCCCGGCCGATCGTGAAGGGCGCCTTCGGCCACGGTGCCCGGGTCCTGGCGGTCACGTTCGGCATACTGAAGAAGCGGCCGATCGTGGTGTCGGGCGGCGACGACGGACTGATCCGGGTCTGGGATCTCGCCACCGGCGACCCGTACAGGACCCTCGACGGGAGAGGCGGTGCGGTCTCGGCGCTCTGGGTGGGGGTGCTGCGGGCTCGGCCGATCGTGGTGTCGGGCGGCGATGACGGACTGATCCGGGTCTGGGATCTCGGTGACCGTACGACGATCCCGCGCGTTCTGGGTGGCGCGGACCCGGCTCCGAACGGACCGGTCAACGCGCTGGCCGTAGGGGCCGTGGGCGGTGTCCCCACAGTGGTGTCCGGCAGCGAGACCGGATACGTCCGCGTGTGGTCGCTGGACACCGGTGCGCTGCGGGGCGAGTCCAGCCATGTGCAGAACGTCAAGGGAGTGGCCCTCGGCGTAGTGGACAATCGGGTGACGGCCATCTCCGTCGGCTGGCAGGAGGACGTCTGGCGGTGGACCCTGGGCAGGCCGTGACCACCGGGGACGCACGGTTCCGGCGCCCACGCTCTCTTGAACGCCGATCGGGCTTGGCGCGCCTGTGTCGTGGGCGATGGTTTCAACGGCGGATTTGTCCTGTGCTTCACCTGCTTTACCAGATCGGCGAGGTCCACGGAACGATGTCTGCCGGTTTTAGAGTGGAGGAGTGCAGCAGGATCGACAACACGATGGTCACGGCCACCAGGGGGCCTGATCACCCGTCTTACTGGTCTGCTCGCCGGGCTCAGCGCGTCACTTGCGATTGTTGCCGTCATGCGACAGCAAGCTGACCTGATGGTATGAAACGCCTGACCGCTCGGCTACGCCCGCAAGGTGTTTCATTATGCAAACTTGGTGATTAACAACTGTGCGTACCCTTCGGGGGCCCATCCGGGTAAGCAGCGGACCATCAATTTTTGGCCTAGCCGGGACGGTGATTTCGTCGCGGTCGGAAACGCGTGGAGGAACGGGGCGTGGACCCGGGATCCATAACCCTGGCATTGCGTGCGGTCTCCGCCGCCCAGCAATCGCTCGCCGCGTACAAGCTTAGGGCGAAGATAGACGAGATCCAGGCCGCGGTGGAGTCGGTGGATCGCCGGCTCTCCGAGGAGGTGGTAATTGATCTGCGTACGGCGTTAACCCACCTGGAAGCAGCTCTCCGCACGGGGAGATCAGAGGTTCGCGGCAATGAACTCAGCCATGCGCGAAGGCTCTTCGCCCGACTGATCAACAGGCCGGCAGGGCAGTCTGTGAAGGGTGTCTCCAGCACGGTCATGGCCGAAGACCTCAAAGCGCTCGGCCATTGGGGGAACTATTATTATTTCTTACTCATGGCAGATCAGAGGCAGGCGCTCATGGAGGCGTATAGGTCCGTGGAGGCAAATCCTGAACTGGCGCTTCAGTTGTTCCCCGAGCGAATCCTCTCCAAAGACTACGCAGCCGAGATCACCGAGCTCAGACGGAAGCGGGCGGTTGCCGCCGAGGAGCAGCGGGAGGCAAGGAAACAGCGCAGGTTAACCGGCGAGGAGAAGGCCGTACTGGCTGCGAAAGTCAGCGGATGGGCCGCCCTCGGTTTTGTGGCCGTAGCCGCCGGTCCTGCCGCCGTCATAGGAGCAATCGTGCATATCCGTGAAGTCATCGTCAAGTCACAGCCCTCTGCCACACCTCGTGAGTTGGAGAAGGAGGCGGAGGGCCGCCGGCTCGATACGGCGATACAGGCATGGAAGGACGAGCTACTTGTTGAGGTGCGAGCAGGTATCCGAGTGCTGGAGGTGAGATGACAATGAATACTCAGGGTTAGTGCGCCCGAATGCGGCCTCCTGCGCCGTACCGATATGCGCGGTGAGCGGCACATGCAGCCCGGCGCCTGAATGATGATGTTTGTAACTTTAACACTCGAAAAACTCGACCCAAAAAGACCGGGCGTCTTCGGGTGAACCGAACTCGTCAGGAAAAACGGGGCAGCACTTCACCGTCTTAAACTGTGCTTCGCTGTACAGATTATCGTTGCTCACCTTCGGCCGGGAACGCGACTTGATAATCCCCGGATCAGACGGCAGGTTCGTGACATCCCATGTCCAGATCTCGTTGGGCCGGCGGGCGGCCGGATGCGGTTTCCTCTTAGCCTCGTGCCGAGCCCGGGGGCGTCGCTCGCGCGGCCGCTCCCGCGTTTCCGTGCGAGCCTCGACTACGAGCGGTCCGAATCCGCGCGAGACCATCTCCATGAGCGCCCGCAGTTTTCCCATGACTTCCAGGGTGGCCTCGGCCCGCGCGGGCTTATCGACCAGTCTCGCATTCTCCCGCTCCAGCCGTTCAGCGCGCGCCAAGGCGGTCCTCGCCGCCGCCTTCTCCCGCACCATCTCGGCCACCGGAACCATTCGCCCGCCCGCCAGTGCCGGCTGGGCGGCTTCATCCCGCTGTCGGCGCACATGCCTTCGTGATCCCGGACGGCACGCTCATCCCGATCGGCCAGGTGGCCGCCGACCGGTCGTACCACTCCGGCAGGCACAAGCGGCACGGCGTGAACATCCAGGTCATCGCCCCCCCGGACGGCGCTCCGCTGTGGACGTCGGGCTCGCCGCCCGGGGTCGGTGCACGATCTCATGGCGGCTCGAATCCGGGGGATCGTCCGCCGATCGGAGGCCGCCGGGCTGATCACACTGGCGGACAAGGGCTACATCGGCGCAGGTCAGCTTGTCAAAGCCATCTGTGTCCCGCAGATGCGCGAGGCAGGATGAAAGGGCTCGGTGGATTCTTCGACAGCTTGAACGTCTCGGCCCGATGTGGCCTGAGCCGGAACGCCTTCCAGATCCGCCCCACCCTCGAAGGCGACAGCCCCGACCGCTTGGCCATCGAGGTGCGCGACCGGTGCGCCGCGTCCTTCGGCGTCGATTCCAAGATGTCGATCACAACCTGTTCGACCTGGCCGTCCCTGATCGTCGGGGGACGGCCAGGCCGCGGCTCATCGCTCAGCCCTTCCAGCCGGGGCTCGATGAAGCGCTGCCGCCATTTGGCCGCCATGCGCGCCCACCCCCAACCGGGCCTCCACTTCGGCGGCGTCCACTCCCTCCGCGCGATAGGGTCACCGATGCCGGGCCGCGGGTCGGGGGGTTTCGCGGTGCCGGACTCGGGGGCCGCGCCATGCCGGCCGTCGGGCCGTCCTGTGCCGCCGCGTGTCGCCATGTGCCGCCGGTCCGCGGATCATGGCTACCTGGTTCACCGGGCGTACCATGACTCCGGTAAAATTTATCAGTCCGTTTAAAGTGACTTTCGAGAATAAATCGCCATAAAAGGCGATAGGAGGTGCCGTATGACGACGGCTGCCGAGTTGCAGACCGTGGTATCCGTACCCGCACGTTTCCGCGGCCCCGAGGGCGTCGCGAACGGCGGCTGGATAGCGGGCACGGTCACCGAGGCGTTACACGGCGCCCGGCACGACTCGGCCGTCGAGGTCACGCTGCACGCCCCCACTCCACTGGAGACCGGGCTCTCCCTGCGGCACCTCGCCAACAGCGCCACCCTCACCCACGGTGACACCCTGCTCGCCGAGGCCATCCCGGTCGCCGAGCGGTTCAACGCCCCGGCGTTCGTGCCCTTCAACGAGGCCGCCCGCGCCGAGGGCGGTTTCGCCGGGCTCGGCGGACACCCCTTCCCCGGCTGCTTCGCCTGCGGCCTGCGCGCGCCCGGAGACGGCCTGCGGATCTTCCCCGGGGCGGTGCCCGGCACCGACCTGGTCGCCGCCGGCTGGCGGGTGCCCATGGCCGTCACCGACCAGGACGGCGCCGTCCCCGACGCGGTCACCTGGGCCGCCCTGGACTGCGTCACCGGCTGGGCCCACTTCCAGCCCGGCGAGTCCGCCCTGCTCGGCAGGCTGACCGCGCAGGTCCACCGCCGGATCTACCCCGGCGGCACCTACTCGGTGGTCGCCCGCGCCGCCGGCCGCGAGGGGCGCAAGCTCTTCGGCGAGAGCGCCGTCTACGAGGTCGACGGCACCCTGGTCGCCTCGGCCAAGGCCGTGTGGATCGCCCCCGCGTGACCCGTGCCGGCGGGGGCCGGTGAAAGATCCCGCCGGACCCTCGCCGATGATTACCGCATGAGAGTCACCGTCGTCGAGAACGACGCCTCCGCGGGCCTGGGATTCTTCGCGGGCTGGATGGCGGAGGCCGGGGTCGGATGCGAGGTCGTCCGGCCCTACCTGGGCGAGGCCGTGCCCGGACGACCCGAGGACGGCCTGATCGTGCTCGGCGGCGAGGCGGCGGCGTGGGAGGACGACCGGTGCGCCTGGCTGCCCGCCACCCGCGCCCTGATCCGCCGCTCGGTGGAGGACGGCCGGCCGACCCTGGGCATCTGCCTGGGCGGCCAGCTCATGACGCTCGCCTTCGGCGGCGCCGTCGAACGCGGCGAGCACGGGCTGGAGATCGGTGTGCGGGAGGTCGTCCCTCTCCCGGCCGCCGCCGGCGACCCGCTGCTCGCCGGGCTCGGCCCGGTTCCCGCCGTGCAGTACCACGGTGACGCGATGACCCGGCTGCCGGAAGGCGCCGTACGGCTCGCCACCGGCGACCTCTACCCCAACCAGGCGTATCGCCTCGGGGAGCGGGCCTGGGCCGTGCAGTTCCACCCCGAGGCCACCCCGGAGCTCTTCACCGGCTGGACCGAGGCCTCGGCCGACCGGCTGACCGCGCTCGGCCACTCGGTCGAGGAGCTCAACACGCGGGCGAAGGAGGCCGGGGAACGCCTGGCCCGCACCTGGCGGCCGGTCGCCGAACGCTTCGCCGCCGTCATCCTGCCCGAATGACCGGACGGCTACGGTAGAAGTGCCGGACGGGAGGCGAGGAGCCCGTCCGCGCCTGTGATCGGAGACGAGGAAGGGGCGGTGGACGCCGTGCCCCGGATGCAGACGACCGCCGGGCGGCTGGCCAGGCTCGGGTTCGCCGACGGGGCCAGGGCTGGGCGGCTCCTCGGCGAACTGGGGGCCGAGGCGGCCGGCGACCCCGGCCTGCTGGACTCCCTGGTCGCCACCGCCGACCCCGACCTGGCGCTCACCTCGCTCAACCGGCTGGCCGCCTCGGACCCCGCCGTCCTCGGCGCACTCCGGTCCGACCCCGGCCTGCGGGCCCGGCTGCTCGGCGTCTTCGGTGTCAGCGCCGCCCTCGGCGAGCACGTGGTCCGGCATCCCGGACACTGGCGGCTGCTCGACGGCGAGCAGGCCGTACGGAGGCCGGCCGGGCAGGAGCTCCGCACCGAGCTGCTGCGGGCCGTCGGCGCCGAACCCGGCGACCCCGAACCCCGGGCGGCCGGCTCGGGCACGGCCACCCTGGTCGCGCTGCGGACCGCCTACCGGGGCCGCCTGCTTCACCTGGCCGCCAGGGACCTCGCCGGTGAGGCGTCGCTCCCCGAGGTCACCGCCGAGCTGTCCGACCTCGCCGGGGCCGCGCTGGAGGCGGGGCTCGCCGTCGCCCGCTCCGAACACGCCGACCCCGGCGCGGTACGGCTGGCCGTCATCGGCATGGGCAAGTGCGGGGCCCGGGAGCTCAACTACATCAGCGACGTCGACGTCGTCTTCGTGGCCGAGCCGCGTGAGGGGAGCGACGAGACCGAGGCGCTCCGGCTGGCCACCCGCCTGGCCCAGGGCATGATGCGCGCCTGCTCGGCCAGCACCCCGGAGGGGGCGCTGTGGGAGGTGGACGCGGCGCTGCGCCCGGAGGGCAGGTCGGGGCCGCTGGTCCGCACCCTCGCCAGCCACCAGGCCTACTACCGCCGCTGGGCCAAGACGTGGGAGTTCCAGGCGCTGCTCAAGGCCCGGCCGGTCGCCGGTGACCTCGAACTCGGCGAACGGTACGTCTCCGCGATGAACGAGCTGGTCTGGCAGGCCGCCACCCGCGACCGGTTCGTCGAGGACGTGCAGGCCATGCGCCGCCGGGTGGAGGCACGGGTGCGCGGTGACGAGGCCGAACGGCAGCTCAAGCTCGGTCCCGGCGGGCTGCGCGACATCGAGTTCGCGGTCCAGCTGCTCCAGCTCGTCCACGGCCGCCTGGACCCGCTGCTGCGCCGCCGGGCCACGCTCCCGGCGCTCGCCGCCCTGTCCCGGGGCGGCTACGTCGGCCGGGACGACGCCAAGGCGCTCGCCGAGGCGTACACCTTCCTGCGCCGGATCGAGCACCTGATTCAGCTGTACCGGCTCCGCCGTACCCACGTGGTGCCCGAGGGCGTCGCCGACCTGCGGCGCCTCGGCCGGGGCCTGGGCATGACCGCCGATCCGGTGGGGGAGTTCACCTCCCGGTGGAGGCGGCACGCGCTGGAGGCGAGGCGGCTGCACGAGAAGCTGTTCTACCGGCCTCTGCTGCACGCCGTGGCCCGGCTGCCCGAGTCCGGGGCCCGGCTGTCCACCGCGGCCGCGCAGGCACGCCTGGAGGCGCTCGGCTACGGCGATCCGGCCGGAGCCCTGCGCCACATCAGCGCGCTGACCAGCGGCGTGTCCCGTCGCGCGGCGATCCAGCGGACCCTGCTGCCCGTCATGCTCGGCTGGTTCGCCGACGCCCCCGACCCCGACGCGGGACTGCTCGGCTTCCGTCAGGTCTCCGACAAGCTCGGCGCCACCCCGTGGTATCTGCGGCTCCTCCGTGACGAGACCGCGGTGGCGGCGCGGCTGGCCAGGCTGCTGGGGACCAGCCGTTACCTGACGGGACTGCTGCTGCACGCCCCGGAGGCGGTGGCGATGCTCGGCTCGGACGCCGAGCTGGACCCCAGGCCCGCCGAGGCGCTGCTGGCGGAGGCGCGGGCCATGGTCGGCCGCTACCCGGGCGAGGCCGAGAGCGCGGTGGCCGCGGCGCGCGGGCTGCGGCGCAGGGAGCTGTTCCGCACCGCCGCCGCCGACCTCGCCGGGCACGTCGACATCGAGCGGGTGGGGCAGGCGCTGTCCGCGCTCAACGACGTGACGATCCAGGCCGCGCTGGACGCGGCGATCGGCAAGGTCGAGATGGAGCGGCGCGCCCCGCTGGGCACGAGGTTCGCGGTGATCGCCATGGGCCGCCTGGGCGGCCTCGAATGCTCCTACGGCAGCGACGCCGACGTGATGTTCGTGCACGCGCCCCCCGAGGGGGGCGCCGAGCGGGAGGCCGGTGACGCGGCCTTCACGGTGGCCAACGAGCTGCGCCGGCTGCTGGCCCTGCCCGCCCCCGACCCGCCGCTGCTCATCGACCCCGACCTGCGCCCCGAGGGCCGCCAGGGGCCGCTGGTCCGCACGCTGGCCTCCTACGCCGCCTACTACGGCCGCTGGTCGTCGCCCTGGGAGTCCCAGGCGCTGCTCCGGGCCCGGTTCTCGGCCGGAGACGCCTCACTCGGCGCCGAGTTCCTCGCCCTGGCCGACCCGCTGCGCTATCCGCACGGAGGCGTCCCCGACGCCGCCGTGCTGCAGATCCGCAAACTGAAGGCGCGGATGGAGGCCGAGCGGCTGCCGCGCGGCGCCGACCCGGCCCTGCACACCAAACTCGGCCGGGGCGGGCTGTCCGACGTGGAGTGGGTGGCCCAGCTCCTCCAGCTCCGCCACGCCGGAGCGCTGCCGTCGCTGCGGACCACCCGCACCCTGGAGACGCTGCGCGCCGCGGTCGCCGAGGGCCTGCTGCCCGAGGCCGACGAGGCCGCGCTCACCGAGGCGTGGCGGTTCGTCTCGCGCGTCCGCGACGCCGTCGTGCTGGTCAGGGGCCGCCCCGCCGACTCCGTCCCGGTGGACGTCCGCGAGCGGGCGCTCATCTCCCGCACCCTCGGCTACCCGCCGGGCAGCAGTGAGGACTTCGTCGACGACTACCGCCGTGTCACCCGCCGTGCCCGCCTGGTCATGGAACGCGTTTTCTACGGAGACTGAACCCGTTCCGTGAGACGGCGTTGCGTTCCAATGGGCGAACGTGTATCAACGGTGCGGGTGATCTACTGTGATATCCGTTTATCTTGATCTGGCCATTGGGCTGGTGCTGGCCTTCCTGCTGCTGTCGCTTCTGGTGAGCGGGATCAACGAGGCGTTCGTCCGGCTGCTCGGCATCCGCAGCAAGTTTCTGTGGGCCTACCTTCGCGACACCCTGGACGGGGGGCCGGGCAAGGGCGGTTCGTGGATTCCGGCGGGCGTCGCCGACGTCTTCGCCAAGCTGCCCTTCTCCCGGAACGACCCCCGCCCCCGGCACGAGCCTGACCCCGCCCCCTCGGTGGTCGAGGCGCTGCCGGTGGACCCCTACGCGGTGCTCGCGGCCGATGAGTCCCCGCCCGAGGTCGACGTGACCGGGCGGCTGTACGGGCGGCTCCAGGAGATCGACCACCCCACGGGAGCCAGGACCAGCATCTCCGACATCCCGCCGGAGCGGTTCTCCGGCGCGGTGCTGGAGCTGGTCGCCGCCGAGGAGGGCGGTGTCGAGGGCCTGCTCGCCAAGCTGGAGGCCATCGGCAGTCCGTTCGCCGGACACCTGCGGGGCGTCTGGGAGGGTGCCCAGCGGGACATGAACAGGTTCCGCAAGGGTGTGGAGGACTGGTTCGACGGGGAGATGCGGCGGCTGTCCACGCTGTACCGCCGCTACGTCAAGTGGGTCGTGTTCACCCTGGCCCTGGCGCTGACGCTGCTGTTCAGCATGGACTCGCTGGAGTACGGCAAGACCCTGCTGCGGGACAACGCCTACCGGGCCGCGGTCGCCGCCATCGCGGGCGGCGGCGGGGACGGCGCGATCGCGCTGAAGGACTCCCTGAGGGACAGGTGCGCCGTGTCCGGCTCCGTCGAGCCGTACTCCTGTGTGACCGAGGTCTTCAGCTCCCCGGCCCTGGTCAAGATCTTCGATCACGCCGTGCTGAGCGTGACGATCCCTCCCGACGACACGCGGAATCCGTCCTTCGGCTGGAACGGCGGCGCCTGGTGGAGCCGCCTGACCACTCCGGGCCACTGGCCCGGCTATCTGATCACCGTCGTCGCCCTGCTGTTCGGCGCCACCTTCTGGTGGGACATCCTGCGCAGGCTCACCGGCATCCGCGGCAGCCGCTCCTAACCTTCCAGCCTCCCTGCCCTCCCCGCGGAGCCGTACGACCCTTTTCGCACCGCTTTCCGTGTCCGTGTGCCGTGCCCTCATAGGTCTGGGTGATCTCCGGTACCGGATCCGGTCACCTGCGAGAAAGGTTGAGATCGACCGGTTCCGGATTATGGCCCGCGGGGACAACAGTCAGCAGGGCTACGGTCGGATGATGGGTGCCGGCGCCGACGCCGCGTTCATCAGTGCTTGGGCGGTTGCGTTCACGAGTTGGGCCTGCGAGGCGTCCCAGATCATGTGCAGGCCGTGTCGGGTGTAGAGCGTCAGACGTCCGTACAGCAGGATGGGAAGCTGTCGATTGTCCTTGAATCGACGGTCAGGGCCGCCCTTCACGTTCACGAACCGCCACGTGGCGTCAACGACGTGGCCGTCTCGGGGGACGACTCCGTTTTCGATGAACCGTACGGATTCGGCCGACAGTTCCAGTTGCTGGTACGGGATGTCGGCGAAGTTCTTTCCCTCCTTGATGAGCACTCGGTCGGGGAAGAAATGAACAGCCCGGTGGCCGGAGACCAGCGTCGGGATCGCCACGTTGGTGACCAGGTTCCTCGGGCCGTTCATACTGGCCGAGGCTGACTGACGGCTATGGAGCGTGGAGGCGCCAGCGTTGACCTTGTGCTGGTAGGTGGTCCGTACCGCACCGGAGGCGGTGATGAACCACAGCCCGCCCACCTGCTGCAGGCCGCCTATCGTCTGCGCGATGCGGTCGAACCGCATCGCCGCCTCGTCGTTGACGTCGTACATGACGACCACCGAGCGGGCGGCCTGGTCACGCATCGCCAGCCAGATGATTGAGGGGATGCCTGCAAGGACGAGAAGCAGCCCCCAGGTCCCCAGGGTCAGCCCGAGAATGAGGAGGAGACCAAGAGCGAACGGCCAGATCGGCCACCTTCGGGCCGCGGCTTGGAGCTGGGCGACGAGATCGCTGGGATTGGCTGCCACGAGATCCTGAACCGATGCCCCGGTGACGTCCTCCATGATCACCGCGCTGGCCATCGGGGTCGGTGGAATGTACGGGTGGTGTGCCTGGCCGGATGGCGAGGTGGGCTCGCCGATCGTGCTCCTGTAGTAGATCCCGCCGCGTCCCATGTGCACATAGTTGCCGCGTGGTCCTGTTCCCACTCTGAAACCGGGGACACCTACCGAGACACCCATCCCGGAACGGGACATGGTGAATCGGAACGGTCCAGCGCTAAGGCTCGTGCGCAGGTAGAAGCCCATAGGCTGCCCTCTCGATCGGGGGTCGGTTCAGTCGCGTCGTATCTCGGCTACTCGGTGCCGCAGGCCTGGCGAGATCTACTTTCGGAGGAAGGATAAAGCAGGCTGATTCTGCGATTCTCCCGTTTTGCCTTCTATGACCCGGCGGGCGGTGTCAGCCGGATCACCGGCCGTTGGCTGGATTTCTGGTCGAGTGGTGCCATCGGCAGGGCGCGCAGCCTCCGCACCGGAGGCAGCGGCTGAAGGTCGATGGTCCCCCGGTCGCTCAGCGCCATTATCCAATGGCCTGTATCGGGCCGTGTGCCTCTAGGCCTGCCGGCGTCCCCGAACCTCGCGGCAGTCTCCCTGACGACCCGGTCCGGCAGGCCCGGTACGAAGTCAAGGGGGTCGCCAGGTCGCAGATTGTGGCTCCGGGTCAGCACACGGGCGACGAGGAGAGCCAGTTTGTAGCGGTCGGTGTCCTGGTCAGCGCCGGTTGCCGTCTGAAGCGGGTCGTTCCAGTCAAGGGTCTCGGGCTGCGTCATGACCGGTCGGCGGCCGTGACTGCGGATGCCATCGCAGTCGAGCAGGAAGATGCCAACCGGATTATGCGCCCAGAGCAGGTTGCTCATGGAGACGTCGCCGATAACCAGGCCCTTGGAATGCAGCATATGGAAGAGCGCCGCTGCCTGCCGTGCGACTTCAAGGCGGCCTTCCGCATCCAATGGCACGATATCGCCCCACAGCGGCTTCGGTTCAAACAGAAGGAACTGGAGCTCCCGGAGTTTTGGGCCCCTGTCCTGCCTTCCCCAGAACAGGTCGGGCACCTTCCGCATGATGAATCCTTTGACCTGGGCACCGTCAAGGACCCGTGCCAGCGGCCAGGCGGACTGCTGCAGCAGTCGTTCGCTCTCACTCGGCGTGAGCTCTTTGGGTAACTTCACCAGCTCGGAAAGCTCGGCGTCGTTCACCGCGGCAGGCTTGAGGTACTCCTTGTAGACATAGCCGGCGCCCGGCCCTTGAAGATCGTGTACGACTCCCTGGCCGCCGGCTCCCAGCTTCGATCCGATGGACAGGGAATTCTCCTGCAGATCCGAGCCATCCAGCCAGGTCATCACGGTCACCTACCCCATACACATACAGCCGTACGGTCATCTCCGTATGACTTGGCACGGAAGCTCAACTGCCAGCCGAACTCAGGGAGTCCGGGGACTGGGCCCTTAGTCCACCAGTTGATCAGCTGCTCCTCGACCTCCCTGGTCCTCATCGGGTTGACCAGCCCGTCAGTGCACACCAGCAGCATGTCGTCATCGCCGAGCGATCCGACGGCGGTCGCCACCGAGTCAGGATGCGCAGGCAGTGCGTTGGTTCCCGAATCCGAGATCGGTCCGGCTCCCGGCTGCTCCTCCAAGAGGCGCTGGAAGGCCCCGCCGCGAAGGAGGTAAGCGGTGCTGTCCCCCACCCCGAAGACCAGAAATGGGCGCGGCCGGCTCACCGGCGTCAACTCCACCAGGGCGGCGACAAGCGTCGTCGACAGCATCTGGGGATCGTGCCCGTCGTTCTTTGCGGCGTTGA
This sequence comes from Streptosporangium sp. NPDC006007, assembly GCF_040614315.1. NCBI lineage: Bacteria > Bacillati > Actinomycetota > Actinomycetes > Streptosporangiales > Streptosporangiaceae > Streptosporangium > Streptosporangium sp. NPDC006007. The sequence goes on along the minus strand of NZ_JBEXUG010000061.1, from coordinate 4,895 downwards.
CCATCTGCTGGGCCATCCGCTGGGCGATCCGCTGAGCGATCATGGGATGGTCTAGTTCATCGATGCTCGCGAAAGCCTCGTCCCGCAGTAGCCTGCAGGCCAGGGCCGAACCTCGGTGCGAGAGCGGCTGACTCCCGACGCCGTCCGCGACGCAGACCAGCAGCCAGTCGACCTTGCCGGGCCGGTGCAGGATCCAGAGCCCCATCGAGTCCTGGCGCGGCCCCGTGTTGTACCGATGGTCATCGCCACGCAGCGACACACCCCGGACCGTCAGTCCCTCGTAGTCGGCTCCGTCGATGATCGTGTCCGGGATGGCATCACTCGGCAGGCCTCGCGGCTTTCCCGCCTTGACATGTGGCTTCCCGTAGTCGAGCGGCGGAGTGAACGTCGGCGGCCCGGCGGCTATGGCTGCCTCTTCCGGTGCTGGGAGTTCTCGCACGGAGGACGCAGGTTCTTGTCCGGCCTCAACGTGGCCCGCTGCCTTGGTCACCGGTGTCTCAACGCCTGGTCCGTCCAATGGGCAACCCCGCCGATCAGTCTCGTCCCGCACCGCGGGTATCCGATCAGACGACATCGGCGGGGATGGTGGTGAAGCCGGGGACCGTGTCGGGCATGGCAAGGCTCATGCCACCCCTGGGGGCGACGGATGTGCCGGAGTTGACGATGGACCGGATCAGCGACTGGGCGAATTCTTGCAGTGCCTGGGCCGGTCCGAGGGTGCCGTCGGCGATGAACCCTCGGACGGTTGCCACCTGCTGGATGGTGGTGGGGTCCACTTCACCGAACCCGAAGGCGAGAATGTTAGGGCGGGGCCCCCAGTCCGGGTCAGTGATCCGCTTGTGCGCGGCGGGCCACTCATCGGTGTCGTAGGGATGGCCGTCGGTGAGAAAGAAGACTGCGGGCCGGAGCACCTGATGGCCGTCAGCCTTCAGTCTGGCCACGTCGTTGGTGATGGTGTCGTGTAGTAGGTCGAATACGACGCTGTAGTTGGTGCCCCCCGAGGCGGTCAGACCGGGAACCGAGGCGACGTTACTCAAGTCGGATAGCTGGAGCAGCACCTGGGCCTGATGGTTGAAACTGATCAGGGCGAACCGGGTCTTGTCCGCAACCGTCGGGTTGCCGCCGATCTCCTGGTGCAGCTCCGGCAACGACTTGTTGATGGCGTCGATGGGGCCGCCGCTCATCGACGAGGACTCGTCGCAGACGAGGTAGAACGGGAGAATCTGCTGGCTCATCAAGGACTCCTTGGGGGGCTACCGGTTATAGAAGAGATAGATCTGCAGTGTCAGCGCGCCGCCTGTCGCTCCAATGAGCTGGAAGTCCCGGGTCGCGGCATCCCTGAAGAGCCTGGGATCCACCTGGGGGAGCAGTTTGTTGACGCTGCGAGCAAAGCTTTCGCCGCCGCTGTGCTGGGCGCCGAAGGTCAGGACGATTCCGGCCTTGCGCCCTTTGAGCCCGGGCTTGCTCCGGATGACGCGCCGTAGCGCGTCGATCGCGGCACGCTCGCTCTTCCGAGCGGCATTCGGGTCGACAGAGAGCTCGACGGTGATCCACCTCCGTTCCAGCGCCTGACGGGTCGCCGTGGGAGTCGGGGTCTGGGTCGGCTCGGGCAGAGGTGGCGGGTCCTGCGTGCCGAGCATGACGATCGAGAAGGCCAGCAGGAGATCGGCAAAGAGCCACCCGGCGATCGCCGCGGCCGGTAGCCGGGGGCTCAAAACCACCACCATCGGCGCGTAGGCCGCTCGACGGAAAGGCTGCCGAGCTGTCCGCGTAATTGATCGATCGACCCCCTGAGCGCCGTCAGTTCAACGACTACCCGGTCGGTGCGGGAATCCGCAGCGGGTAAACCCACCAGGAGCCGATCGATTTGCCTTTTGAGTCGTTCCGACGTCTCGGTAAGCACCTGTTCAAGCCGGGTGGAGGCGCCATCGACGTTCCGCTCCAGCCGTTCGACAGAGGTGGGCAGCCAGTCAACGGACTTGGCGAGACGGTCCATCAGCTGCTCGATCGAACCCATGATGAGACCGAGGTGATCCGCGGTGGTCTCGTGGCGGTGCGAATAGATCGCACCTTCGGTGCGCCAGTCGTCCAAAGCCCGGCGGATGCCGGTCCCGGTGGTGTCGAGGGCTCCGCTGATACTGGTACTGAGGTCACGCCGGCTTTCGGTGACCGCGGCACGAATCTCCTTCGCGGAGTCGGCGACCACCTGCTGAACAGAGTCGCGCAGTTTGTCGCTGTCGGCGCTCGTCGAGCGGCTCAGGTCTGCGGCGGCGGTGGCCACGGCGCCCGTCACAGCGGAGATCTCGTCGAGCTTGGCGCCGATCCCCGTGGCCGCGTCACCCATCCGCTCTGCGGCGGACCGCACCGAGTCTTCGCTCTGCAGCATTGCCTCGGCGAGCTCCTTGACCCTGTTGAGACTGGTGCGCACCTCCTTGAGCCCCTCGTGCGCCTCTATCTGGGTGAGCTTCGCGGCGTCGCCGGCCTTCTGCACCTCCACAGTGGCCTTGAGAAGCCCCTCGGCACCCGTATTGAGGCGGGAGGCGTCGTTCATACGGAACTCGCTGAGCTGGAAGTCGGCCGCGGTGAGGGCGGTGGCCAGCTTGCCGAGGAGCTGCCTCCGTTCCTGTTCGTCGGCGTGTTCGGTACGCCGCCTGCTGAGAGCCTGCGCGAGCGAGACGGAGACCAGGAGACCGACGGCGAGAAGAGTCCACAGCGCGATCCGGTCGAAGTAGAGCGCGCCGTCGAGACGACCGTGGAAGCCCGTCTGCCACTGCTCCAGGAAGGACATGGCCCGGAGCGCCTGATCTCCCCGGCTCCGCCGATAGGCGTCCGTGGCGGCGAACAGACCGATCCAGGTGGTCACGATCGGCAAAAAGATCAAGACACTGGGCGCCAGGTCGAGTACACCGCCGAGTGCGGAGCGGCGGCGGGGCTCGACCGTGTCATCCCGAATGAAGGCGGCGTAGACATCTACCTCCGCCCAGCGCTCCAGGTTGTTGCGCGCTTCCAGGTCATTGGCGAGCTTGGCCAGCTGCGCGGCGCGGCAGCGGAGTCTGTCCTCCTGTGCCAGGGATCTGAGATTGTCGACTGCGATGCCTCGGCCGCACGGGTCCGGCGGACCGGTAGGGGCCGACGCGGTCATCGTCAAATGCGCACCACGATTGCTGCCACTTCACACACCTTTGCCCGCCCGTTCCACTTGCTTGGCGATTCGCATTTTATCCACTCTGCCTTGCGGGGAATTTGGCATCGAACCACCTGCGACAGGATCGTGATCGAAGACCCCGGTGAAGGGGAGGCAATCCCCGGCATTCACGAGGCGAGGCGAATGGCCCTGTCATGGGACACCCGGCTGCGGCGGCATTACTGGGACGGGATAAAAGAGAAGGTATATGCCCGACTGCTCGAAAACGTCGGTAATGTCATCGTTTGGTGGGCCTCCGACGAGCCGGGAGGGCACCCGTCAGCGATCGTGTTCGGCGAACGCGAGCTATGCCTCGCAACCTGGCACTCGCCTGGTCGTCATCGGGTTTCCCGATGACGCGCGTGCTGTGCCGGGGAACCTGCCACTCCAGGTTCAGGACGCCCCGCAGGGGCCTTTCGCCGGCGGGCAGTGCGTGGAGAACTGCAGCTGGTACTACGAAGGCGATGAACGACATCTGAGCGCGTTTATCGTCTTCCTGGTCGGCGTAGCACCGCAACACTCGCGACCGGAACCAAGGTCATCCCACCATGTTAAACGGTCGTCGCCGTACAATTGGGCCTTATCTGTCACCAGGTGGCCGCAATGGGTCGACGAGGTCTGTAAGCAGTTCTAATGGAATAAATTGAGTCGCGTAAGCGCTGTTTGTCGCATAAGTGTTGTTTGTTGTATTTCGGAAGTCATAGATCCACAGCTTTGAGGTCCGCGACCGGTTGTCGGTTCGTGGGCTCTTCTTGTCGAAGAAGCGCACGTCCGCCTTCACGCCTCCGGCGTAGAAGATCCCGATCGGCAGGCATAGCAGCGTGTGAATGTCGAATTCCTTCGGAAGGCCGTCGAGCGTGCCCTTGACGGAGGGACGGTCAACGGCCTTCACGGGATGCCTGAGGGCCCTGGATGTCCTGACGAGTCAACCGCCAGCATTTACCCAGGTCAGAAGCTTGACGGGTCAGACGTCGTAGTTCTGATCCGTCATGGCGGCTAACCTGCGGTGACTGCCCGGCTCATGTGCTGAGCTGGGCTTTCAGTGTTCGCCGGTTCTCATCATTTCGCGCTGCTTTTCGCGCTCATGTGCCCTGGGTGTGCCTTCCAGGCCCCGCACGTCTTCCCGGCCATGTGCGGTCCCGCAGGGTTTTCCCCTGCACTGATCTTCCCGTCTGCCGTCGACCCACCCCGGAGGGGCAGCGGGCCGGGGACGGAGGAGCAAGGCCGTCTTCGCGTGTACATGCCTCCCGGTGACCTTCCTCGCCCGCTGGTTGCCCTGCGGCCACAGACGGCCTTGATCCGGAGGAGTCGGTCTGCTGGGCTTGCCTGGGTCGATGGCGGGCGGGACGATCAGGGCCTCCCACCTCAGCCCCCTACGGCCCGCACCGGACCCCTGGACGATCATCCCGGAGCCGGAGTGCCCCCGCCGGAGGCGTAAAAGAACCCCCGCCCCGTGCGGTCCCGCACACCCCCCGCTCTCCCCGCCCCTGCTTTCCCGCCTTCTTCCCTGGAGTGCGCGTCGCCCATGGTCTCCAGGCCATGCCCGGTCTTGGGGTATCTGCCCGGAGCCTTGCATGCCCCCTTCTTTCACCTCTCGGGGAGGAGGGCCTTTCATCGGCTGTGAGCGGTTGCCGCTTCGTTGCCGCCGCGCCGCTCGTCGGCGCGGTGCGCGCCCGCTGGCCGGCGGGACCGGCCCGAAGAGGCCGCACGC
>NZ_JBEXUG010000060.1:0-25432 GCF_040614315.1 Streptosporangium sp. NPDC006007 | reverse complement strand
GTCCCGGCACCGCGCGACGAAGCAGGAACCCACCCGAAGCCGCACACGCGGCAGGCGGGAATCTCCGCCCTTTAGGGCGGAGAGGATGTCAATTCCTGGGCGGGGTCACGTGGACGATCGCGCCGAGGTTGCCCGGCAGCGGCATGAGCAGCTTGAACCTGACGCCCAGGGCCTTGCCCTCGTCGCCGGGGTCGCCGGTGCCCAGGACGTTGCCGTTGCCCAGGTCGACCCCGTACATGCCGGTCGCCGGGCTGCCGTCGGCGTTGACGACACGGGTGCTGTACGGCTGGTCGCCCTTGGACGGGACGACCGCCGAGGCGTCGAAGTCACGGTAGAACAGGCTGCCGTCGCGGAACTCGAAGCCCGGGTACCAGGTCTTGGCGTCGGTGAACTCCGATACGGCGGGCAGGGCGCCGACCTTGGTGCAGTACTCGCTGTAGGGCTCGCCCGGCCCCTCGAAGCACTCGGTGAAGGGGTAGGTCCTGCCGAAGGAGAAGGCCGCGTTCGAGGTCTGCACGCGCCCCTGCATGTTCTTCAGGCGGGTGGGGTCCTTCTCCGCGGCCGTGCCGGTCCGCCGCAGCGGGTCGAAGTGGGAGTCGACCAGGAGCAGGCTGCCCTTGGAGCCGATGCTCGGCGGCAGTTCGAGGTTGTCGCCGAGGGTGTTGTTGGTGAAGGCCGAGTCGCGGTACCAGACGAGCATGCCGGGGGCGTTGTACTTGACCTTCTCCACCTTCCAGGCGCCGTCGCGCGAGTAGTTGGAGGTGTAGGCGTACTGCAGGCCCTTGTCGAAGCCGTCGAGGTTGCGCCACTCGGCGAGGTAGAACCGGGAGACCTCGCGGGAGCCGTCGTTGACGATCCAGCCCTGACCGTGGGTGTTGGTGAACGTGCCGCCGCTCGTCGACCAGCCGTTGGCGCCGCCCTCGACGTCGTCGCTCCAGACGGTCCGGGTGCCGTTGGTGAGCGCGAAGTCGTCGGTGTGCCAGCTACGCGGGGTGAAGGCCGCGTCGGTGTTGTAGGTCAGCCGGAGCTTGACGGTCTTGCCGGCGAGCGAGGTGAGGTCGACGTAGTCGTGCCGCCATCCCGCGGTTCCGCCGGTGAGGCCGTACTTCCTGTCGCCGAACTTGGAGAGGCTCTTGTTGGGGTCGGGGTAGGCGTCGCCGGTCGAGACCAGGGCGCCGCCCTCGGTGTAGACCTTCTGCTGGGTCCAGGTGGCGCCGCCGTCGGCGGAGACCTCGACGAAGCCGAAGTCCCAGTCCTGCTCGATCTCGTAGTTGTTCCAGAGCCAGAATCTCACGTCGGTCCCGGCGGGCACCTGGATCTCGCGGGCGAGTTTGACGTCGGCCCACTCCTGGTCGTGGTTGGACCACCACATCTTGGTGCCGCTGTGCGGATCGATCATCTTCAGCGGCGTGCCGGCCACGTTCACCCGGACGCCGTCCTCGGTGTGCCTGGGCGTGCGCGAGGACTGGCCGACGGTCACCGCGCGGGCGCGGTCACCGGGGTTGAAGACCTTGGGGTTGGCCCAGCCGAGGATCCACTTGTCCCACAGGCCCATGTGGGTCGGCATCGACTGGAAGAGGGGGCCGCTGTGGGAGCCGCTGGACATCAGGTCCCAGAAGTCGACGGCCGAGGAGGCGGCGCCCGTGGTGTCGTAGAGGTCGGGCAGGCCGAGGTCGTGGCCGTACTCGTGGGCGAACACGCCGACGCCGGAGTCCTCCGGCTGGACGATGTAGTTGGAGATCTTCACGCCGGTGCCGGGGACCTTGTAGCCGCCGGCCACCGCGCTGGAGTGCGCCCAGATCGCGTAGGGCCCCTCGGCGCCGCCGTCGGAGGACTTGTCCTTGCCGGCGTGGACCAGCACCAGGTGGTCGACCACGCCGTCGGGCTCGGCGAAGTCGCCGTCACCGTCGGCGTCGGCGACGTCCTCGACGTCGTAGTCGGCCCAGGGGAAGCGCGGGTCGGCGGCGGCCAGGGCGTTCACCGCGTCGACGGCGAGCTGGCCGGGGCCTAGCGGGTTGGCCGGGTGGCCGCTCATGTCCTGCACCTCCTTGCCGCAGGCGCGCGCGCCGTAGTAGGCCTCGGAGTGCGGGACCTTGGTCCACGGGCTGGCCTGGCCGGTGACCGTGTAGGCGCCCTTGGAAAGCTCCTCGTACATGTTCTTCATCGTGTATTTGGAGATGTCGATGCCCTTGCGGCCGTCCCGGGGGTCGGTCAGGTCCGGGCGGACGCGCTGGGTGATGCCCTCCGCGCTGTAAAGCATCTTGTTGAAGTGGCCGGGGCTGAAGTCGGGCACCCAGAAGCTGTTGTTGTCCTTGCGGGACAGGGACGCCGGGTTGGGGATCCTGTTGTGCAGGGGGCCGTTGAGCAGCGTGCCGGGCGGCTCGACGACGCACGCGGCCGGATCCTCGCTTCTGGAGTCGGCGGGGCGCTTGAAGCCGGAGAAGTCGTCGTCGGCCTTGTCGTTGAACTCCACCAGCAGCGTGAGCAGTTTGGCCTTCTTGGCGGTCTTGGCCTTCTTGAACAGGAGGTCCGCCGGGTTGAGACCCGTCCTGATCGCCTCGGCCTCGCGAGCGGCCAGCACCCGGGCGGCGACCGGGTTACCCTCGGAGTACTTCTGAGCGATCTTCCTGGAAGGGCTGATCCTCCGCGCTCCGGAGGTGGGGGCGGCCGGGTCGCCCACCTCCGGCTCGTCCCTCGGCGGCGCGTAGTTGATGTAGTAGTCGGCCGCGGCCGGTTCGTACCGCGCGACCGAGTCGCCGGCCTCCGCCGACGCGCCGCCCGCCGCCAGTCCCGCAGCGGCCAGGCCGAGCACGGGCACTATCGCGAGCAGGCGCCTTCTGGCACCCCTGCCTCTGCTGGACAACGCATACCCTCCCTGCCCGGGTCCGCCGGGCGCGGACGTTCCCGGCGCGCCGGATGCACGCGCCGAGCGGGACGTTAGACGAGAAGGTAAAGCAGCAGTAAAGCCATCCGATGATGTTGTGAAACCGTAATCAGTCACTACTTGTCAGGAAATCGTGATGATTTTCACTGCAATTCCACTGAAAGGCTTTTTACGGCAGGTCAGCGAGGTGAAGGGGCGGCGTCCGGCGTCCCGGAGGCGGTCTCCGGGACGGGAGGCGGCCGAGCACGCGGCGCGGGCGGCGGAGCGCGCGCTCCCGGCCGGCGGAGTGGACCCCGGCTCCGGACGGCGCGCGGCCGGGCACCCGGTGATGGGTACCCGGCCTGAAACGACGGGTCACGGGGGTTACGGAGCTCCGGCCGTGGACGCCAGCGCCGGGCACGCGGCGCCGGGAACGAGGCGGGGGACGCCCGTTTGCCTCATCGAAACTCTTCGAGTGTGGAGACCGCCGCCTTCAGGCGTGGGGAGAAGGCCGGCGCTGTCAGGTCTCCTCGGCGGGGGCCGCCGGGCCGATCCGGCGTGGCGGCGCCTCAAGCCGGGGGTAGTGCAGGTCGAACGCCGGGCGCTCGGACCGGATGCGCGGCAGCGAGGTGAAGTTGTGCCGCGGCGGCGGGCAGGTCGTCGCCCACTCCAGGGAGTTGCCGAACCCCCAGGGATCGTCCACGGTGACCCTCGGCGCGTGGCGGGCGGTCCACCAGACGTTGTAGAGGAACGGCAGCGTGGAGACGCCGAGCACGAAGGAACCGATCGAGGAGAACAGGTTCAGGCCGGTGAAGCCGTCGATCGCGCTGTAGTCGGCGTAGCGGCGCGGCATGCCCTCGACGCCGAGCCAGTGGTGCACCAGGAACGTGGCGTGGAAGCCGATGAACAGCAGCCAGAAGTGGATCCTCCCCCAGCCTTCGTGCAGCATCTTGCCGGTCATCTTCGGCCACCAGAAGTAGAAGCCCGCGAACATGGCGAAGACCACGGTGCCGAAGACGACGTAGTGGAAGTGGGCCACCACGAAGTAGGAGTCGGTGACGTGGAAGTCCAGCGGCGGCGAGGCCAGGATGACGCCGGTCAGCCCGCCGAACAGGAAGGTGACCAGGAAGCCGACGGCGAACAGCATCGGCGACTCGAACGTCAGGTGCCCGCGCCACATCGTGCCGACCCAGTTGAAGAACTTCACCCCTGTGGGGATCGCGATGAGGAACGACATGAACGAGAAAAACGGCAGCAGTACGTGGCCGGTGGCGAACATGTGGTGCGCCCACACCGTGATCGACAGACCGGCGATCGCGATGGTGGCGCCGACCAGGCCGATGTAGCCGAAGATCGGTTTGCGGCTGAAGACCGGGATGACCTCGGTGACGATGCCGAAGAACGGCAGGGCGATGATGTACACCTCGGGATGGCCGAAGAACCAGAACAGGTGCTGCCAGAGCAGCGACCCGCCGGTCCGCGCGGCGTAGATGTGCGTGCCGAGCTTGCGGTCGGCCTCCAGGGCCAGCAGCGCGGCGGCGAGCACCGGGAAGGCGATCAGCACGAGCAGGCCGGTCAGCAGGACGTTCCAGGTGAACAGCGGCATGCGGAACATCGTCATACCGGGCGCGCGCATGCAGATGATCGTGGTGATGAAGTTGACCGAGCCGAGGATCGTCCCGAGGCCGGACATCACCAGCCCCATGATCCACAGGTCCCCGCCCATCTGCGGGGAGAAGCCGGCGGACAGCGGCGAGTATCCCGTCCAGCCGAAGTCCGCGGCGCCCCCGGTGGTGAAGAGGCCGGTGAGCACGATGAGCCCGCCGAACAGGAACAGCCAGTAACTCACCATGTTCAGCCGGGGGAACGCCACGTCCGGCGCGCCGATCTGCAGCGGCATGATCACGTTGGCGAACCCGGCGAACAGCGGCGTGGCGAACAGCAGCAGCATCAGGGTGCCGTGCATGGTGAAGAGCGCGTTGTACTGGTGGTTGTTGACGTACTGGAGTCCCGGCTGGGCCAGCTCCGCCCGGATGATCAGGGCCATGACCCCGGCGAGCAGGAAGAACAGAAAGGAGGTGATCATGTACAGGTAGCCGATGACCTTGTGGTCCGTCGTGGTCAGCCACGACGCCAGCTTCGCTCCCCTACGGCCGGGCCTGGCCACAGGTCGCTGTCGCACAGTCGTCACAGCCCGCTCCCTCCGGTTGGGCGGCGGCCGTACACACCGAGCGCTCCCTTGGGGGCCGCCGTGTCAACTCCCCTGGTAGGACCCTCACCCGCCCGCGCCCGGTGTAATCAGGTCATGGGGCGTTCTTGCGCGAAGTTTCACCTCGCTGTCGCCAAGCGGGAGGCCCCTCGTCCCCGAGCCCGGCGGCTTCCGCCGCTCGGGCCCGGTCACCCGAAACCGCGGGCGCGGTGACGGCCCCCAGGGGAGGCCGGTGCGGGCCGGCCACCCGGGAGGAGGCCGTACAGTCCCCTTGTGACCGTTATTTCCGACCTTGTCGCCGCGCTCACCTCGGAGAAGGTGCTGACGGACCCCGACGTGACCGACTCCTACGCCCGGGACCGGACCTTCCTCGAACCGGGTAGGCCGCTCGCCGTCGTACTGGCCGAGACCAGGGACGACGTGGTCACCACGCTCAGGTGGGCCACCGGGCACCGGGTACCCGTGGTGCCGAGAGGGGCCGGGACGGGACTGGCCGGCGGGGCGACGTCGGTGGAGGGTGGCGTCGTCCTGGCACTGCACCGGATGACCGCGATCAGGGAGCTCTCCCCCGCCGACGAGATCGCGGTGGTCGAGCCCGGCGTGATCACGGCGGACCTGGACCGGGCGGCCCGCGAGCACGGGCTGATGTACGCGCCCGACCCCTCCTCCTACGAGATCTCCACGATCGGCGGCAACCTGGCGACCAACGCGGGCGGGCTGCGGTGCGTGAAGTACGGCGTGACCCGCGACTCGACGCTGGGCCTGGAGGTCGTGCTGGCGGACGGACGGGTGATGAACACCGGCCGGCGCACGATGAAGGGGGTGACGGGCTATGACCTGACCGGGCTGTTCGTGGGCTCGGAGGGGACGCTCGGGGTGATCACGGCTGCCACCGTACGGCTGCACCGGGCACCCTCGGTCTATCCGGCGACGGTCGCGGCCGAGTTCACCTCCCTCGGGGACGCCGCCGCGGCGGCGTCGGCCGTCATCGCCGCCGGGTGCCGGCCGTCGCTGCTGGAGATGCTCGACCGGACCACGCTCAAGGCCATCGACGACTGGCGGAACATCGGGCTGGAGGACTCCACCCGGGCGATGCTGATCGCGCAGTCGGACGCGGCGGACGGCCCGGCGGTGGCGGAGCGCATGGCGGAGCTGTGCACGGCGAACGGTTCGCCCTTCGTGGCGGTGTCGTCGTCCGCGCAGGAGGCCCAGGAGCTGATCGGGGTCAGGCGGATGGCCTACCAGGCGATGGAGCGGCTCGGCAAGTGCCTGGTGGAGGATGTCTGCGTGCCGCGTTCCGCGCTGCCGTACATGATCGAGAAGATCGAGGCCGTCGCGGCCCGGCACGACGTGCTGATCGCCACGGCCGCGCACGCCGGCGACGGCAACCTGCACCCCGTCTTCATCTTCGACCACGGCCTGGCCGAGCCGCCGCCGAGCGTGTGGACGGCGGCGGACGAGGTCTTCAGGGAGGCCCTGGAGGTGGGCGGAACGCTGACCGGCGAGCACGGTGTCGGGCTGCTGAAGCGGCGCTGGCTCTCGCTGGAGGCGGGGCCGGTCACCGAGGAGATCCAGCGCGGGATCAAGCGGGTCTTCGACCCGCTCGGCATCCTCAACCCCGGCAAGGCCATCTGATCCGCGAGCCGTCCCGGCCCCTCCGGGCCCGGTCGGGCGCACCCGGACGGCCCGTGGGGCGCCGGACGGGACGGATCCGCTGAGCTCATCCGTACCACCGCCCACACTGGTAGCGTTCTGCAACACATAACCCAATTTGTAGGTTTTGTCGGGGGTCATTGTGGTGCAGCCGCTCGCCGCGGAGGATCCTCCGCGGCTCGGGACGTTCGAGCTGATCGGCCGGCTCGGCGCGGGGGGACAGGGGGTCGTCTACCTCGGCCGGGGGCCGGCGGGTGAGCAGGTCGCGATCAAACTCCTGCACCACGGGCCGGCGTCCGACCCCGAGGCGCGGACGCGGTTCCTGCGGGAGGTGTCGGTCGCCCGGCGGGTGGCCCGTTTCTGTACCGCCTCCGTGCTCCACGCCGACCTCGCGGGCAGCCGGCCGTACATCGTGAGCGAGTACGTACCCGGCCCGTCCCTGCGCCAGCTGGTCGACCGCGAGGGCCCGCGGCACGGCGCCGCGCTGGAGCGGCTCGCCGTCAGCACGGCCACCGCCCTGTCGGCGATCCACCGGGCCGGGATCCTGCATCGGGATTTCAAGCCCGCCAACGTGCTGATGGGCCCCGAGGGCCCGGTGGTGATCGACTTCGGTATCGCCAGGGCACTGGACTCCCCCGGGACGACCGCGACCGGGACGGCGATGGGGACGCCGTCCTATCTCGCCCCCGAGCAGCTCGGCGCGGGCGAGGTGACGGCCGCGGCCGACGTGTTCGCCTGGGGTGTCACCATGGTCTTCGCCGCGACCGGGACACCGGCGTTCGGCGCCGACTCCATCCCCGTGGTGATGAACCGGATCCTGACCGTGGAGCCCGATCTGAGCCGGCTGGAGGGGCAGCTGCGCCACCTGGTCGCCGCGGCCCTGTCCAAGGACCCGTCGCTGCGCCCCACCGCGGAACAGCTCGTCAACCACCTGATGGGGGCGACGATCCCCTCCCCACTCCGGAGGCGGGCCCCGGCGCCCGTCCCCCCGGCGCCCGCCGCCCAGCCCGTTCCCCGGTCCTCCGCCGAACCTCCCACCGGACCCGCCGGGCCGGTCCGGGTCTCGCCGGAGTCCGGGCGAAGGACGCGACGGCCGGTCGGCCCGCTGCTCGCGGGGGCGGCGGGAGTGGTCGCGCTCGGCGTGGCCGCGGGAGCCGTGGTGATCCTCCAGGGTGGCGAGGTCTCCAGCGCGCGGGCCGCGCCGTCCGCCTCTCCGCCACAGGCGGCCGGGAGACCGAGGCCGCTCACCCCCGGCACGCCGACCCCGGCGCGGGAGTCTCCCCGGCCGAGCCCAGGCGGTCCGGACAGCCCGGACGGAAGGGTCACCGCGCCCGCCGTCCGCGACACCGGCGCCCCGGTGTCCCGGCGGACGGCCGCCCCGTCCCCGGCGCCCACCCACGCCCCCACCAAGAGGGCGAGCGGGTCTCCGGAGCCGAGCCGGGGGACTCCGGAGACGCGGGTGCCGGTCGAGCCGTCCGCCACCGTGAAGCCCACCGTCAAACCCACGGCCACACCCACCGTCAAACCCACGGCCACGCCCACCGTGAAACCGACGGTGAAGCCCACCGTCAAACCGACGGTGAAGCCGACGACCGCGCCACCGAAGCCCAACCCCTACACCGCGGCCGGCGTCTGCGGCCCGGGCTACAAGGTGATCGGCTCCAGGGCCCTCGGTGGCGGCACCGCGACCGTCTACCTGCTCTACAGCTCCGCCGCGGGCAAGAACTGCGTCGTCACCATGTCCAGGTACGTGATCCCCGGAAAGATCAAGATGAATGCGACGCTCCAGGTCCAGGGCGGCCCGTCGGGCGGCAATCCGGGCAGTTTCACCGTTTACGCCGGCCCGGTACGGCTCGCCGCCGCCAAGAAGTGCGTGATCTGGGGCGGCTCGCACGGCACGCTGTCGTGGAGGAGCGACTGGAGCCACTGCGGCTGAGCACGGACGCCCCGGACGCCCCGCCGGCCCCCGCGCCGGGTACCGTGCTGTGCGTCGAGGCGGAAGCCGTGCCGGCCGTGACCGAGGAGATTCGATGAGCAGCGACGTGGGCTGGCCGGTGGAGCGCCTGGTGCGCCGGGAGGTCTCCGCCGGGGTCGCGACGATCACCCTGGACTCCCCGCGCAACCGCAACGCGCTGTCCGTACGGCTTCTGGGCGATCTGGAGGACCGGCTCAACTGGGCGCTGGCCGACGAGAGGGTACGGGTGATCGTGCTCACCGGGACCGGACCGGTGTTCTGCGCCGGCGCGGACCTCAAGGAGCAGCGGGTCGAGCCGGGCAACGCCCACGAGGCGCCGGTCACCGCCTCCTTCCCGGGGATCATGAGCCTCATCTGGGAGAGCCCCAAGCCGGTCGTCTGCCGGTTGAACGGCACCGCGCGCGCCGGAGGACTGGGCCTGGTGGCGGCGTGCGACTTCGCGATCGCGCCGGACTCGGCGTCGTTCGCGTTCACCGAGGTGCGGCTGGGCGTGGTCCCCGCGATGATCTCGGTGACCGTGCTGCGGCGGCTCGACCCCCGGGCCGCGGCCGAGTACCTGCTCACCGGGGAGGTCTTCGACGCCGCCCGCGCGCAGGAGATCGGCCTGCTCACCCGGGCCGTGCCACAGGAGGACCTGGACGGCACGGTCGCCCACTACACCGACATGCTGCTGCGCGGCGGTCCCGAGGCGCTGGCGCTCACCAAGCAGCTCGTGCGGATCGTGCCCGCCCTGCCGATGGAGGAGGGCATGCGCCGGATGGCCGAGCTGTCGGCCCGGCGTTTCACCTCGGCCGAGGGGCAGGAGGGCATCGCCGCCTTCACGCAGAAAAGGCCGGCCTCCTGGGTCCCGGGGCCGGAAGGGTCTTGACGCCGCGGCGGGGGGAGTCCGGCCTGCCGGGGCCCGCCCGCCCCGGTCGGGCCCCGACCGGACCTCGACGACGGGTCGGTCACGCCTCGCCGGTCATGATCTCGGGCACTCAAGCCCCTCCGGCGCAGCGAACATCCGGTTCATCCGCCGCCTGAGCGCAATGAAGGTGGTCCAGCTATCGAAACCTCCCCGTAACCTTCCAAACTCTAGGATTGCCGACAATTGCACGAAGATGCTGGATCGGGGAAGGAAATACTCATGCGTCTGCGATTTCTCGGCTCCACCTCGGAGGCGGGCGCCTGCCCCTCTCTCTACGAGACCGACCGCGGCACCATCGTCGTCCAGGGGCTTCAGGTCACCGACGCCGACGCACTGTCCGATCTCCGCCACGTTCTGGCCGGTGAGGCGGTGATCGAGGTTCCCCGCGAGCTTATCTCCGACATCGCGCGCCACGTTCTTTCGTAAATATTGATCACGATTGGGGAGTCCTCTATGGTGGGACCCGCTCCCCGATCTACCCTCATGCGCACCATGCGGAAGATGAAGTGAGCGCGCGGAACAGGCGAGCCGGCAGCGGCGGGGGCGCTGTGCCCCGACTGCCGGCGGAGGAGATCGGGTGAGCGAGTTCCAGCAGGTCCGGATGGAGCTGGGTATCCAGCTCCGCCAGCTGCGCGAGGCCGCGCAGCTGTCCGGCAAGGAGTTGGCCGAGCGGTTGAGGTGGCAGCCCTCCAAGGTCTCCCGGATCGAGAACGCGCGTCAGACCGCCACCGAGGACGACATCACCCTCTGGGGGCGGGTGGTGGAGGCCACCCCCGAGGTCGTCGAGGAGCTGATCGAGCAGGCAGCCGGCCTGCTGGAGCGCCAGGACTCCTGGCGCCAGCGGCACCGCAGCGGTCTGGCCGCGCTCCAGGAGGACATACGTGACCTGGAGGGGCGGACCACGATGTTCCGGGTGTTCGAACCGGGCGTGATCATCGGCCTGCTGCAGACCACCGAGTACGCCCGGAGCATCTTCACCCGGATCAAACGCCTCTACAACGCGCCCGACGAGATCGACGCCGCCATCCGGGTGCGCATGCAGCGCCAGGAGATCCTCTACGACCAGGGGCGGAGGTTCCGCTTCATCCTGCCCGAGGCCGCGCTGCGCTACCGGCTGGCACCGCCGGAGGTGATGTGCGGCCAGCTGGACCGGCTGCTCGCCGTGACCACGCTCCCGAACGTGGAGTTCGGGGTGATCCCCTTCGAGAGCCCGCTCCCGTCCGCGCTGCTCAACGGCTTCTGGATCTACGACGGGGAGCAGGTGGCGGTGCCCACCAGGACCCGGGACCTGGTCCTGCGCGATCCGGAGGACATCGCCTTCTACGAGCGGGCCTTCGAGGAACTCCAGGACGTGGCGTGTTTCCGGGAGGAGGCCAGGGCGGTGATCGTGCGGGTCCTTGAGGACCTCGCGAAACAATCAGCGGATTAGTCTTCGCAATTGCTTGATTAACCTCCCAAGATCGTGCAATTCTCTGTCGAGACGGAGGTGACGCACGATGCTTGACATGCTTTCCTGCCTGGAAAGGTTCGCCATGGCGACCCGCCAGCACGCCGATCTGGCTGTGCAGAGGGTGTCGATCGGAGATCCCGCCTACGTGTGCATCCGCAACCGCTTCAGCAACACCCTGGTCGAGACCGTGACCTGCTCCCAGGACGGCGGCTTCATCACCTCGTGGGGTTACCGGCTCGGCAGCGCCGACAACGTGGAGGACGCCGCCGCCCGCCTGGCCTTCCTGCTCGCCGCGCTGCCCGCCTGACCCCTTCGAGAAGGTCAGCCCTCGAAGATCGCCGGGTCCAGCCCGACCTCCCGGGCGGCGGCCACCCTGGCGTGGTGCAGCAGCCGGCCCCGGGACATGTTGCCGGCGTGCAGGGTGTAGCGAACCACCAGGCCGTCGAGCATGCCGTCGATCCGCTCGGCCGCCCCCTCGGGGTCGTCGCAGACGAACTCGCCCGCCGTCACACCCTCCGTGATCACTTCCGCCAGGGTCTCGATCCAGGCGCCCTCCAACTCCAGCAGGATGGCCCGGACGTGCGCCTCGCGCACCCCGACAGCCCAGGCGTCGAGCCAGAGGATCCAGCTCTGATCCGACCTGGACGCCGGGATGTAGAAGCGCAGGACCCGGTCGAGCCGCTCGACGGCGGTCCCCGGATCCGTGACGATCTCCTTCAGCCGCTGGACCTCCGCCCCGCTGGTGCTGCGGAGCATCGCGGTGATGAGGTCGTCCTTGGTGGCGAAGTGGTAGTGGATCAGACCACCGCTCACGTTGGTCGCCCTGGCGATGTCCACGACGCGGGTGCTGGCCAGCCCTCGCTCCAGCACGACCCGCCGGGTGGCTTCGAGCAGCTCCGCCCGGCGGTGGTCGGCCTGGTCCGCGCGGCTGCCGCGCGCTCCTCCGCTCTGCACCGCGCAAGACTACAGCAGCGTGACCGCAAGGCCTCGTTACCACTGACCAACCGATCGGTTAACCGTTCTCGACCGCGACCGGGCCCACGACTCGGTCGCGACGGTACCGCAGTCGTAGAGCGACCGGCCCTGCTGGACCCCGCCGTACTCGGCGGGGGCGACGACGGCGCAGTTGGCCCGCGCCCACCCGGCCACCGCGGACCCACCCCCGTCGGGGCCGCCCCGGTCCTCACCGGGCAGCAGGTAGCGGAGCCGGCCGGAGGCGAGGAGCCCTTTCAGCCGGTCCACGGTCATGGCCGGGTCACCGCCGGTGAAACCACCCATGGCGATGGCGGGCAGACCGGTGGACAAGATGATCGACGAGGCGCTCTGCGCACCGCCCACCGCCACCAGCCAGGTCGCCTGGCCCAGGCGCGCGCGCAGGTAGACGATCATCTTCTGGTCCACGACTCCGCCGGGGCCACCGCGCGGCCGGCCGGCCGAAAACCCCTGCGGGCGCCCGTCGGGCACCATGCCGGGTCCTCGTATGCCGCCGAAACCGCCTCCGCCGGGGCCCGCGGTGGGGTTGGTGCCGTTGACCGCCGAGCCCAGCGGGGTCACGGCGTAGGCCGCCGGACCGGCGAGGCCCGCGACCAGGGCCGCGGCCAGGGTGACCACGGCGAGCCGCCGCCGGGGGGCGCGGCCCAGCCTGGCCGCGAGCAGGCCGATCACCGCGGCCACCGCCGTACCGGCCACCGTCCAGGCCAGCCAGGGCACGAAGTCCGGGGTACGGCGGAGCACCGCGAAGGACCACGCCCCGGTGACCGCGATGCCCACGGGCAGTGCCCATGCCCAGATTCCGGCCCGCCGGCGGGCCCGCCACATGAGCACCCCGCCAATACCGGTCAGGGCCGCGACGGCCGGGGCCATGGCGGTGGAGTAGTAGGGGTGGAAGGTCCCGCGGGAGAAACTGAACACCACGTAGTGCACCGCGAGCCAGCCGCCCCAGAGCAGCAGGGCCGGGCGGGCGCCGCTGAGAGGGCGCCGGGCCGTCAGGGCCACCCCGGCGACCAGGGCGATCACGGCGAAGGGCAGCAGCCAGGAGATCTGCCCGGCCATGACGTCGTTGAAGAGGCGCCCGGCGCCGGACGCGCCACCGAACCCGCCACCGGGACCGCCGAACCCGCCGCCGAAGATCCGGCCGAGGCCGTTGTAGCCGACGACCAGGTCCCAGACGGAGTTGTCGGTGCTGCCTCCGATGTAGGGGCGGCTCGCGGCGGGCCAGAGGTCCACGATCACCATCCACCAGGCGCTGGAGACCACCAGCGCGGCCCCGGCCCCGAGCAGGCGGACGAGACGGCGCGGCACCGTGCCCGGAGCCGCGGCGAGGTGGACAAGGGCCAGAGGCGGGAGCACCAGGTACGCCTGGAGCATCTTGGTGTTGAAGGCGAGGCCGACGAGGACGGCCGACAGGACGAGAAGGCGCGTACGGCCGGCGCGGATCGCCTCCTGGCAGCACCAGGCGGCCAGGACCAGGAGCAGCACGAGAACGGTGTCGGGGTTGTTGTCCCGGTTGATCGCCACCGTGATCGGGGTCAACGTCATCACCAGGGCCGCGACCAGCCCGGCCGCGTGACCGGGCGTGCCGGGCAGGGCGCGCCGTACGGCCGAGTGGACCACGCCGACGGCGGCGACGCCCGCGAGGGCCTGGGGCAGGAGCATGCTCCACGTGCCGAACCCGAACACCCTCGCGGAGAGCCCCATCACCCAGAGCGCGAGCGGCGGCTTGTCCACGGTGATGAACGACCCGGCGTCCAGCGCCCCGAAGAAGAACGCCTTCCAGCTCCGGGTGCCCGACAGGATCGCCGCAGAGTAGTAGTCGTTGGCGTGGCCGTTACGGCCGAGCGCCCAGCAGTAGAGGACCGCGGCCAGCGCGAGCACCCCCCACAGCGCCGGGCGCGCCCAGCGGGGGTCTCCGGTGCCGGGATGGGCGGTCATCGGGTGCCTTTGCCGGTCCGGCGTGGGTTGAAGACCCAGGCGCGCAGCAGGAGGAAGCGGACCAGGGTGGCGAGGGCGTTGGCGGCGACGAGCGCGACGGCCTCGGCGGCGGTGGGGGCGCCGGGGGCGAAGCGGTCCAGCAGGGCCAGGCCGCCGGTGCTCAGCAGGAGACCGACGAGGAAGGCCAGCCCTCCTCCGAGCTGGTGGCGCACGACGCCGGCGCGGCCGGTGACGCCGAAGGTGAAGCGGCGGTTGG
This sequence comes from Streptosporangium sp. NPDC006007, assembly GCF_040614315.1. Lineage (NCBI taxonomy): Bacteria > Bacillati > Actinomycetota > Actinomycetes > Streptosporangiales > Streptosporangiaceae > Streptosporangium > Streptosporangium sp. NPDC006007. The sequence continues at coordinate 11,188 of NZ_JBEXUG010000060.1, read as the reverse complement.
CCGCTGTGTTGGCGACGGCGGTGACGAGCATGGCCACGCCGTTGGCGACCACGGCGGGCGTCACCGGCCGCAGGAGGACGAAGAGACCCAGGTGCGCCAGGGTGCTGACCACACCGATGACGGCGAAGACGGGCAGCTGCCGGGCCATGCCCTCCGGCAGCCGGGCCAGCCGGACACGCGGCGGCACCGGGATCCTGGCCGCTCCGGACAGGGTCTTCCGCGCCATCCTGGCCATCCCCCGCAGATCGTCCAGTGCGGTCCTGAGAATGTCCACCCGGCTGTCGGAGTCGTCCACCCAGTCGACGGGCACCTCGTGGATGCGCAGGCCGTGCCGCTCGGCGAGCAGGAGCAGTTCGGTGTCGAAGAACCACTCCTCGTCCTCGACGGCGGGCAGCAGCGCCTGGGCGATCTCGGTGCGGGCCGCCTTGAACCCGCACTGGGCGTCGGAGAAGCGGGCGCCGAGGGCCGAGCGGAGCAGCAGGTTGTAGGTCCGCGAGATGAACTCCCGCTTCGGCCCGCGGACCACGTTGGCGCCCCTGGACAGCCGGGTGCCGATGGCCAGGTCACTGTGGCCCGACAGGAGCGGCGCCACCAGCGGCAGGAAGGCGTCCAGGTCGGTGGAGAGATCCACGTCCATGTAGCCGACCACGTCGGCGTCGCTGGCCGACCACACCAGGCGCAGCGCCCGCCCCCGCCCCTTGCCGTCCAGGTGGACGGCGCTCACCCGCGGCAGTTCCCGGCTCAGGCCGACGGCGATCGGCCAGGTGGCGTCGGTGCTGGCGTTGTCGGCGATCGTGATGCGGAAGCCGTAGGGGAACTCGGCCGTGAGATAGGCGTGCAGGCGGCGGACGCTCTCGGCGAGCACCCGCTGCTCGTTGTGGACGGGGATGACGATCTCGACCAGCCGGGTGCGTGCGGGTGCGGTCATCTGCTTCACGCTGCCCCCCAGGGGTGACGACTCGGATCTCTCATGCCCTCAGGCTGATCAAGTGATCTTGAACGGGCCTGAGCCGATCGTTAACGTCCGGTGAGAAAAACCGGCAAATCACAGAATGACCGGAACTAGATAGATCCGATAGGGAAACAGCGGACAGCGAACCGGCTTCCGGCGCGGGTCGTCAGCCCCTGGCGGGGGAGCCGGGCAGCCGCACCCGGGCAACGGTCCCGCCGCCCGCCGCGTTCTCCACGGCGACCTCTCCCTCGGCGTCCCTCACGGCCTGCGCCACGATGGCCAGCCCCAGCCCCGAACCCGGCATGCTCCGCGCCGAGGGGGAGCGCCAGAACCGGTCGAACACGTACGGCAGCTCGTCGGCGGGGATACCCGGACCGTGATCCCTGACGGTCAGCTCGCCGTCGCCGAGCCGCACGGTCACCGGCCCCGTGGAGAACTTCACCGCGTTGTCGAGCAGATTCACCACGGCCCGCTCCAAAGCGGCCGGATCACCGTGGACGTACCACGACTCCAGATCGGCGTCGATCGGGGTGTCCGGGGCGCGGAGCCCGGCCCGGCGCACGGCCGACCCGACCACGTCGTGGAAGGCGACCTCGATGTACGGCTCGTGCTCGTCCGCCGGGCGCGAGAGCTGAAGCAGGTCCCCCACCAGCGTGGACATCTCCTCGAACTGGGCCTTGAGACCGGCCAGCAGCCTGCGCTTGGCGGCGGGGTCCAGCGGCCGGCCGGTGTTCTCGCTGCGCAGCAGCAGATCGACGTTGGTGCGCAGGCTGGTGAGCGGGGTGCGCAGCTCGTGCCCCGCGTCGGCGATCAGCCTCCGCTGGCGCTCACGAGACCCCGCCAGCGCGGCGGTCATCGCGTTGAAGGAGGCACCGAGCCTGGCGATCTCGTCGGTGCCCTCGACCGGTATGCGGGTGCCCAGATCCTCGGTCCTGGCCACGTGCTCGACCGCCTCGGCCAGACGTCCGACCGGGCGCAGCGCCGTACGGGAGACGAGCAGCCCGGCGGAGGCCGCGCCGACCACACCGAGCGCGGCGACCCCGGCGAGGATCCAGGCGAGCGTGGTCAGGGTGGACTGGAACTCGGCCAGCGGCCGTGCCTCCATCACCGCCAGCCCCGACCCGACACTCCTGACCAGCACACGGACCGGAGCCCCGTCGTCCGTCACGCCGTCCCGGAACTCCCCTCTCCCCTCCGGCGCCCCCGCCAGGGTCCGGTCGGACGGGACGACCCTGACGCCGGTGGTGCCGACGACGCATCTGCCGCCGCCCGCGTCGATCACCTGGAGGAGCTGGAAGCGGGGCGGCGGCGGCATGCGGCCGACGACGGCCCCCGAGCAGTACTGCTCGATCCACTCGACGCCCTGCGGCCCCTTGGGCACGTCCAGGGAGCGTTCCACCTGGCCGAGCAGCTCGCCCCTGACAAGGAACCAGCAGACAGCCGCGCACACCGCGATCGCCAGCGCGACCGCCGCCGTGACCAGCAGGGTGAGCCGGGAGCGCAGGGAGCGACGGCGGCTCATCAGGGGGTCCGCAGCACGTAGCCGACACCGCGGACGGTGTGGATCAGGCGGGGGCGGCCCACGCCCTCGGTCTTGCGGCGCAGATACATGACGTAGACGTCGAGGGAGTTGGAGGACGGCTCGAAGTCGAAGCCCCACACCTGGTTGAGGATCTGCTCGCGGGTGAGGACCTGACGGGGGTGGGTCATGAACAGCTCCAGCAGCAGATACTCGGTCCGCGTCAGCTCCAGCTGCTCACCGGCTCGGGTGACCTCGCGCCCGGCGGTGTCCATCCGCAGATCACCGTGGACGAGGACGCCGCCCCCGCCGTCCGAGGACGCGGGCGCGGCCAGGGCGCCGCGCCGCAGCAGCGCCCGCACCCGGGCCAGCAGCTCGTCCAGCTCGAACGGCTTGACCAGATAGTCGTCGGCCCCCGCGTCCAGCCCCGACACCCGGTCACCCACCGCGTCGCGGGCGGTGAGCATGAGCACCGGCACGTGGTCGCCCGCGGCCCGGAGCCTGCGGCAGGCGGTGAGCCCGTCCAGCCGGGGCATCATCACGTCCAGCAGCACCAGGTCGTACGGCTCCCTCCTCAGGGTCTCCAGCGCGGCCAGGCCGTCGGAGGCCAGCCCGACCCGGTACCCCTCGAACTCCAGACTGCTCTGGAGCGCCTCCCTGAGCGCGGGCTCGTCGTCCACGACCAGCACCCGCGCCGCCTCACCGTCGCCCATGGACCCCAACGCTAGAGGCTCGACATGAGAGCACGATGAACGGCTCAGCCGTGCCCGGCCAGACCGAGCGCCCCGGCGGGGCAGAGCCGCGCGCAGAACAGGCCGTGACGGAGATTATGCAGCGGATCGCGATGCTCCTTAACGACCGGTGGCGCCCACTCCTGCGATTCGCCCGGGTAAATCAGGCGGTCATGTCCCGGCTGCCGGCCGGCGAGCGGATGCACCACCGGATGATGGCCGTGCTCTCGGTGCTGTCCGTCCCCGGGACCGACCCGGTCAGGCAGTTCGAGGCCCGCCTCGCGGTGATCGCGCTCATCCTGGGCAGCGTCCCGTTCGTCATCGGCCTGGACCTGCCCGAGGAGGAGCGGATGACGACGGCGCTGACGGTCGCCGCGAAACCGGCCTCGGGCCGCTGGCGGGAACCCGCGACCGGGGTCACTCCCGGGCGGCGGAAAGAGTGATCTTCAAAAGGGTGGCGGCGGGCCCGGTGGGCGGGCGGCCCCGCCGCCAGACGGCCCGCAGGCGGCGTTCGAGGTTGATGCCCCGGGTGGCCACCTCGATCAGCCGGCCGGTGGCCAGCTCACCCTCCACCGCGTACCCGCTGAGCACGGCCGGAGCCGCCCCCTCGCGGGTCGCCCCCTTGACCGCGGTGTTGGAGCCGAGCTCCAGTCTCGGCGCGGCGCCCCGATGACCGGCCAGCGCGCGATCCAGGGTCTCGCGGGTGCCCGAACCCCGCTCCCGGACGACCAGCGGCGTCGCGGCCAGCTCCGCGGAGAGGAGTGCGGTACGGCGACGCGCCCACGGGTGACCCGGCGCGACCACCACGACGAGCCGGTCGGTGGCCACCACCCGGGAGGCCAGTCCCGGCGGGACCGAGGGCCCCTCCACGAACCCCAGCTCGATGCCGCCGCCGACCAGCCTGGCGACCTCAGCCGAGTTCTGCACGTCCAGCCCGACCTGGACCTGGGGCTCGCGATTCTGCAGTTCCCCCAGCCAGCGCGGCAGCAGGTACTCGGCCACGGTCATGCTGGCCGCGATGTGCAGATGGGCCTCCCTGCCGTGCCGTACCGCCTCCGCCCCGCGCATGAGCTCCTCGGCCGCCGCGAGCACCTGGGTCGCCCAGGCGGAGACCATCACCCCCTGCGGGGTGAGGGTGGAGCCTCGGGGGGTGCGTTCGAGCAGGAGCAGTCCCAGGCGCCGTTCCAGCAGCGCGATCCGTTTGCTCGCCGACGGCTGGGCGATGCCCGCCACCCTGGCCGCCTGGCCGAGACTGCCCAGGCGGTCCACGTCGACCAGTAACCGCAGGGACTCAAGGTCAGGCAGATCACTCATAGCTATAGGCTATGGCCTACCAGGGAGATGACGCCTACCGGGTACATTTCCCTTCTTCGACACTCGAAATATGACAATCTCCCCACCTTCCGACCCTCGTACCCCGGATGCGGACGGTCCGGAGAGCCAGCGGCTTTACAGTGTAGATTCCGAAGGATCCCCTCCCTCCCCCTCGTCCGGCTCCTCGTCCGGCCGGGACCGGGGGGACGAGACCGAAAGGCCGCTCCCCGGGACGGCCTCCGGCCCGCGGGCGGAACCTCGGGAGGCGGTCTGGCGGGCACGTGCGGCGAAGACCGGCGCGCTCTTCCCCGGACTCGCGCTGACGGCCGTCGCGGTGGCCGCCTCCCTGCTGGTGAGCCGCGCGCTTCCCGGGGCGAGCCCGGCCGTGGTCGCGGTGGCCTTCGGGGTCGCGCTGACCAATCTCGGGGGGCTGCGCGCCACGTTCCGCCCCGGACTGCAGTTCGCCGCCCGCAGGGTGCTCCGGCTGGCGATCGTGCTGCTCGGGATGCAGATCGCCCTGCCGGAGGTGCTGGCGCTCGGCTGGCAGGCCCTCGTGGTGATCCTCGCCGCCACCGGGGGCACCTTCCTGATCACCCGGTGGCTGGGAGCGCGGATGGGGGTGAACCCCCGCAGATCACTGCTCATCGCGACCGGGGTCTCGGTCTGCGGAGCCGCGGCCGTGGCCGCCATGCACGAGGTGGCCGGCAGCGACGACGACGACGTGGCGAGCGCGCTCAGCGTGGTGGTCCTGTACGGCAGCGCGGCGATGCTGGTGGTGCCCGCGCTCGCCGGGCTGCTCGGCCTGACGCCGCACCAGCTCGGCCTCTGGACCGGCGCGTCGGTGCACGAGGTCGCCCAGGTGGCGGCCGTGGGCGCGGCGGCCGGAGCCGGGGTGCTGGCGAGCGCGGTGGTGGTCAAGCTGGCCCGGGTCGTGCTGCTCGCCCCGATCGTGGCCCTCACCTCCGTGGCCCTGCGCGGGAGCGCGGCGGCGCGGACGGGACAGGGCACGGGACAGGGCACCGGGCAGGGCACCGGGCGGCGGGCCTCGGCGGGGCGGCGTCCCCCGCTGGTCCCCCTGTTCGTGCTGGGATTCCTCGCGACGGTGGCGGTGCGGAGCCTGGGCCTGGTGCCCGCCGGGATCAGCCGGACGATACCGGAGGTGACGGCGATCCTGCTCGCCGCCGCGCTCTTCGGGCTGGGAACGGGCGTCAACCTCAGGGAACTGCTCCGCGGCGGGCGTTCCCTGCTGCTCGGCGGGGCGGCCACGGCTGTCATCGGCGTGATCTCACTGATCGGCGTCATCGCCGTCGGCTGACCTTCAAGTGGACTCCGTCCGGCAACCGCCGTAACGTGCTCTTTCTGGAACAAGCTGCTTGTTTATACGGTTCCGAGGGCGCCCATCCGGTCCGGACGAGGAGACAGAACCCACTTATGCGTATCACCCACCAGCCCATCGACAGCGTGCTCCGGCCGTCCCGCGAGGTGGCCGAGGCACTGGCGCGGGGCGTCCCGGTCGTGGCCCTGGAGTCCACGATCATCTCGCACGGCCTGCCCCAGCCCCGCAACCTTGAGGTCGCGGCCGAACTGGAGGAGATCGTCCGCGAGGCCGGGGCCGTACCCGCGACGATCGCGGTGCTGGACGGGGTGGCGCGCGTCGGCCTGGATGGGGAGGGGCTGAAGCGGATCGCCACCGACCCCGGCCTGCGCAAGCTCGGCTTCCGTGACCTGCCGGTCGCCGCCGCGCTGAGGGCCTGCGGGGCGACCACGGTCTCGGCGACCTCGTTCCTGGCCGCGCGGGCGGGCATCCGGGTCTTCGCCACCGGCGGCCTCGGCGGCGTGCACCGCGAGTGGGCCGCCACCCAGGACGAGTCGGCCGACCTCGACATGCTGAGCCGTACCCGGATCACCGTCGTCTGCGCGGGCGTGAAGTCGATCCTGGACGTCCCGGCCACCCTGCAGCGGCTGGAGACCCGCGGCGTCGGCGTGGTCGGCCTCCGCACCGACGAGTTCCCCGGCTTCTACCTGCACACCTCGGGCGAGCCGATCGACTGGCGGATCGAGACCGCGGCCGAGGCCGCGGACATCATGCGGGCCCAGGACGCGCTCGGCGGCCCGGAGGCCGCGCTGATCGTGGCCAACCCCGTGCCACGGGCCGAGCAGCTCGATCCCGCCCTCCACGACCGGGTCCTCGCCGAGGCCCTGGCGGCGGCGGGGCGGGAGAGGATAACCGGCCAGGCCATCACCCCGTTCCTGCTGGACTACCTGGTGCGGGGGACCGGCGGCGCCTCACTTGAGGCGAACCTGGCGGCCGTGCGGGGCAACGTCCGCGCCGCCGCCGAGATCGCGGTGTCCTGGGGCCGGGGAGACTGAGGCGGTCGTGACCGGAACGGGGCTGCTGGTCATCGGCGACGTCGTCACCGACGTCGTCGCGCTGCACGAGGGGCCGGCCCTGGCCGGTCTGGCCGTCGGGACGGACACCGCCGCCGACATCGTGCTGCGGCCGGGCGGATCGGGCGCCAACACCGCCTCCTGGGCCGCCCACCTGGGCGCCGACGCCCGCATCCTCACCCGGGTCGGTTTCGACACCGGGGAGTGGCACGCCGCCGAACTCCGGCGCGGCGGTGTCCGGCCGCACATGCGGGTGGACCCCGAGCGGCCGACCGCCGTGGTGATCGCCATGGTCGACCCGACCGGAGAACGCTCCATGCTCACCAACCGGGGCGCGGGAGGGCACATCGGCACCGACGACTGGGACGAGAGCCTGCTCGACGGGGTGGGCCACCTGCACCTGTCGGGGTACACGCTGTTCGCCGAGCCGGGGCTGCAGCTGTCCCGGCTGGCCTTGGCCGAGGCCGCCCGGCGCGGCGTCACGATCAGCGTCGATCCGGCCTCGACCGGTTTTCTCCGCTCCTTCGGCCCCGAGCGGTTCGTCCGGGAGACGCTGGCCGCCCAGCTGATCATCCCCAACCTGGACGAGGCGCTGCTGCTCACCGGCGAGACCTCCGCCGAGGGTGCCGCGGAGGAGCTGAGCCGCCGGTACGGCGCGGCCGCGGTGAAACTCGGTTCCCGGGGCGCCCTGATGGCCAGGGAGGGAAAGTTGGCCGCACGGGTTCCCGGACTCGCCACCGAGGTGGTTGACTCGACGGGAGCAGGTGACGCGTTCGCCGCCGGCCTGTTGACCGCCCTGCTGGCAGGGGCCGGCGACGAGGTCGCACTGGATGCGGGACGCCGGGCCGGAGCCGAGGCCGTGACAGCCGTCGGCGGCCGCCCGCGTATCCTCACGGCTGATTTGGGTACCAACCAGCTTTACCCTCTTAACACCAATTGATAGCTTGCGGCGTAGGCTGCACCATTAGCCACATGCGTCACCTTGGGGAGGTTGCGGTCCGCCGATGGATGCCGAGTCATCGATCTGCCTGAGTGATCTGGTCCCGGCCCTGCGCTGGAGCAGGCCCCAGCAGATCGCCGAAGTTCTGGCCGATCCCCGCCTGCCCGCCGGGTGGTGGTCCTCGGTCACCCTGCCCAAGGCTCTCGGCGCAGCCGGGCTCGACTGGGTCTGCGACCGGCTGGCCCGGCTCTCGCTGTCCCGCTGGGACCACCTGCCGTTAAGTGACGTACTACCCGCGCTGCACGTGCACACGGTCGACCCCACCCTGCCCGACTGGCCCGAGTCCGCCCGCTCGGCCATCACCGGGCTGGGCGGCTGGTCCCGGCTGCGCCGGCTGACCGCCGGAGACCTGGGCTCCCCCTCGGCGTCCACCGCCCCCGAGGTCGTGGTGACCGCCATGTTCCGCGAGGTGCTCAGCCGGATTCCGGTGACCGCCGAGCAGCCCGCGCAGACCGCCCCGCAGACCGCGCAGGCCACCACGCAGATCGCACAACCCGCCCAGGCCCCGCAGGCCGCCCGGACCGCTCAGCGGCCCGCTCCGCAGACCACGGCGCCGGCCGCCGCACCGGCCCCGGCCCCCCACGCCCCGGCCCCTCACGCCCCCGCCGGGCAGGGGCAGCAGCCGGAGCGGCGGGCGCCGGCCACACCTCCGGTTCCCCAGCGGCCGCACCCCGCGCCGGTCCCCGAACCCCCGATCCGCCTCGGCGACTACCCGCTGGTGGGCCTGGTGGACAACATGTTCCGGGACTGGAACCCGCTGGAGCGCGCGATCGCGGTGGAACGGCTGTTCGCCGTCGACCCGATCAGCCTGCGCGCCCTGGCGCACAAGCTCAACGCCGACCTCGCCGCGCTCTCCGCCGCCCAGCGGGCCGCGGAGGAACGCATCCTGCTCTGGCTGCGCTCCTCGGAGTCCGCCCCGCTCACCGGCCACATGTTCGGCCTCACCGAGTGGCTGGGCGCCGCCGCCACCCAGGACCAGCTCATCGGCGCCGACCCCGCGCACCCCGTCGAGGTTCCCACGCTCCGCACCCCGCTCTGGCGGGTGCTGGTCACGCTGATGCCCGACCGGCGGCTCCAGGACGGCTGGCTCGTCGTCGGCGACCTGGGCGGCCTGCGGGAACGCACCCGGCAGCTCCTGGCGGGCAAACCGGCCGACGCCGACGCGGTCGCCCTGATGGAGCACCGGCTCGGCGTCCGCGCCCACTCGGCGCAGGCGTGGCTGGACGCCCTCTCCGCCAGCGACACCTCCCAGGAGGCGTCCGCCCCGGAGAGCGCCCCCGAGAACAAGCAGCTGCCCCGCCGTACGCCGGGGTCGGCCGGCCATCACCACCGCGGCGGGCAGCCGATCCCGCAGGTGAGCGCCGGCTCCATCGACCCCCGCGCGGCCCTGGCCACGCTGTCCGCCCTGGCCGCCGGCAACCCCCGGCCCCACCTGATCACCAGCCGGCGTGCCCCGCTCCACCCGCCGACCAACCCGACCACCGATCCAAGCCGCTGGCAGCGGATCGAGGTGACCAGCGAGCACCTGCGGGGCGGCCCGGTGGCGGTGCCGGAGGGATACGCCACCCGGCTGGGCATGCGCCCGGGCACCCTGCTGTCGGTGACCGGCCCCGGCGACAACGCGGTGGTGCTGGTCTGGCGGGACCACCCGGTCTTCGACTCCCTGCAGCCCGTGCTGATGCGCCTGAACGCCCGGCCGGGCGACCAGGTGTACGTCACCGTGGACGGCTACCGCCTGGACGCCCAGCTGCCCAGCTGACCACCGGGCTCGGGCGAGGCGCGGAGCCCGTCCCCCCGAGCCCGGTCCGCCGAGCCCGTCCTCCGGGCCCGCCGGCTACGCCTCACCTCTCCGGCTCCGCCCCCGTCGCCCCCGTCGCTGCCACAGGCTGTCGAGGGCGAGCGCCCCACCTCCGCCGAAGGCCACGGCCAGGGTGCCCGCGGCGAGCGCGAGGACGAACTCGTAGCCGCCCTTGGCCACCGAGAAGCCGTGCGCCGCGTGGACGAGGACGAACGCGCCGATCATGTCCAGGACGAGCAGGGAGCCGAAGATCGGCAGGGCCGCGCCCAGGATGAGCGCGATGCCGCCGATGACCTCAAGAACGGCCACCGCCGGGGCCGTCAGGCTCGCCGCCGGGACTCCCATCGACTGAAAGGCCGCCGCCGTGCTGTCCAGCCCGGCCGCGAACTTCTGCCGGCCGTGCACGAGGAAGATCGCGCCGATGCCGATCCGCGCCAGAAGCAGGGCGACGGGCTGTATCCGATCGGCCACTGACATGAGGGCCCCTCATTACTGTTCGAATATGAACCAACGATAGTTGGTGGTTCATATTCGAACAACCCATACACTGGGAAAGTGGCGGACACGAGATGGTTAACCGAGAGCGAGCTGGGCGCGTGGGCGGCCTATCTCAGCGCGTCCCATCTGCTGGAGCGGCACATCGAGGAGCGGCTGAAGGCCGACTCCGGGCTCACCCACGCCCACTACGAGATCCTCGCGAAACTCTCGGCCGCCCCCGGCCGGCGGCTGCGCATGAACGACCTCGCGCGCAAGGTGGTCGTCTCCAAGAGCGGGCTCACCTACCAGGTCGGCCGGCTGGAGAAACGCGGCCTCGTCGAGCGGACGACCTGCCCCTCCGACGACCGGGGGGTCCTGGCCGTGCTCACCGACGAGGGCGCGCGCCGCCTGGAGAGGAGCACACCCGGGCACGTGGCCGTCGTCCGCGCCTTTCTGATCGACCGGCTCACCCCCGACGAGCTCCGGAGCATGACGCGGATCATGTCGAAGGCCATCACCGCGATGACGTCCGCCCCGGCCGGCCCTCCGCTCAGAGCCCCTTGAGACCCAGTTCGCGGGCGATGAGCATCCGCTGCACCTCGCTGGTGCCCTCGCCGATCTCCAGGATCTTCGGCGTCGGAGTCAGCGACCTGCAATGACATCCAGAGGTGGCATCCGATCAGGAGATTTCCCTTTGGCCGCTTCTCGCTGATTCTCGCTGTCTTTCATGCTCTGACGGAACAGCGACGGAACAAAGGCCAATCTGCGCTAAGGTTATGACGTCCCGCCCGATAGGACGAAGGACAACGGGACGTCGCGCAGCTTGGTAGCGCACTTGACTGGGGGTCAAGGGGTCGCAGGTTCAAACCCTGTCGTCCGGCAGGCACTCCTTACCGCGTGCGGTCCCGCACATCTTTCCCCTGCGCTGATCTTCCCGTCTGCCGTCGACCCACCCCGAAGGGGCAGCGGGCCGGGGACGGAAGGACAAGCCCGGCTTCGCGTGTACCTG
>NZ_JBEXUG010000059.1:0-26363 GCF_040614315.1 Streptosporangium sp. NPDC006007 | reverse complement strand
TGTCGCCCAGCTCGTTCGCGAGGACCGCGAGCACGCCCGCCGCTCCCGATGGCCACGCCGTATCCCTTCGACGCCCGGTGAGGAGGCGGCATGACGCGGACAACGACGACCATGGCCGACGGCAATGACGACCTGACGTGGGTCCGGGAGCAGCCATGACCGTCTACGACCGATGGCACAAGTCCCGTCCCAAGCATGGTGAGGCCAAGTGTTCGGACCATGACAAGGTTCCGAGTAACGATCATGGTAAAGGCGAACGCTGGCAGGTCCGATGGCGGGATGACCGTGGCGAGCAAAGAAAGAAGAACTACGCGAAACGAGCGGCTGCTGAAGCATTCGACGCGAAGACCAAAAGCGATCTTTCGTCAGGCCAGTACGTTGACGTGGCACACGGGAAAATCAAGTTTCGCGAGTTCGCCGAGAAGTGGCGGACGACCCAAGTACATCGGGAAGCCACGGGCACCCTGGTTGATCGTGCGTTGCGGATTCACATCTACCCGGTACTCGGTGAACGCCCCATGTTTTCCGTTCGTCCTGGGCACGTACAGGGCCTCGTACGGAAGTGCTCGGAAGAACTCGCGCCATCCACGGTCCACGTCGCTTATGGCTACGTGGCTTCAATCTTTCTCGCGGCTGTCCGTGATCGGGTCATCGGGCATTCCCCCTGCGTGGGCATCCGACTGCCCGCCATGGAGACGAAGAGGATCGTTCCGCTCGATGTGCAGACCGTGATGGCGCTCGCAGATGCGCTTCCTGCCCGATACCGGGCCATCGTGTTAACGGCGGTAGGGACGGGTCTGCGACCGTCTGAGATCTTCGGCCTGGAAGTCGAAAAGATCGATTTCCTACGCAAGGTCCTTAAGGTGGAACAACAGTTGATCACCAGTGCGGCCAAGGGCAACGCTGTTTACCTCGGTCCGCCTAAGACTCCGAAGAGCTATCGGAGTATCCCTCTGGCTGACATGGTCGTGACCATGCTGGCGGAACATCTCATGGAGTTTCCGGCGACAACGGTCGAGATCGATGACCGGACCAACCTACGTAAGCCCACCACACGTGAAGCCAAGCTCCTGTTCACGACGGCACGCAACACACCGATCAAACGGGGCACCTGGAGCGATATTTGGCGCCTGGCCGCCGATATGGTCGGCATCCCAGCAGGAACAGGGCTGCACATCTGCCGTCACACCTACGCATCAGCTCTGGTCCGATACGGCGAAAGCGTCAAGACCGTTCAGCACCTCATGGGCCATAGCTCAGCCGTCACCACTCTGAACATCTATGCGCACCTGTGGCCGGATGCCGATGATCGGGCACGGGCGGCGGTCGACGCCATCTTCTCCGATGTGCCTCCCATGTGCCCTGGGGCGAAAGAGGAGTGATGTGCATGCTGGTCAGCCGACTTTGTGGCGGTAGAGGCCGCGCTTGTTGATGTACTGAACAATACCGTCGGGAACGAGATACCAGATGGGCTGCCCCGAGGCCACCCGCTCCCGGCATTCGGAGGACGAGATGGCCAGCGCGGGGATCTCCAGCAGGCTCACCCTGCCCTCGGGCAGTCCCGGGTCGTGCAGGGTGTGGCCGGGGCGGGTGGCGCCGACGAAGTGCGCGATGGTAAACAACTCGTCGACATCGCGCCAGCTCAGGATCTGGGCGAGGGCGTCGGCGCCGGTGATGAAGTACAGCTCGACGTCCGGCCCCCAGAGCGCGGAGATCTCACGCAGGGTGTCGATGGTGAAGGTCGGCCCCGGCCGGTCTATGTCCACCCGGCTCACCGAGAAACGCGGGTTGGACGCGGTCGCGATGACCGTCATCAGATAGCGGTCCTCCGGCGCGGAAACCGTCTTGTCGGCCTTCTGCCAGGGGCGTCCGGTCGGCACGAAGACCACCTCGTCGAGGTTGAAGTGGTGCGCGACCTCACTGGCTGCGACCAGGTGACCGTGGTGGATCGGGTCGAAGGTGCCGCCCATGACGCCCAGACGTCGCTTGCCGTCACCGGTAGCCGCGTTCATCATGGAACGGACCATACGCGTAAGCGGTACGCGGCTTTTAATCACCCCCCGCGCATGTCAGGCGGCCCCGACGTAGCATGCCGGACATGACCACCACCCCGGATCGCAACCGCGTGCAGCTTCCCGGCATCAGCTCACGTGCATACGAACATCCCGCCGACCGGTCCGCGCTGGTCGCCCTGCGCTCGCTCAGCGGGTTCGACACGGTGCTCAAGCAGATGTCCGGCCTGATCAGCGAGCGCCGCCTGCGCCTGATCTACCTCGCCTCGGCCGTGCGCGCCGGGGAGACCCAGTTCCGCGCACTGCACGACATGGGCCGTGACGCCGCCTACGCCCTTGACCTCCACCGCATCCCGGAGATCTACGTCCAGCAGAACCCGCAGGCGCAGGCGATGGCGATCGGCTTCGACGACCCGTTCATCGTCGTCTCCACCGGCCTGCTCGACCTGATGGACGAAGAGGAGCAGCGTTTCGTCATCGGCCACGAGACGGCGCACATCCTGTCCGGCCACGCGGTCTACCGCACCATGCTGGACATCCTCACCCGCCTGGCCACCCGGGTGGCCTGGATCCCGCTCGGCTACATCGGCCTGCGCGCGATCGTCGCCGGACTGGAGGAGTGGCACCGCAAGTCCGAGCTCTCCGCCGACCGAGGCGGCCTGCTCTGCGGCCAGGATCCCGACGCCGCCCTGCGCGCGCTGATGAAACTGGCCGGCGGCTCACGCCTGCACGAGATGAACATCGAGGCCTTCCTCGACCAGGCGCGCGAGTACGACACGGCCGGGGACGTCCGCGACGGTCTGCTCAAGGTCCTCAACCTGCTCGGCACCACCCACCCGTTCGCGGTCTCCCGGGTCGCCGAGCTGGACAAGTGGCGGCGCAGCGGCGAGTACGACACGATCCTCGGCGGCGACTACCCCCGCCGCGCCGACGACTCCAACGCCAAGATCTCCGAGGAGGTCAAGGCCGCGGCTCGCTCCTACCGGGAGTCCTGGTCGCAGTCCCAGGACCCTTTCATCGGCGTCCTGCGTGATGTGGCCGAGGGCGCGGTCAACGCGGGAGAGCGCATCTTCAACCGCTTCGCCCGTCGCGATGGCAACTGATCGGCACGTGGAAAGGTCTGGGAGCCTTCCTTCCGGGCCTTTTCCCGGCGCGAGAACCCGCCGCGGCTCCCGGCCGGTGAGGGGCGCCGCCCGGCCCCCTAGACCATCAGGGCGATCGCGCGCATGGCCGCCGCGCACAGGGCGACGAACCCCCCCAGTACGGCGAGCGCGCGCAGCCCCTCCTTGCGAAGGTCCGGGATCCGGGAGCCGACCCGTTCGACCTCGCGGCTGATGATCCCGCCGCAGACGGCGCCGAAGACGATGCCCGCGATGACGACCTGCACGGGGCTCAGCCACCACTCCGGTGGCAGCGATCCGCCGAAGGTCAGCCAGAGCGTGATGCCGGCGAGCGCCGCGGCGGGCAGTCCCGGCCAGGCCAGCGCGGTCAGCAGCGAGACCGCGAAGGTCAGCGGGAAGGTCACGACACGCAGCACGCCCCGGACTCTGGCCGACCTGTTCCCTCTGACCAGCCAGTGCCCGGCCCAGACCGCGCGGGCCAGGACGGCGAACACCCCGGTTACGGCGAAGGTGGCCGCCGGCCAGATCACCGTGGCCACCACGCACGGCACGGAGAGCACCGCCAGCAGGATGAGCGCGGCGTTCCCCGCCGGCAGCGGCCCCGCCCTCCTTCCGGCCTCGGCCTCCCCGGTCGGCGCGCCCTCCGCCCGCCGTCTCCTGGCGACCATTCCGCGTGCCCGCCCGGCCCCCTCTCTCCCCGGTGTCTGCCGGGGCCCCCTGAGCGAACCGTCCGCGCCGGCCTTGCCGCGGCTCTCCGGCCTTCTTCCCGGTGAGCCGGCGGTGACCGCGACCGGCCGCGCCGCCCTCGAAGGCTCTCTCAGAGGCTCGGGATCACATGAGACGGCGCGGGCGAGCCGGCTGAGACGGGCGGTGAGACCGGCCGCGGTGGGACGCTTGACCGCCTCGCGGTGGAGTGCCGCGCGGACGAGGGGTAGCAGCGCCGCGGGGATGCCCGCGAGGTCGGCCTGGCCGTTGAGGATGGCGTACATCTGCGCCTCGACCGGGCCTCTGCCGAAGGTGGGGCGTCCGGTCGCCGCGAAGGCCACCGTGGCCGCCCAGGCGTGCACGTCGGCCGGCTCGCCCACGGGCTCGTCCGCGAACAGTTCGGGGGCCGCGTAACTCGGCGTGCCGAGGAAGGTGCCCGTCAGGGTGAGCCGGGTGGCGTCCAGGACGTGGGCGATGCCGAAGTCGATCAGGACGGGCTCGTCCTCGGCGCTGACCAGGACGTTGGAGGGCTTGAGGTCCCGGTGAACGATCCCCGCCGCGTGGACCACCGACAGCGCCGCGGCCAGCCCGTGGGCCAGGGTGACCAGACCGGCGCCCGTGAGCGGGCCGCCGTGCCGTACCCGGTCGAAGAGGTTCTCCCCCTCGATGTGCTCCATGACCAGGTAGGGCCGTTCGCAGGCGAGATCGGCGTCGAGGACCCGGGCGACGTAGGGGCTCTCCACCCTGCGGAGGGCACGGACTTCGCGCTCCAGCCGTATTCGGGCCTCCGAGTCGGCGTCGACGGCGTCGTGGAGCATCTTGAGCGCGACGCTCTCGCCACGCTTGCTGGTGGCGTGGTAGACCTCGCCCATGCCGCCCCGGCCTAGGCGCTCCACCAACGTGTAAGGTCCGACGCGCCCGAGACGACCCACGTGACCTCCTGCGTCGGCCACATAGGTCCAAGACCGCTGTGCCTATCGGGTCGCCCGCTCTCGCGCGCTTCCCTGCCCTTCAGCCATAGGAAACACCACCATAGCGGGCGGCCCTCACGAATTCCCGGCGGCACGCCGTACCCGTCGGAAGATCGGTGAAACGCCGTCCGGCTGTCCGGTGCCGGACAGTCCCGCGGGGGCTGCGAGGCGCCGCCTCCGGGGACGGACGGCCCGCGCCCCCCGTGATGCGGCGGGTGCCGCCTCAGAGGCGGCCCAAGCGGCCCCCCGCCGCGCGGAAGGCGTCTCACGGGCGGCGCGGCTCCCGGGGCGAGCCGGCCAGCAGGCTGTCCAGCTCGGCCGTGGGCTCGGCCGACAGGTCCCGTCGCTTGGTACGGCGCCAGCGCACGTGCCCCCGGCGTTCCAGCCAGAGCATCAGCCGGTCAAGACCGAAAAGCACAACAACGACAAACAGGAATGCGACCACGATTTCCATGAAGTCCAGTCAAACCATAGGAAGCAGTGATTACCTGGAGCGACACGCAACTACCATCAGCGACGAGCGGGATGCTCGACCAGGTCGGTGACGAACCCGTGCAGCACCAGCCTCACAATAGGCCCCCGCCCCGGGAGCCGTCCGTGAAAGCGGGAACGCCACCGGATTCCCGTCTCACCGCCGGGGTAGCCCGCCCCAGCGGGAGGTCGGCGCGGCAGCCGCGCACCGCGACGCCCTCCCGCAGCTCACAGGCGCAGTGCCACGGAGCCTCCGGGACGGCCGCCTGTTCCCCCGCGCCCCTCCGGCCCCGCCGGAAGAACCGGAGAAAGACGGAGAAGGCAGGAGAAGGCCGGACTACCGGCCTCCCGCCGAGGGCGAGGCGACGACCGTACCGGCATCGGTGCGCAGATGGCCCTCTCCGGTGTAGACCCACTTGGTGGAGGTCAGCTCGGGCAGGCCCATGGGACCACGCGCGTGCAGCTTCTGGGTGGAGATCCCGATCTCCGCGCCGAAACCGAACTCCCCGCCGTCGGTGAACCTGGTCGAGGCGTTGACCGCCACCGCCGCCGAGTCGACCAGCGCGACGAACCGGCGGGAGGCGCCGGCCGAGCGGGTGACGATGGCGTCGGTGTGGCCCGAACCGTACCTCCTGATGTGGGCGACCGCGTCCTCCAGCGAGTCGACCACGGCGGCGGCGATGTCCAGCGAGAGATACTCGGCGCCGAAGTCCTCCTCAACGGCCGGCACCACGTCGCCGTAGGCCCCGATCCGGGCGTCCCCGTGCACCGTCACCCCCGCCGCCGCCAGGGCCGCCAGCGCGCGGGGCACGAAGGCGCCGGCCACGGCGGCGTGCACCAGGAGCGTCTCGGCGGAGTTGCACACCGAGGGCCGCTGAACCTTGGCGTTGAGCAGGATCTCGATCGCGAGCTCGATGTCGGCGTCGGCGTCGACGTAGACATGGCAGTTGCCCACGCCGGTCTCGATGACCGGGACCGTGGACTCCTCGACCACCGAGTTGATCAACGAGGCCCCGCCGCGCGGGATCAGCACGTCCACCAGGCCACGGGCCCGCATCAGCTCCTTGGCCGACTCGCGGGTCCGGCCGGGCACCAGTTGCACGGCCTCCGGGGGAACCCCGGTGCCGGCCAGAGCCTCCTGCATGATCCGGACCAGCGCCGTGTTGGACTCGCAGGCGCTGGACGAACCTCGCAGCAGGGTGGCGTTGCCGCTCTTGAGGCAGAGCGCCGCGGCGTCCACCGTCACGTTGGGACGGCCCTCGTAGATGATGCCGATCACGCCGAGCGGCACCCGGAGCTGGCGCAACTCCAGCCCGTTGGGCAGCGTGCCTCCCCGGATCACCTCACCCACCGGGTCGGGCAGGTCGGCGACCCGGCGCACCGCCTCGGCGACGGCCTCCACCCGGGCCCCGTCGAGCCGGAGCCGGTCGATCATGTATTCGGAGACGCCGCCCTCCCTGGCACGCTCCACGTCGAGCGCGTTGGCCGCGACGATCTCGGCGGCCCCGGCCACCAGGGCGTCGGCGATCACGCGGAGCGCGGCGTCCTTCGGCGTCCGCGGCAGCGGGGCCAGCTCGGCGGCGGCCTCTTTAGCCGCCAGGGCTACCTTCAGGAAGTCCTCGGACATCTCGCGCTCCAAAAGAACTAGGGGTGGGACTCCAGTATGACGATGTCGTCACGGTGGATCAGCTCGCGTTCGTACTCCGGACCAAGGCTGGTGGCCAGCTCGCGGGTGGAACGGCCGAGCAGGTCGGGGATCTCCCCCGCGTCGAAGTTGACCAGGCCCCGGGCGACCACCCGGCCCCGCGCCCCGCACAGGTCCACCGGATCCCCCGCGGCGAACTCACCCTCGACCGCGGTGACCCCGGCGGGCAGCAGCGACTTGCGGCGGCCCACCACGGCCTCGACCGCGCCGGCGTCCAGGTGGAGCCTGCCGCGCCCGGTGGTGGCGTGGGCCAGCCAGAGC
Organism: Streptosporangium sp. NPDC006007; assembly: GCF_040614315.1. Taxonomy (NCBI): domain Bacteria; kingdom Bacillati; phylum Actinomycetota; class Actinomycetes; order Streptosporangiales; family Streptosporangiaceae; genus Streptosporangium; species Streptosporangium sp. NPDC006007. The sequence goes on along the minus strand of NZ_JBEXUG010000059.1, from coordinate 19,117 downwards.
AGGCGGGTGCCCGGATGGCGGCCGCCCGGGTGGAAGTAGGTGCCGATGTCGGCGCCGGCGAGGGCCTGGGCGGCGTGCGCGGCCGCGGTCAGCACCACCGGGACACCGGCCCCGGTGGCGATCCTGGCTGCCTGCACCTTGGTGACCATCCCCCCGGTGCCGACCGCGCCGCCCCTGCCGAGCTCGACCCCCAGCAGGTCCTCCGGTCCTCGCACCTGGCCCAGCCTGCGAGCGCCGGGACGGCGGGGGTCGCCGTCGTAGAGCGCGTCCACGTCGGACAGGAGCACCAGCGCCTCGGCGTGGGTCAGGTGGGCCACCAGCGCGGCGAGCCGGTCGTTGTCGCCGAAGCGGATCTCGTCGGTGGCCACGGTGTCGTTCTCGTTGACCACGGGAACGATGCCCAGCTCCAGCAGCCGGCTCAGCGTGCGCTGGGCGTTGACGTGGTGCGAGCGGCGCATCATGTCGTCGGCGGTGAGCAGCACCTGGCCGACGCGCAGGCCGTAACGGGCGAAGGAGGAGGTGTAGCGGGCGACCAGCACTCCCTGTCCGACCGAGGCAGCGGCCTGCTGGGTGGCGAGGTCACGAGGTCTGGCCGACAGGCCCAGCGGGCCGAGCCCCGCCGCGATCGCGCCGGAGGAGACCAGCACGACCTGCGTGCCGGTCCCGCGCCGGGCGGCGAGCACGTCGACCAGGGCGTCCACCCGATCGACGTCGATCGTGCCCTGCGGGGTGGTGAGTGACGACGAGCCCACCTTCACGACAAGGCGCGAGGCCGTACGGATCCGATCGCGCGCAGAGTCCACGGCATGCACCTTTCTCACGTCACAGGGCCACGGGGGGCATAGAGGTCACCGGCGGGGGCGGGTCATCCGAGGCGGTTGTCCGAGCCGCGCGGCCCCTGGTGCACGGCCTCGGCGTTGAGCGTCGGCTGCCAGTCGAAGATGTGACCGTTCTCCATGGACCCGATGACGACCTCGGCCCCGGCCTTGGCGCCGGCCTTGGTGAGCTCCTCCTCGACGCCGAGCCGCTCCAGCCGGTCGGCCAGGTAGCCCACGGCCTCGTCGTTGGTGAAGTCGGTCTGGCGGATCCACCGCTCCGGCTTGACCCCGGTGACCTGGAAGGTGTTGTCGTCCACCCGCCGCACCGAGAAGCCCGCGTCGCCGAGCTGCCGGGGCTTGATCACCAGGCGGGTCGGCTCGGCCACGGGCGCGGCCTCCCTGGCCGCGGCGACCATCTCGCCCATGGCGTAGGTCAGTTCCTTGAGCCCCTCGTGGGTGGCCGCGGAGATCGAGAAGACCCGCAGGCCCCGCTCCTGGAGCATCGGCCGGACGATGTCTGACAGGTCGCGCGCGTCGGGGACGTCCGCCTTGTTGAGCACGGCCAGCCTCGGCCGGTCCTCAAGCTTGCCGTACGCCTTGAGCTCGGCCTCGATCGCCTCGAAGTCGCTGATCGGATCGCGGCCCGGCTCCATGGTGGCACAGTCGATCACGTGCACCAGGGTGTTGCACCGCTCGACGTGACGGAGGAACTCGTGCCCCAGCCCTCTGCCCTCCGAGGCGCCCGGGATGAGGCCGGGCACGTCGGCGACGGTGAAGACGGTGTCGCCGGCGGTGACCACCCCGAGGTTGGGCACCAGCGTGGTGAACGGGTAGTCGGCGATCTTCGGCCGGGCCGCGGAGAGCGCGGCGATGAGAGAGGACTTGCCCGCACTGGGGAAGCCCACCAGCGCCACGTCCGCGACGCTCTTCATCTCCAGCATCACGTCGAGCTCGCCGCCGGGCTCGCCGAGGAGCGCGAACCCCGGGGCCTTGCGCTTGGCCGAGGCCAGCGCGGCGTTGCCGAGCCCGCCGTGCCCGCCCTCGGCGATCACGTAGCGGGTCCCGGAGCCGACCAGGTCGACCAGGACCTCACCGGTGTCGGCGTTCTTGACCACGGTGCCGTCGGGCACCGGGAGGATGACGTCGAGGCCGTTGGCGCCGTCGCGGTTGGAGCCCTGCCCCTGCTTGCCGTTCTCGGCTCTGCGGTGCGGGCGCCGGTGGTAGTCGAGCAGCGTCGCGGTGTTCGGGTCGACTTCCAGAATCAGGTCGCCGCCGCGGCCGCCGTTGCCGCCGTCGGGGCCGCCCAGCGGCTTGAACTTCTCCCGGTGGACAGAGGCGCAGCCATGTCCCCCGTCACCGGCCTTGATGTGCAGGACCACCTGGTCCACAAAGTCCGGCATGTCTGCCTTCCTACCCCCATCTGCGGAAAAATCCGCTTACAACACGAACAGGGGTGGACCGCTCTAGAGCGATCCACCCCTGTCGTCAACGTCTGGCGGTGCGAATCTACTCCGCAGCCGGAACGATGCTCACCGCGCGGCGACCGCGCTTGACACCGAACTGCACGTAGCCCGCGGCCAGCGCGAACAGCGTGTCGTCGCCACCGCGGCCGACGTTGTCGCCCGGGTGGAAGTGAGTGCCCCGCTGGCGGACGATGATCTCACCGGCGTTGACCAGCTGACCACCGAAGCGCTTCACACCGAGCCGCTGGGCGTTCGAGTCACGGCCGTTCCGAGTGGACGACGCGCCCTTCTTGTGTGCCATCTCGCAAAACTCCCGAAACTCAGGCCTGGTCGATGCCGGTGATCTTCACCTGCGTGTAACGCTGGCGGTGACCCTGGCGCTTCTTGTAGCCGGTCTTGTTCTTGTACTTGAGGATCCGGATCTTCGGACCCTTGGTCTCACCGAGAATCTCGGCGGCGACGGTGAACTTGCCCGCCTCGGTGGTCACGTCGCCATCGTTGACGACGAGCACCGTCGGCAGCGAAACCGTGGAACCGACCTCGCCGGCGACCTTGTCCACCTCAAGGACGTCACCGACGGAGACCTTCTGCTGCCTGCCGCCGCAACGAACGATCGCGTACACCGCGGAACCCTTCTTCTGACTGCTTGCTCGCTGGATGCTGCGCCCCGCATCCGGCTATGGTCATTGAGTTTGACCGACGAACCGGGTAGGCGCGCGAACAGGGCGCGCCATGAGCGCACCGGTTCACCAGGGTACCGGATTACCGGTGTCCTGGTCGAACCGGGCGGAACGTCGGGGTTGCCGATTTAATCGGCAGACTTGGCCTTGCGGGAACGTCGCCGCCCCCGGCCGGAAGCCTGTGCGGCCTGCGCGTCCTCGGCCGGGACGTCATCAAGCGCATCGGTCACCGTATCACGGCCGAACTGCCCACTGGCCGCCACAGCGTGACCGCCCTCCTTGCCGAGCTTCTCCGCGACGGCCTTCTCCACGGCCATCTTGCCCTGGGTGCCACGCGGCTCGGGCCTGCCCTCGACCGGCTCGGTCGAGACGTGCAGGCCGCGGCCGTTGCAGCACTCACAGACGGTGGAGAACGCCTCCAGCAGGCCCTGTCCAACCCGCTTACGGGTCATCTGCACCAGACCGAGGGAGGTGACCTCCGCGACCTGGTGCTTGGTCCGATCACGGGCCAGGCACTCCAGCAGCCGCCGGAGCACCAGGTCTCGGTTGTTCTCCAGCACCATGTCGATGAAGTCGATGACGATGATGCCGCCGATGTCGCGCAACCTGAGCTGGCGGACGATCTCCTCGGCCGCCTCCAGGTTGTTGCGGGTGACGGTCTCCTCAAGGTTGCCGCCCTGCCCGGTGAACTTGCCGGTGTTGACGTCGACCACGGTCATGGCCTCGGTCCGGTCGATCACCAGCGAGCCGCCGCTGGGCAGCCAGACCTTGCGCTCCATCGCCTTGGCGATCTGCTCGTCGATCCGGTAGGCGGCGAACACGTCACCACGGTCGTCCCACTTGGTGAGACGGTCCGCCAGGTGCGGGGCGACGTAGCGGACGTACTCGTCGACCGTCTCCCACACGTCGCCCGCCACCACCAGCGAGGCGAAGTCCTCGTTGAACACGTCGCGGACCACCCGGACGGTCAGGTCGGGCTCGGAGGAGAGCAGCTCCGGCGCGCTGGCCGACTTGGCCTTGCGCTGGATGTTCTCCCACTGGGCCGACAACCTGGCCACGTCCCGGCCGAGCTCCTCCTCCGACGCGCCCTCGGCGGCCGTGCGGACGATGACACCGGCGCTCTCCGGCATCACCTTCTTCAGGATGCTCTTGAGACGGGTGCGCTCCTTGTCGGGGAGCTTGCGGCTGATCCCGGTCATCGAACCGTCGGGCACGTAGACCAGATAGCGGCCGGGAAGGCTGATCTGCGAGGTGAGCCGCGCCCCCTTGTGCCCGATCGGGTCCTTGGTGACCTGCACCAGCACCGACTGGCCGGACTTCAGCGCCACCTCGATCCGCTTGGGCTGACCCTCCAGCCCGGCGGTGTCGAAGTTGACCTCACCGGCGTACAGCACCGCGTTGCGGCCCTTGCCGATGTCGACGAACGCCGCCTCCATGCTGGGCAGCACGTTCTGCACCTTGCCGAGGTAGACGTTGCCCACGTAGGACTGGCTCGCCTCACGGTTGACGTAGTGCTCGACCAGGACGCCGTCCTCCAGCACCGCGATCTGGGTCCGGCCACCGGTGCGGCGGACCACCATCATCCGCTCGACGGACTCCCTGCGGGCCAGGAACTCCGACTCGGTGATGATCGGCGGACGCCTGCGGCCGAGCTCACGGCCCTCCCTGCGACGCTGCTTCTTGGCCTCCAGGCGGGTCGAGCCGCGCACACTCTGCACCTCGTCCATCGAGGTGCTGCGCCCGGCGCGGGGCGCGCGGATCCGCACCACCGTGTTCGGCGGGTCGTCCGGGACCTCCCCCGCCTCGTCGACGCCCCTGCGGCGCCGACGGCGCCGGCGACGTGAACTGCCGCCCGCGTCTTCGGACTGCTCGGCCTCGGCAGAGGTCTCCTCCTCGGACTGCTCGGAGTCCTCCTCCTCGGCCTCGTCCAGCTCACGGGTCTTGCCCCGGCCGCGACCGCCCCTGCGTCGACGGCGCCGGCGGCTGCCGGCGTCGTCGTCGCCCTCACCGTCGTCGTCCTCGGGCTCCTCGGCGGTCTCCGCCTCAACCTCCGCCTCGACCGGCTCGGGCTCGGGCTGCGGCACCGGAACGGGCTGCGGCGCGGCGGCGCGGACCGGCTGCTCGGCCCGGTGCGGGTCCGGGGCCTGGAACAGCGGCTGAAACACCGCGGCCGGCGCCTGGAACGTGACCGAGGGCGCCTCGGAGCGCTCCTGGGCGGTCAGCCCGAACGGGTCGGCGAACAGCCCCGGCCGCCCCTCGGCAACGTCGTCACCGGCGGGCTCGCCGACCGGCGAGGCCTCGGCCGGCATCGTGAGCGGCAGCACCGCCGCGACCTCCTCGGCCTCGGCCGTGGTGATGTCGGCCATCCGCTCCGTCTCGACCGGCACGTCCTCGGTGACGGCCTTCCTGCGGGTACGGCCGCGCCGGGCGGGGGCGTCCTGCGCCACCGGCTCGGCGCCCCCTTCGGGCACGCTCCACGCGCCGGAGTCGGAGGCCGCCCCGGTCACGCTCGGCACCGGCGGCCCGGCGGTCCAGGCCGGCTCCCCGGCCTGGCCGGAGTCCGCCTTCTTCGTACGGCTGCGCCGGGTGGTCGCGGTCGTGACCGCCGCCCCGGCCGCCTTGCGCCTGGTGGCGCGCTTGGGCGCCACCTCCTGAACGGCGTCGGGAACCGTGTCCCGGACCGGCTCGGGACCCCGCCCGGCGGTCGTCGCCGCGGGTGCGGGCTCCGGCTCCTCCGGCGGAGGCCCCGCGGGCCGGCTGGCGGCTCGTCGGCGGGACGTCGGCTGTGTCTGTTCGCTTGTATCCCCGTCAGGGCCAGTGGCCCCGACAATGGGCTCGTTGTCGAGCATGCGGGCGCTCTCCCGTCAGCTCCCGGGCACGTCTCCGCGCCGCGCGGGAGCTCTCGTCTCTCGCTGTAAGCCGGGCCTGAGCCCGGCGTCAAGTCCTATAGGTCGCCGCCGACGTGCTCGCTCGCCGGTTCCGCCCCGCCGCCGCGCGTAACGTCGCGGTCCAGGCCGAAGGGGTCGGCGGGCTCACCGGTGCCCACGTCGAGCGGTCCCTGCGCCAGCCTGGTCACCTCGGGGGGCACCGGCGGCGCGAAGCCGGCCAGACGTAGTCCGGTAAGAACGTCGTCGGGTCGAACGGCAGGAGTTGCGTGCCGTACAACCATGCGAAGTATGACACATGGCTGACTGGACGCCTGACCTGCTGTTGTCTCAGTTCCCTCAATAACCTCAAGGTTCAGCACCGCCTCTCGCGCGTCGAACCGGCGCAGCCCCTTTTTGGTCAGGCGCTCCACCTCGACGCGCTCCGCGGCGTTGAACCGCTCGACCGCCGTCGCGGCGAGAGCGGGATCGGCCCGCGGCAGCCGCAGCTCCCACACCGAGCACTCCAGCTGGTCGGCCAGGTTTCCGGTGCTCGCCTCGACAACGGCGAGCACGTCGAGACCGGGCGGCAACGAGGTGTCCAAGGCGGCACGGAGCCGCTCCGGATCACACTGTCGCGTCACGCCGATCTCAAGATATTCGGCCTCGCTCGCGACTCCGGTGGGCGCGGCCGCGCCCACGTAGGAGATCCTGGGGTGGGGTGAGAAGCCCGCGCTGAACGCCACCGGCACATCGGCACGCCGAACCGCGCGTTCCACGGCTCGGGAGATGTCGCGGTGGCTGGTGAACCGCAGGCGGCCACGCTTGGCGTAACGGACACGTAAGCGCTGCACCACCGGCGCGGGCGGAGGTCCATCGGGAACAGGTTTCAGAGTGGTGTCGTCCTTCCCAAGTCGTGGTCGTCGTTTCAGGATAGGCCGTGCTCACACAGGGCCTATCTCAGACAACCGTCAGTGGCAGCAGCTTCTTCCCCGTCGGCCCGATCTGAATCTCGGTTCCCATCGTGGGGCACACCCCGCAGTCGTAACACGGGGTCCAGCGGCAGTCCTCGACCTCGACGTCGTTGACGGCGTCCTGCCAGTCCTGCCAGAGCCATTCGCGGTCGAGACCCGCGTCGAGGTGGTCCCAGGGCAGGACCTCGTTCTCCTCGCGCTCCCGCGTGGTGTACCAGTCGACGTCGACGCCGGCCTTGGCCGCGGCGTCCATCCAGCGCCGGTAGGAGAAGTGCTCGCTCCAGCCGTCGAACCGGCCGCCGTCCTCCCACACCGCACGGATGATCTTGCCCACCCGGCGGTCGCCCCGGGAGAGCAGGCCCTCCACGATCGAGGGCTTGCCGTCGTGGTAGCGCAGGCCGATGGCCCTGCCGTACTCCTTGTCACCGCGCAGGGCGTCCTTCAGCGCCTTGAGCCTGCGGTCCACGGTCTCGTGGTCCGCCTGGGCCGCCCACTGGAACGGGGTGTGCGGCTTGGGCACGAACCCGCCGATGGAGACCGTGCAGCGGACGTCGCGGGAACCGGTGGCCTCGCGACCGGCCTTGATGACCTTCCTGGCCAGCTCGGCGATACCGAGGACGTCGGCGTCCTCCTCGGTGGGCAGGCCACACATGAAGTAGAGCTTCACCTGACGCCAGCCCTGCCCGTAGGCCGTGGTGACGGTCCGGATCAGATCCTCCTCGGTGACCATCTTGTTGATCACCTTGCGCATCCGCTCGGAGCCGCCCTCGGGGGCGAACGTCAGGCCGGAGCGGCGGCCGTTACGGGAGAACTCGTTGGCCAGGTCGATGTTGAAGGCGTCGACCCGGGTGGAGGGCAGCGACAGCGAGGTGTTGGTGCCGTCGTACCGGTCGGCCAGGCCCTTGGCCAGGTCGCCGATCTCGGAGTGGTCGGCCGACGAGAGCGACAGCAGCCCGACCTCGTTGAATCCGGACGCCTTGACGCCCGCCTCGACCATGTCGCCGATCGTGGTGATCGAGCGCTCCCGGACCGGCCGGGTGATCATCCCGGCCTGGCAGAACCGGCACCCGCGCGTGCAGCCGCGGAAGATCTCCACACTGAACCGCTCGTGCACGGTCTCGGCCAGCGGAACCAGCGGCTTCTTCGGATAGGGCCACTCGTCGAGGTCCATGACCGTGTGCTTGTGCACCCGCCACGGCACACCCGGCCGGTTGGGCGCCACCCGCTGGATCCGGCCGTCCGGGTGGTAGTCGACGTCGTAGAACCTGGGCACGTAGACCCCGCCGGACTCGGCGAGCCGCATCAGCAGCTCGTCACGCCCGCCGGGCGAGCCCTCGGCCTTCCACTCGCGGATGACCTCGGTGATCGCGATGGCGATCTGCTCCCCGTCGCCCAGCACCGCGGCGTCGAGGAAGTCGGCGACCGGCTCGGGGTTGAAGGCCGCGTGACCGCCCGCGAGGACGATCGGATCGTCGTCGCCCCGGTCGGCGGCCTCCAGCGGAATACCGGCCAGGTCAAGCGCGGTGAGCATGTTGGTGTAGCCGAGCTCGGTGGAGAAGGAGAGCCCGAACACGTCGAACGCCCGCACCGGCCGGTGCGCGTCCACGGTGAACTGGGGCACCCCGGTGGACCTCATGAGCGCCTCAAGATCGGGCCAGACCGCGTAGGTCCGCTCGGCCAGCGTCTCCGGCATCTCGTTGAGGATCTCATAGAGGATCTGGACCCCTTGGTTGGGCAGGCCAACCTCGTAGGCGTCCGGGTACATCAAGGCCCAACGGACCGTCGTCTCGTCCCAGTTCTTGACGGTCGAGTTGAGCTCACCCCCGACATACTGGATCGGCTTCTGCACTCTGGGCAGGAGCGCTTCCAGGCGGGGAAACAGCGACTCGACAGGCATACGGCCAAGAATATCCGGCTGGAAAGAGTGCCACAGGCGGTCGTCGCCCGCTCGCAGCGAGTCGATCCGGCGTCACCGCCCGCCAAGGGCCGCCTGATCGCGGTGGGCGTCGCGCGGCGCGGCGGTGAGGGTCCGCTGAGAATCCAGCGGCCGGAACACGCGGGCGACTCTCACGGCGACCCGGCTAGAACGGCTGTTCGCGAATATAGATGGCCTGTAACAGCCCAATGGCGATCATATTCGCGAAGGTCGCGGTGCCTCCGTAGGAGACGAACGGGAGCGGCAGGCCCGTGATAGGCATGATCCCGATCGTCATCCCGATGTTGACGAAGGACTGAAAGGCCAGCCAGCAGACGATCACCCCCGCCACCAGCGTGCCGAACCGATCGTCGCACTGCCGGGCGATCCGCATCCCCCGAAGCAGGATCACACCGATCAGGACCACCACGGTGACCGAGCCGAGGAAACCGAACTCCTCCCCGGCCACGGTGAAGATGAAGTCGGTGTGCTGCTCGGGCACGAACCGGCCGGTGGTCTGCCCCCCTTCGAACAACCCCTTGCCGAACACCCCTCCAGAGCCGATGGCGATCAGCGACTGGGTGCTGTTGTAGCCGACGCCCCGTGGGTCGCTGGCCGGGTTGAGAAAGGCGGTGAACCGGGCGATCTGGTACGGCTCAAGCACGTCGAGCAGCCACACCGCCACGCCCCCGCAGACCACCACGAGAGCCAGCCCGAAGACCCAGCGCTTGCGCACCCCCGCGATGACGATCGCACCGGCGGTGATCACACCGAGGACCATCGTGGTGCCCAGGTCGGGCTGGAGCATCACCAGCCCCATGGTGAAACCGGCCACCACCAGCGATATCCCGACATCCAGCCCGCGAGGCCGGTCGGTGCCCCGAGACGGCTGGGCGAGCAGCATGGCGAGCATCAGCACCAGGCCGAGCTTGGCGAACTCCGACGGCTGGAAGGCGAACCCGCCACCCAGCATGATCCACGAGTGGGCGCCGTTCACGGTCGCGCCGAGCGGGGTGAGCACCAGGAACAGCCCGAGCAGGCTCATGCCGTACACCAGCACCGCATAGGTCCGCAGCGAGCGGTGGTTCACCATCACGGCCGCGCTGGTCAGCGCGATTCCGATGGCGACGTTGAGGATGTGCTTCTTGACCAGCCCGGTCGAACCCGGCGCCCACGTCCTGGTGGACGACCAGACCAGCATCGTGCCGATCACCGTCAGCGCCGCGACCGCGACCAGCAGGACCCCGTCCATCCGGCGCACCGCCGAGGACGCCGCCACCGCCCGGCGCGCGAGGGAACCGCCGCTCGGCGCGGCCATCGGACGACTCACCGCGCCACGGTCCCATCCCGCTTGATCATCGGCAGATCCACGGCCGGGCGCCCGCTGGGCAGCGCGGCCCGGACCGGCTTCGCCGGGGACTGCGGTGTGATGCCGTAGATGCCCTCATAGATCCTGCGTACGGCCGGAGCCGCGGTCTGACCGCCCATTCCGCCTTGGGAGACCATCACGACAACCACGAACCGTGGCTTGTCCGTCGGCGCGAACGAGGCGAACCAGGAGGTGTCCGTCTTGCCGTACACCTCGGCGGTGCCGGTCTTACCACCGATCTTGACCTTGTCCATCGGGAAACCGGCGAAGGCCCCCGCCGCCGTACCGTCGGAGGGAACCTCGCTCAGCGCACCCTTGATGTAGGCCCGTTCGGTGGGCGACAACGGCAGCCTGCCCACCACCGGCACCTTGATCTCCTTGACCATGGTGCCGTCCGGCCGCACCAGGGCCCAGCCCAGCCGGGGGCTGCGCAACCTACCGTCTCCGACCAGCGCGGCGTAGGCCGCGGCGAGCTGCAACGGGGTCACCAGGACGTCGCCCTGCCCGATGGAGAAGTTGGCGGCGTCGCCCGGCCGCCACTGGTAACCCTCCAGGCAGTTCTCGTACGCCAGCTGCTTGAGGAAGGCGGCCCGGCTGGGACTGCTCCTGGCCACCTCCGGATAACCGGACTTGGCCCGCCTGCAGTTCTCCTCCTTGGTGGCGCTCCAGAGCTGTTTCTTCCACTCGCGGTCGGGGATCCGTCCCGCCGACTCGCCGGGCAGGTCGATCCCGGTCGGACGGCCGAACCCGAAGGAACGGGCCATGGTCGCCATGGGCTCCTTGGTCTTGCCCCTGGGCCGCAGGCCGCCGTCGCGCAGCCACTGCTCGTAGGCCGCCCGGTAGAAGATCGTGTCGCAGGACTTCACCAGCGCCGTATGCAGGGTGAGCGTGCCCAGCCCGATGCCGCGGAAGTTACTGAAGGGCCTGCTGCCCACCATGAAGGAGCCGGGGCAGTCGTAGTGACCGTGCAGGGGATAGCCGTCGCCGAGCATCGCCGACACCGACGAGATCTTGAATGTCGAACCGGGCGCGAACTCCCCCTTGATCGCCCTGGACACCAGCGGCCGACCGGCCTTGTCCGACAGCAGCCGCTGATACTCCGGCTCGGAGATACCCCCCGTCCAGACCGCGGGGTCGTAGGTCGGCGCGCTGGCCAGCGCGACGACCCTGCCGGTCCGCACGTCGAGCACCACGCCCGCCGCGCCGTCCGCGGCCGGGGCCGACTTCATGGCCTCGGCCAGGGCCTTCTCCGTCACGGCCTGTACCTTGGCGTCGATGCTGGTGATGAGCGTGTCCCCCGGCGTCGGCGGCACCTGCCGCTCCACGCCGATGACCTTGCCGAGCCGATCCACCTGCACCCGGCGCAACCCCGGCACCCCCCGCAGCGAACCGTCGTAGACCGACTCCAGGCCGTCACGGCCCATCAGGTCGACCCCGGAGAACACCGCCTTGAACCCGGCGCGCCTCTCCAGCTCCTCCTGCGTGATCGGTTGCAGATAACCGAGAGCCTGCGCGGCCGCGGTGCTGCCCGGATACTCGCGGACCGCCTGCACCTCGGCGGAGACACCGGGAAACTCCTCCTGCCGTTCCAGGATCTGCAGAGCCTCACGGGTGGTGACGTCGTCGTCGATCGGGATCGGCTGGTACGGCGAGCCGGGCCAGCACGGCCTGGTGACCCCGGGACCGCACGCCCTGATACGCATGCGCAGATCCGCCGGGCGGCGGTTCAGCACCGAGGCCAGCTTCTGCAGCACGCTCCTGCCGTTGCCCTCCATCCGGTTCAGGCTGGTGCGGTCCACCGAGACCACCAGCCTGGTCCGGTTACGCACCAGCGGCCGGCCCGCCGAGTCGAGGATCTGCCCGCGCACCGCGGGCACCACCACGTCACGGGTGCGCGTCTCGGTCGCGGCCGCCACGAACTCCGCTCCGCGCACCACCTGCACCTGCCAGAGCCGCACCGAGAGCAGCACCAGCAACGAGACCACCAGGACCTGAAGCACGACCAGCCGGGCCCGCGTCCTGATCATGCCCGCCTCCCGCCGGACGGCCCGCCGGGACGCGGCCCCAGGAACCCGTCTCCGTCGGCCCGCCGGCTCATGCGCGCCCCCGCACGAGACGTCCCACGGGCCGCAACTCCCGTACCCTGGGCCCGCGGACGAGCCTCGTCACCACCCACACCGTGGGCGGCGCGGCCAGCAGGTTGTAGCCGACCGCCCAGGGCAGCGTCGTGGTGAGCACGGCCCCGCTGATCCGGGCGTCGCCGAGCAGCGCGCTGGTCGCCACGGCGACCAGCGGCCCGGCCGCCGAGCAGACCAGCGCGGTGAGCAGCGCGGAGTCCGGACGGCTCTCCACCATCCGCCCGGCCGCGAACCCGACCAGACAGAGGACCAGGGCGTACTGCCCGAGCATGTGCGCGGCGGGCGGCAGCACGTCACCGAGGAGCCCGGCGCAGAAACCCGCGACCGCCCCGGCGGTGGCCCCGCGGACCAGCGCGTACCCCACGACACCGAGCAGCACCAGGTCGGGCGCGCCCCGACCCGGCAGCGGCAACCGGTTCACCACCGTCACCTGGACGACCATGACCAGTAAAAGCAGCCCCACGGACACCACGTCACGGCCCACTCCTAAACCCCCTCCTGCGGCGTTTTCGGCAGCACGGCGTCACGCGGGTTGCGCTGCGGCGCCTGCACCACCACACCGACCACGTCCAGCGCGGTGAGGTCGGCGTACGGCCGCGCGTAGGCGATCCTGGTCAGCTCCCCGGGGGTGGCCTCCACCCGCTCCACCACCCCGATCGGCACCCCCGCCACGTACGGCGCGCCACGCTGGGAGCCGAAACTCACGATCCGGCGCCCCGGAACGATCTGGGCGGTCGAGTCGAGCAACCGGAAACGGATCAGCCGGCCGTTCTCCCCCACCCCGTGCACCACCCCGATCTCGTTGCTCCCCTCAAGTCGCGCCCCGGCCGCCGAGGCCGGGTCGCTGAGCAGCACCACGGTCGAGGTGGACGTGCCCACCTGGACCACCCGGCCCACCAGGCCGTCGCCGTTCAGCACGGTCATCTCCGAGCGCACCCCGTCGGCGCTGCCCACGTCGAGCTGAACGGCCTCCTCGAACCCGGGCGTGCCACGCCGGGCGATCACCTGGGCGGGCACCAGCTTGTATCCCGCGACGCCGGCGACGCCGAGCAGCCGGCGCAGCTCGGTGGAGCGCTGACGGTCCAGGGACTGCGCCAGCAGGTCGCGCCTGAGCCGCTGATTCTCCGCGAGCAGCCCGTCGATGCGACGCTGCGCGCCGGGGGCGGCCGCCATCGTCTCGAAGAACCTGCCGATCGGCCGGATGAGACCCGCGCCCGCGCTCTCGGCGGCGCCGAACATCTCCGCCCCGGCCTTCTTGAGAGGGCCGAGGGGAGAGTTCGCCCCCGTCCGATGATCCACGGTCATGAGCACAAGCGCCGCGGCCAGCAGCACCCCTAGGCTCATCCGGGCCCGGCGCGTGTCCCTCATCAGTGCCGCGGCTCCGGTACGAGGACCTGCTGCAGGGCGTCGAAGTCCTCGACGCACTTGCCTGAGCCGAGCGCGACGGAGTCGAGCGCGTTGTCCACCAGGTGGATCGGCATGCCCGTCTCCTCCTTGAGCCGTTCATCCATGCCCTTGAGCAGCGCGCCACCCCCGGTGAGCGCGATCCCCCGGTCCATCAGGTCTCCGGAGAGCTCCGGCGGGCACTTGTCCAGCGTGGTCTTGACCGCGTCCACGATCACGTTCACCGGCTCCTCGGTGGCCCTGCGGATCTCGGCCGCCGACACGATGATCGTCTTCGGCAGGCCGGTCACCAGGTCGCGTCCGCGGATCTCGGCGTGCCCGTCCTCGGGAAGCACGCAGGCGGAGCCGATCGCCATCTTGATCTCCTCGGCGGTCCGCTCCCCGAGCATCAACGAGTGCTCCTTCTTCGCGAAGGTGATGATCGCCTGGTCCAGCTCGTCACCGCCCACCCGGATCGACTGGCTGGTCACCACACCGCCCATGGAGATGATGGCCACCTCGGTGGTGCCGCCGCCGATGTCGACCACCATGTTGCCGGTGGGCTCGTGCACCGGGAGCCCGGCGCCGATCGCGGCGGCCATCGGCTCCTCGACGATGTAGACGCCGCGGGCGCCCGCCTGGTAGCCGGCCTCCTTGACCGCGCGCTGCTCGACCCCGGTGATCCCGCTCGGCACCGCGATGATGATCCGCGGCTTGGCGAAGTGACGGCGCTTGTGCACCCGCTGAATGAAGTAGCGGAGCATACGCTCGGTGACGTCGAAGTCGGCGATGACGCCGTCCTTGAGCGGCCGGATCGCCGTGATGTTGCCGGGGGTCCGGCCGATCATGCGCTTGGCCTCGATGCCGATGGCCACGATCTTTCCCGTGGTCGTGTTTATCGCGACGACGGACGGCTCGTTGAGAACGATGCCGCGGCCCCGCACATAGACGAGAGTGTTGGCGGTGCCGAGATCGACCGCCATGTCGCGGCCGAGAAAAGCAAGCTTGCTGCTCATGAGGAAGGCGGCCCTCCTTCCGTCAGGTCGTCGGCGAAAACTACAGAACGCACTCGAATCGTAACGTGACGTACCCACCATTGAGCGCAATGAGCTGCCCAGCTCCGGGAAAATCTTCAACCCCACCGCACACACCGAGCCCCGCCATCCACCAGGATGACGGGGCTCGGCGGAGCGGGAGCCCTAGAAGCGGTCGGGGAAGAAAAGCTTGATCTCGCGGGCGGCGGACTCGGGCGAGTCGGAGCCGTGCACCACGTTCTCACCGATCTCCAGGGCGTGGTCGCCGCGGATGGTGCCGGGGGCGGACTTGACCGGGTCGGTCAGGCCCGCGAGGGACCGGAACGCCTCGACCGCGCGGGGCCCCTCGGCGACCAGCGCGACCAGCGGACCCGAGGTGATGAACTCGACCAGCTCGCCGAAGAACGGCCGCTCGGAGTGCTCGGCGTAGTGCGCCTTGGCGGTGTCGGCGTCCAGGGTGCGCAGTTCCAGCGCGACGACCTTCAGGCCCTTGCGCTCGATCCGGGCGATCACGTCGCCGATGAGACCACGCGCGACACCGTCGGGCTTGATCAGGACAAGAGTGCGCTCGGACACTGAGGTTCTCCTTTGAACAGGGATGACTCGCGGACTGCGATGAACGCGCGAAGTTTACCGTCCTCGGCCCCACTCCCCGTGGTCGGCGACGTCACGGGCGGTCCGCCCCGTCCCCGAGAGCCCCCTCGGGGGACGGGGTGGGCGGTGGAACCACCGGCAACGCGCCGGGCCTGTCCGGCTCGGGCTCCGGCGCGGGCCGGCGGCCGGGACGGAGCCTCGGCCTGGGACCGGTCTTCGGTTTCGGCTCCGTCTCCGGCACGGCCCTCCCGGGCTCGCCCTCCCTCTCACCCGCCGGCGCGGAGAGGTGGTCCACCGGTCGCGCCGGCGGCGGAACCACCGGGATCGCGGGGGTCACAGAGGTCACGGAGGTTGCCGCGCCCGTCGGCGACGCCTCGGCGCAGACGTCGTCGAGCCCCTCGACCGGAGGCAGTTCGACTCGGGGAAGGACTCCCGCCGTACCCCCCCGGGCCGCCGGGGAACGACGGGTCAGCACCGCTCCGAGCACGATCATCACGACCACCAGGACACCTGCGACCAGGGCCCACAGACGCATGGCCCCCACAAAGGCGTCAACCTTCGCCTGCTGGGTCACGGCCACCTGCAGGAGGGTGACCTGGATTCCGCCCCCAAGCAGAAAACCGGAGAGCACCCCGGGAAAGAACAGCGACAGCGCGAAAAGCTGGGCTCCCACGCCCGACGCGCGCAGCGCGGCGGTCAAGGCGACCGCGGCGCCCACCGTGAGCAGTACGAACGGGAGGATCAACACAAGACCGTCGGGGGCGGGCAGGAAGACCCGGACGCTGCACAGCCCGGCCACCACGGCCACCAGGCCGCCCGCGCCGAGCAGCGGCATCAGGGCGTCCCCGAGCCGGCTCACCAGCACCGCGGCGACGAGACCGGCGACTCCGGCGACCACGAACGCGGGCCAGAGACCGGACAGTCCCGGACCGCCCAGCCCGACAAGCTCGACGCAGGTGACCTGAGCCATGGTGGGCAGGACGACGACACCAACCGCGAGCGTCGTGTAAGCGGGGGCCCGGCCGGCGACGCCCTCGAAGGTGACGACCGCGACCCCGAGGAGCACGAGAATGGACAGCCCTCCCACGAGGACGAGCCGCTCCGGCGGCCAGTCGAAGGTCGCGCCCAAGGCCAGGGCCGCGATCCCCGCGGCGGGCACAACCGCCGCCAGCGGACGCCCGCGCTCCATCGCGCCCGGAACCGGACCTGCCGCGACACCGTCCCCGATCCGCATCCAGAGCACCAGATAGGCGGCGGCCAGCGCGAGCGCGATCCCCGTCAGCATGGGGTACGGCTGGAGCGTGACCCGCCAGGACCGGACCTCGTCCAGCGGCCACAGAGCGAGTGCCTGCGCGGCCAGAAGGCTCACCGCCAGCACGCCTCCCCAGATCCCACGCAGGACCATGGGCCGCCCCCAGACCGCCACCAGGGTCGCGGGCACCAGCAGGCCGGCCCCGGTCCCGTGCAGGACTCTGAGCACCCCCACCAGCAGCGTGGAGCCCGCATAGCCCCCCGCCGCGTCGGCCAGCGCCAGCAGGGTCAGCCCGCCGACCAGGACGGGCGCCGCACGCACATGACGTAACAGCAGCCCGGCCAGTGGCACGGTCAGCACCATGGCGGGCAACGCCAGTCCATGCGCCCACACCATCTCGACCTGGGAGATGTCGGACGGGAGCAGGACGGCCACCACCGAAATGGTGTTGGGGATGGCGACGATCGCGAGCGGTAGCGTCACCGCGACGAGCAGCCCGAGGACGACGTCGAGCATCAGCGAGACACGAAGGGGGCGTACCAGGCCCGGAGGCCCGGCGGCCACCACCCGGGACGGCTGGATGGGAGGGACGGCCATGTTGGCCGACTTTAGCGGGAAGTCACGCCCTCGACACGGCGAGCGACGAATATCGCCGTGATCCACAGCGCGGTGAAGATCAATCCGAGGAAGAACATGGTCGGAACCATGAAACCCGCGGCGATGGCGAGAAGCTGGATCACGCTTCCCAAGACATAGGCGAACGGACGTTTCAGCATTCCCGCGGCCAGGACGCACAGGACCGCCAGACCGATCCCGACCGTCACCGCGACAGCCGGCGAGATGCCCTGCGTGTTGATGGCCACCGGCGTGAACAGCCCGATGACGATCGCCTCCATGCCCAGCACGCTCGCGCAGAGCCGCCGCATGCCCGGAGTAACAGTGATCATTGCTCGCCTCTCCCCCGTCACTCGGGTCACGTGACCTCCTCCGCCTTGAGCAGCAGCCGCGCGTCTCCGGCCGTGACCACCGACCCCGTGATCAGCACCCCGGCGCCGCCGAACTCCCCGGCCTCGTCGGCCAGGCCGATTCCGAGATCGATCGCCCCGTCCAGCCGGTCGGCCCGGTGGACCCGGTCCGGTCCGAAGATCTCCCCGGCCAGCGCCGCGAGCTCGCCCGGCTCCATGGACCTGGGTGAGGAGTTCCTGGTCACCACGAGCTGGTCCGTCATCGGCTCAAGCAGTTCCAGAATGCCCCGGACATCCTTGTCGGCGAACATCGCCACCACGCCGATGAGCTTGGCGAAGCCGAAGGACTCGTGGACGGCCTCCAAAGTGGCCTGAATCCCACCCGGGTTGTGTGCGGCGTCCACAAGCACCGTGGGACCGCGCCGCACCACCTCAAGCCTGCCCGGCGAACGCACCTGGAGAAACGCCTGCCGTACCAGCTCGGGGTCGAGCGGGTCGTCACCCGCGGTCAGTGCCTCGACGGCGGCCAGCGCGCAGACGGCGTTACCCGCCTGGTGCGATCCGTAGAGGGGGAGCAGAACCTCCTCGTAGGTGCCCTTCAGCCCCCTGAGGTGAAGCAACTGCCCGCCGACCGCCAACTCCCGGCCGAGCACGCCGAACTCCAGCCCCTCACGCGCCAGGGTCGCGTTCACCCCCACGGCCCTGCGAACCAGCGTCTCGGCGGCGGGAAGCTCCTGCTGCGCCAGCACGGCCGTCGCCCCGGGCTTGATGATGCCCGCCTTCTCGTTCGCGATCGTCGCGACATCGGGGCCGAGGTAGTCGACATGGTCCAGCGAGATCGGAGTGATGACGGCGACCACGCCGTCGGCGACGTTGGTCGCGTCGAAACTGCCCCCCATACCCGTCTCGACGACCGCGACATCGACGGGGGCGTCGGCGAACGCCGCGAAGGCCATCGCGGTGAGCGTCTCGAAGAAGGAGAGACGGCGCCCCTGGGCGTCGATCATCTTCAGATAGGGCTCGATGTCCTCGTAGACCTCGGCGAAACGCTCCTCGCTCAGCGGAACACCGTCAACGCAGATGCGCTCCCGCATGGACACGAGGTGCGGGCTGGTGAACCGGCCGACCCGCAGATTACGCTCACGCAGGAGCGTCTCGATCATCCGGGTCGTACTCGACTTCCCGTTGGTGCCGGCGACGTGCACAACCGGATAGGAGTGCTGCGGAGAACCCAGCACATCCATGAGCGCGGCGATCCTGTCGAGAGTGGGCTCGAAGTTCCACTCGACGCCGCGTTCCATGATTGCCTGTTCGACCGCTCGATAGTCCACCTCTCAAGCCTACTGACCCCGGTCACGGGATCCCGACGGGGCCGGAGAACAGTCCGCGAGGACGTCCGGGAAAAATCGCTGAAAAGGCATGAGCAAGCCGGGAAAGTGCCGTGGGATAGGCGCCGTAATCTCGGAAACAGCCAGGTAAAGCCGTTGCCGGAGCGCCTGGGGAATCAGGTCGGGGCCAGGCCGGGATCAGGCCGGCAGCGAAACGGCGGACACCCCCGAAACAATCCCCCCACCACGCCCCTCCCGGGGGTCACCCCCCGCCGGGGAAACCCGCCCCTCCCCCAAGAAACCTCCCCCGGGAACGCGAAAAAGGGCCACCCCCAAGAGG
>NZ_JBEXUG010000058.1:0-27934 GCF_040614315.1 Streptosporangium sp. NPDC006007 | reverse complement strand
CAACGGCTCCAACTTCGGACCCCGACGACGCACCGGCTCACCGGAAGAAGAGTTCACACAGGATCTAACGACGGATTACCGGCGCAGGACACTAGATGTGCGCCGGGTGCCGGTCCGTGACCGCCGGTGACGCCGGCCACGTGCCTCCGCCGGGTCGGCCGCGCCCCCTCGGGAGGACCAGATGGAGAGCGGAGGGGCGGGCGGTCAGGGGAGCGTCAGGATCTCGTGGCCGGTCTCGGTGACCAGGATGGTGTGCTCGAACTGGGCGGTCCGCTTGCGGTCCTTGGTCACGGCGGTCCAGCCGTCAGGCCAGATGTCGTAGTCGATCGTGCCGAGCGTCAGCATGGGCTCGATGGTGAACGTCATGCCGGGCTCCAGTGTGACCGCCAGTGACGGGTCGTCGTAGTGCGGCACGATCAGGCCGGAGTGGAACGTGGTGCCGATGCCGTGACCGGTGAAGTCGCGGACCACGCCGTAGCCGAACCGCTTGGCGTAAGCCTCGATGACACGGCCGGCCACATTGAGCTGGCGGCCGGGCGCGACGGCCTTGATCGCCCGGTTGGTGGCCTCGCGGGTGCGTTCGACCAGCAGGCGGGACTCCTCGTCCACGTCGCCGACCAGGAAGGTGGCGTCGGTGTCGCCGTGCACACCGCCGATGAAGGCGGTGATGTCCACGTTGACGATGTCGCCGTCGCGCAGCACGGTGTCGTCGGGGATGCCGTGGCAGATCACTTCGTTGATCGAGGTGCACAGCGACTTGGGATAGCCGCGATAGCCCAGCGTGCTGGGGTAGGCGCCGTGGTCACAGAGGAACTCGTGGCCGATCCGATCGAGCTCGTCGGTGGTCACGCCCGGGGCCACGTGCTCACCGACCTTCTGGAGCGCCTGACCGGCCAGTTTGCCCGCGATCCGCATCCGCTCGATGATCTCCGGTGTCTTGACGTCGGGCTCCCCGGTCTTCGGGGATTTCTTCCCGACATACTCCGGCCGCTCGATGTGGGCGGGGACCTTGCGGGTGGGCGAGATCCGCCCAGGCTGGAGCAGTGTCGTCATGGTCCCCCAGTCTAGTTGTGCTTCTCACTGGGCAGGATTGCTCTCATGAGCGATCAATGGTGGTTCTGCCTGAAGCACATGGCGGTTGAACCAGAGGAGGGCTGCCCCAACAAAGACCGGATGGGGCCCTACGAGGCCCGCGAGGCCGCGGCCAACGCGCTGAAGACCGCGGCCGAACGCAATGAGGTGTGGCGGGAGGAGGACAAGAGCTGGAACGAGGACTGATGCGTCGCGTCAGTAGGGGACCTGGGGGCCACTGACCCGTTCCAGAAGCCGGGCCAGCCGGTCGCGCAGACCGGGGCGCCGGCCGGTCTCGCCGGCGGCCATGCTGATCAGGTGCTGGGCTCCGTCGAAGGAGAGCGGAGCCCGGTCGGGGATCGCCAGCGCGTCGTGGGCCAGTCCCTCCAGTTCGGGATCGCCGCCGTCCAGGGCCAGGATGGTCGCTCCGACCTTCCTGGCATCGCTGACGCGCTCCAACAGGAGCTCGGGAGCCTGCTCCTCGGTCACCACGAACAGCGTCTCACCCCGGCCGGCCTGCTCGATCCGCTCCAGCCCGACGCGCAGATGCGCGGGCGCGTCCGGGGCGGGTGCCCATCGGACCAGGGTGGGGGCGAGTTGGGGCAGCCCGGAGAGCCGGGCCTCGTCGCTCAGGTGTGCGGTCAGGTGCCAGGGCTCCTCCTGTGGGGTGCCCACGACCAGCAGCCCTCCCGGTGACCGCGTCGCGCGGAGGGCGAGGCCGAACTCGCGGGTCCGCTCGATCCAGCCGGTCGAGGCCAGGATCTCGCGCAGAAGTGTCACCGACCGAGCGTCCATGACCTTCATGGTGCCCTAGTCACCCCGCGATGACGCTGGAAATGTGACCCTGGCATGATCTGGACAGGTGACAAGGCCGTTCGGGTCCGGCCCCGGGCGGCTGAGAGTGACGAGGAGCGATCAGTGAGCGTTGATGTGGACGTGAGGGGAATCTCGATCGGGATCCTGGGCGGCACCGGCGACCAGGGCAAGGGCCTGGCCAGAAGGTTCGCCCTCGCCGGAAACCCGGTGCTGATCGGCTCGCGCAGCGAGGAGCGCGCCCGGGAGGCCGCGGCGGGCATCGGTGGGTCGGTGCGCGGCGCCGGCAACCAGACGGTCGCGGCCGAGGCCGACGTGGTGATCGTGGCGATCCCGTGGGAGGGCCACCGGGCCACCCTGGAGTCCCTGCGGGCCGAGTTGACCGGCAAGATCGTCATTGACTGCGTCAACCCGCTGGGCTTCGACAAGCAGGGGGCCTACGCGCTGCCCGTCGAGGAGGGCAGCGCCGCCCAGCAGGCCGCGGCGGTCCTTCCCGACAGCCGCGTGGTCGCCGCCTTCCACCACGTCTCGGCCGTCCTGCTGCTGGATCCCGAGGTCGCCGAGGTCGATCTCGACGTGCTCGTGCTGGGCGACGACCGTGAGGCCACCGACACCGTGCAGGCGCTGGCGGGGCGGATCCCGGGCGTCCGCGGCGTGTACGGCGGGCGTCTGCGCAACGCCCACCAGGTCGAGGCGCTGACCGCCAACCTCATCTCGGTCAACCGCCGCTACAAGGCCCACGCCGGGTTCCGCGTCACCGACGTCTGAGCGTTACACGTGGTCCCGTGCGGGGTTCCGCGTCATCGGCGTGTGACCGGCTACGAGGCCCGTGCGGGGTTCGGCGATGTCTTGTAGGTTCTCGGCGTGAACAGTGACGGCGGGACGGAGATCCGGCTCGCGGACGCGTCGGACGCGGCGGAGGTCGCACGCGTCCACATGACCTCGCGGGCGGCCACCATGCCGTACCTGCCTCCGCAGAGGCAAAGTCACGACCAGGTGACCCGATGGATCGAGGACGTCCTTTTCAAGGAGTGCCTCACCTGGGTCGCGGTGCGCGGGACGGTGATCCTGGGCTACGCCTCCCTCGCGGGGAACACGCTCGAACACCTCTATCTGCGGCCGGACGTCCGCCGCCGGGGGATCGGCACCCTGCTCCTCGACGAGGTCAGGCGGCACAGCCCGGACGAGCTGCGCCTGCACGTCTTCCAGCGGAACACCGAGGCCCGCGCGTTCTACGAGCGCCACGGCTTCACCGTCCTCGACACCGACGACGGCAGCCGCAACATGGAGAACCTGCCGGACATGACCCTTCGCTGGACACCGCGCACCACACGGTGAACCACGACGGGGCCGATCGGCCTTAGATCCAGCCCACGTCCTCGGCGATCCGGATGGCGTCGATCTTGCTGCGGGCGCCGGTCTTGGCGATCGCGCCGGTCAGGTAGTTTCGCACCGTCCCGGTGGACAGGTGCAGCCGCGCGGCGATCTCCTCCGCCGGGGCGCCGCGCGCGGCCTCCCTGAGCACGGTCGCCTCGCGCGGGGTCAGCGGGCTCTCGCCGTACTCGATGGCGGTGGCGACCAGTTCGGGGTCCAGCACCCGCAGGCCCTGGGCGGTGCGCCGGATCGCGTCGGCCAGACGGTCGCCGGGGGCGTCCTTGACCAGGAACGCCTCGATCCCCCCGGCCAGCGCCCTGCGCACCTGGCCGGGCCGGCCCATCGCGGTGAGCACCAGGACCCGGCAGCCGGGGAGCCGCTCCCGCAGTTCCACCGAGGCGGTGATGCCGTCGACCCCGGGCAGTTCGATGTCCAGCACCGCCACGTCCGGGCGGGTCCGCAGCGCCGCGGCGACGATCTCGTCGCCGCGGGTGACCTCGGCGACCACGTCGATGTCGGGCTCCAGCCTCAGCAGCGCGACGAGCGCCGCCCTGATCATGTGCATGTCCTCGGCGAGCAGCACCCGGATCACGCGGGCACCTCCACCGCGAGCCGGAAACCGCCGCCGCCGGTCCGCTCCGCGCTGACCGAGCCCCCCAGGCCGACGGCGCGCTCCCGCAGGCCGGTGAGCCCGTTGCCGTCGGCCGAACGCCTGCGGGCACGGTCGTTGACCAGCTCCAGCCGTACGGTCCCGGCATGCGCCGAGGTGCTGATCGAGCAGATCGTGGCCTGGCTGTGCCGTACCACGTTGGTGATTCCCTCACGCACCGCCCAGGCCAGCGCCTCGTCGACGGGCCTGGGCACCTGGAGGTCGGCGAGGTTGGTCTGGCAGCTCACCCCCGAGGCCTCCAGCAGCGCCACCGCCCGGTGCACCTCCTCGGCCAGCGACATCTCGCGATAACCTCGCGCCACCTGCCGCACCTCCTGCGCGGCGTCCCTGGCCACGTGGACCAGCTCCGCCAGCTCGGTTCTGGCCGCGGCCGGGTCGCTCTCGACGAGCCTGCGCGCGAGGTCGCCCTTGAGCGCGACGGCGGTCAGGCTGCTGCCCAGGCCGTCGTGCAGATCACGGGAGATCCGCATCCTCTCCCGCAGCACCGCGGCCTCGGCCAGGTCCATTCTGGCCTGGGTCAGCTGCTCGCTGACCACGGCCAGCCGGACCACCCCGTAGATCACGAATCCGGTGGCGAAGAGACTGATCACGCTGTAGACGGCGCTCTGCGCCGCGTACTCCTGCACCGAGTAGCGCCAGAGAAGGGCGGACTGGGCCGCCGTCATCGCCACCAGGGCGCCGAGGGCGAACGGCGGTCGCAGGCGGAGCAGTACCGAGCCGAGCAGGATGGTCGGCGCGCCTGTCCACCAGTATCCGAACTGACCCTGCAGCACCGCGAAGGGCACGTAGGTGGCGAGCACCTGGATTCCCAGGCCGAGGGTCGGGCCACCCGGCTCCGCGCCGCGCAGCGCGGCACGGACGTGCAGGAGGTGGGGGACGAAGAAGCAGGGGAGCCCGGCGGCGAGCACGGCGATCCCCGGCGCTCCGCCGTGCTGGGCGATCATGATCACGGGCAGGATCATGAAGCCCACGGAGATCAGCGTGACCAGCCCGATGGCCAGCGGCCGGGGGGATACTCGCATGACAGTGAACCTATGACCTCCGCGCTTCCCAGCGGAACCAGCGCGCCGTCGCGACGACCCCGATCACCGCCCAGACGGCCAGATTCAGCGCCGGTACGGCCGCCGCCCGCAGGTCGCCGGCGAAGGTGCCGTCCGCCGCGTAGGCGATCTTGGCCACGTCGACGACGGCGGCGGTGGGCAGCAGGCCGAGCAGTGTGCCGACCCAGCCGGGAAGCAGCTCCAGGAGCGGGCCGAAGCCGTTCGCGCCGATACCGGCCAGGAAGAAGAATGGCATGGCCATGACGGCCGCCAGTTCGGTACGCGGGACGAGCGCGGTGAACGCGGTGCCGAGCAGGCACAGGACGACGGCGCCCGCGACCACGGACACCAGGTACAGCAGCGGGTCGCGGGGCACCGGCAGATCCGTCAGCGCGTACAGGGCGACCGAGACCACGACGGTCAGCAGCGTGCTCTGCGCGGCGAGGCTGACGATCTCCCCGCCGAGGATGTCGCGGTCACCCAGCCCGGTGGCCCGCATCCGCTTGAGGATGAGCTGGTCGCGGCGGGTGGTGAGCGTCACCGCGATCTGGGTGAACGTCGCGATGACGAGGACCATGGCCAGCACCCCCAGATGCTGGTTCAGCAGGAATTCCGCGTTCCCCGCGCCGACCCGGTCCATCAGGAGCGGCAGTCCGATGCCCAGGCCCAGAAACAGGCTCACGGAGGTGCTCAGGGCCACCCGGTCCCGCCAGAACAGGCGGCTGCTGAAGCGGCTCACCACCGCCAGATCACGTGCCGACACGGTCACGCCACCTCCTTGCCGATGTCGTGGGTCATCTCGCCCTTGTCTCCCGCGGCGAGATCCAGGAACAGGTCTTCGAGCGTCGCCGTACGGACCTCCAGGCCGCGCAGGCGCAGGCCGCGTTCCGCGGCCCAGCTCAGCAGGGTCTGGGCGGCGAGGTCGGGGTCGGCGACGCGGCACACCACGGTGTCCCCCTCCAGGGTGGCGTCGGGGACCGGCAGGTCCCGCGGGGTGACGGAGGCGGGAAGCTCGAAGGCGACCCGGCCGGCCCGCGTCGCCAGGGTCTCGGCCATGTCCCCGCCGCTGACGATCCGCCCCTGATCCATGATCGCCATGCTGGCGGCCAGCTGCTGGGCCTCCTCCAGGTAGTGCGTGGTGAGCAGGATCGTGGTGCCCTGTCCGGCCAGATCCCGGATGACCTCCCAGGTGTTCCTGCGTGCCTCGGGGTCCATCCCGGTGGTCGGCTCGTCGAGGAAGAGCACGTCGGGACGGCTCAGGACGGCCAGTGCCAGGTCCAGCCGGCGCTTCTCACCCCCGGAGAGCTGACGCACCCTGGTGGCGGCCTTGGCGCTCAGCGCGGTCAGCTCCAGGGCCTCCTCGCGCGGCCGGGGCGCGGCGACGAAGTCGCGCCAGGCGTCCACGGTCTGCGCCACGGTCAGGTCGGGGAGGAACCCCGCCTCCTGCAACATGATGCCGACACTCCGCCGCACTCTGACCCGGTCCCTGACCGGATCGAGGCCGAGTACGCGCACCGTGCCCTCGTCCGGCGCCTGGAAGCCCGCCAGCACCTCCACCGTCGTGGTCTTTCCGGCGCCGTTCCGGCCGAGCAGGGCGAAGATCTCACCCCGTGGGACCTCGAAGGAGATGCCCCTGACGGCCGCGAAGTCTCCGTAGCTCTTTTTGAGCCCGTCCACTTGAATCGCTGTCATACCTCCGATCCTGGAGACCGGTCATCCTGGGGAACAGTGAAAAATTCACCACCGTGACCGGACGGCCCGCCCGGTGATCTCGCCTGGGCCGGTGATCGTGCGCGAGGCGGTGCGTCCTCTCTGCCGTCCCGGCCCTCGGGGCGCCCTGCTCTCTCGGGCGCCCTGCTCTCCCGGACGCCCTGCTCTCCCGGACGCCCTGCTCTCCCGGACGGCCTGGTCTCTTGGACGGCCAGGCGATGGGCCGACGGGGAGACAGTCGCTAGACTGGGCTTTCATGCCTGATGAGCTTCGCCCAGAGACCCGTGCCGTCCACCTTCCCCAGCCTCGGCTGGACGGCAGCCGCCCCATCACGGTGCCGCTCTACCAGACCTCGGGTTTCGTCTTCGACGACCCGGCCGTCTTCGCCGACGGAATGGGCCGTCCCGACGGCCCCTTCGTCTACGGGCGGCTGTCGAACCCGACGGTCCGATCGCTGGAGGACGCCGTCGCCGGGCTGGAGGGCGGTGTGGGCGCGGTCGCCACCGCCTCCGGCATGGGGGCGATCAACTCCGTGCTGCTCGGCCTGCTCAAGCCCGGCGATCACCTGATCGCGCAGAAGCCCCTCTACGGCGGCACCGCCGCGATGCTCAAGGATCTGGCCGGGCGGTTCCGGATCGAGGTCTCCCACGTCCCCGAGGACGACCCGGCGGCACTGCGCGCCGCCGTGCGGCCGGAGACCAGGCTGGTCTATCTGGAGACCATCGCCAATCCGGTGGCGCAGGTCGCGGACCTGCCGGGGATGTGCGCGGCGGCCCGCGAGGCCGGGCTGGTCTCGGTGGTGGACAACACCTTCGCCTCGCCGATCCTCTGCCGCCCGCTGGAACACGGAGCCGACATCGTGGTCCACTCCACGACCAAGTATCTGAGCGGTCACACCGACGTGCTCGGCGGCATCGCGGTCTTCGCCTCGGCGGAGCTCCACCGCGCGGTGTGGCACTTCGCGGCCGAGCTGGGCGCCACCGCCGACCCGTTCGCCGCCTGGCTCACCCTGCGCGGCCTGCAGACCCTGCCGCTGCGCATGGAACGTCACTGCCTCAACACCCGCGAGCTCGCCCTCCGGCTGGACAACCATCCGGAGGTGTCCGCCGTGCACTGGCCCGGCCTGCCCTCGCACCCCTCACATCGGCTGGCCAGGAGGCTGCTGCCCGACTTCGGCGGGGTCTTCTCCTTCGACCTGGTCGGCGGGCGCGTGGCGGGTGAGAAGTTCATGAGCTCGGTACGGCTCGCCCTGCTCGCCCCCTCGCTCGGCGGCGTCGAGACCCTCATCCTGCACCCGGCGACCACCTCCCACCGCTCGCTGACGGCCGAGGAGCTCGCCCGGCACGGCATCGGCGAGGGCACGGTCCGGGTGGCGGTGGGCATCGAGCACATCGAGGACCTCTGGGCCGACTTCACCCAGGCGCTTTCGTGATTTTTTGCTAGATGTCGCTTTTTGCCGGGTAGAACGGTTTTTCCGGAGAGGGAGTGGAAGGGTGCCGATGGGGAACCCGCCGATCGGGGGCGTGTCGATCAAGGACGTCGAGGAGGCCGCCGAGCGGATCGCCGGTCACATCCTCCGCACGCCGGTGCTGGAGGCGGCGCCGGGACTGTTCCTGAAGCTGGAGGGGATGCAGCACTCGGGGTCGTTCAAGGCCAGGGGCGGTTTCAACAGGATCCTGGCCGAGGGGGAGCTGCCCGAGGCGGGGGTGATCGCGGCGAGCGGCGGCAACCACGGCCTGGCGGTGGCGTATGCGGCGCGGGCCCTGGGCGTCCGGGCGGAGATCTTCGTGCCGACGGTGTCCAGCCCGGTGAAGGTCGCGGGAATCCGCGCGCTCGGTGCCGAGGTGACGCGGACCGGGGCCGTCTACGCCGAGGCGTACGAGGCGTCGGTCCTGCGGGCGGCCGGGAGCGGCGCCCTGGAGATCCACGCCTACGACCACCCCGAGGTGGTCGCCGGGCAGGGCACGATCGGGCTGGAGGTGCTGGAGCAGATCCGGGGAGTGGACACCGTCCTCGTCGCGGTCGGTGGTGGCGGGCTGGTGGCCGGGATCACCGCGGCCCTCGACGGCCGCGCGCGGGTGGTCGCCGTCGAACCCGAGACGATCCCCACCCTGCACCGGGCGCTGCTGGCCGGAGGTCCGGTCCCGGTCCAGGTCGGCGGGGTGGCGGCAGACTCCCTGGGAGCCGACAGGATCGGCGAGATCGCCTACGGCGTCACCCGCGCCGCGGGGGTCTTGAGCGTCCTGGTCTCCGAGGAGGCCGTCGTCGACGCCCGGCTGGAACTGTGGCGGTCGTTCCGGACGGCCGTCGAGCACGCGGGGGCGGTGGCCTTCGCCGCCCTGCGCTCCGGCGCCTACGTCCCGGCTCCTGGGGAACGGGTGGCCGTGATCGTCTGCGGGGCCAACACCGATCCGGCGACCCTGGCCTGATCCCGCCCCGCCGTACCGGGGTGGAGAGGAGTGTGGCGGAGCCGGGCCGGTCAGTGGTAGCTGTGCTCGGTGGCGGGGAAGGCGCCGGTGGTCACCTCGTCGGCGAAGGCGCGGACGGCCCGGTCCATCTCCCGCGCCAGGTCGAAGTACTTCTTGACGAACTTGGCCGGGTGGGGGGTCAGGCCCATCAGGTCCTGCCAGACGAGAACCTGGGCGTCGGTGGCGGGGCCGGCGCCGATGCCGATGGTGGGGATGGACAGCGACGCGGTGACCCGCTCGGCGAGCTCGGCGGGGACGCACTCCAGAACCACCGAGAAGGCCCCGGCGTACTCCAGGTCCTTGGCGTCGGACGTCAGCTCGTCGCCGGACTGGCCGCGCCCCTGCACCCGGTAGCCGCCGAAGGCGTTGACCGACTGGGGGGTCAGGCCCAGGTGGGCCATGACGGGGATGCCGGCCGAGACCAGGGCCTCGACCTGGGGCAGTACCCGGCGGCCGCCTTCGAGTTTGACCGCGTGGGCGCCGGCCTCCTTCATGAAGCGGGCGGCCGTCTCCAGCGCCTGCTGGGGAGAGGACTGGTAGGAGCCGAACGGCAGGTCGGCGACGACCAGCGCGCGTGACGAGCCGCGCACCACGGCCGCCGTCAGCGGCAGGAGATCGTCCACCGACACCGGCAGCGTCGAGTCGTGACCGTACACGACCATGGCGGCCGAGTCGCCGACGAGCAGCACCGGAATACCGGCCTGGTCGAAGACCCTCGCGGTCATCGCGTCGTACGCGGTGACCATCGGCCACTTCTCGCCCCGCTCCTTGGCGGCGGCGATGTCACGGACGGTGATCCTTCGTCCAGCCTGGCCGCCGTAGAGCGCGGTCGGCGGGCTGGTGACGGAAGAGGACATGAAAGCACCCTCCAACGGGAGTCTCGAAGCGCCCCTGTGGCGTCTCCGGACGTTTCCGATGATTGCACGCGTTCGGCTGGTTCAACACCCCCGGCGCCGCCGGTAATCCGGTGGCGGAGGTGTCGGGGCCGTAGGACACAATGCATGCGGAGGTAGGCAACCACATGGCTGCCGAACCTTACCGGTGTCTGCCGGCCATCCCCGGGGCTCGTCCCCCTGCTCGGCACCGCGTCCGTGGCGACCTTCGTGCTCACCGCCACCGAGCTGTCACCGGCGGCGACCATTACGAAACGAGGCTGTTGCGTATCGAAAGTAGGAGGCGCTACGGTTGGGTTTCGAAACTTTGACGTATCGAAAACGGGGTTTTCATGAATCATCAACTCGGTCATCCCAGGCGGTGGCGGATCTTGGGAGTGCTGGTCTTCAGCCTCCTGGCGGTCGTGCTGGACAACACGATCCTCAACGTCGCCCTGAAGACGATCGCCGACCCGGTGGAGGGGCTGGGGGCCACGCAGAGCCAGCTGGAGTGGGCGATCAACTCCTACACGCTCGTCTTCGCCGGCCTGCTCTTCACCTTCGGGGTGATCGGCGACCGCACCGGGCGTAAGCGCATGCTCTTCGTCGGCATGGTGCTCTTCGGCCTGGCCTCACTGGCCAGCGCCTACGCCCAGGACCCCACGCAGCTGATCGTCGCCCGCGCGTTCATGGGCATCGGCGGTGCCGCGATCATGCCGGCCACCCTCGCGATCATCTCCAACGTCTTCCCTCCCGAGGAGCGCGGCAAGGCCATCGGCATCTGGGCCGGCGGCGTCGGCATCGCCGTCGCGATCGGCCCGATCACCGGCGGCCTGCTCATCGAGCACTTCTGGTGGGGATCGGTCTTCCTGATCAACCTGCCGATCGTGCTGGTCAGCATGGTGCTCATCGCGCTCGTCGTGCCCGAGTCGCGTGACCCCAAGCCGTCCAGGCTGGACCCGGCCGGGGTGCTCCTGTCCATCGTCGGCCTGGTCGCGATCACCTACGGCATCATCAGGGGCGGTGAGCTGGCCACGCTCGCCAGCGCCGAGGTGCTCATCCCGTCGATCCTGGGACTGGCCGTGCTGGTGGCCTTCGTCTGGTACGAGCGCCGCATCGACCACCCGGCCTTCGACGTCCGCTACTTCGCCAACGCCCGCTTCTCCACCGCGGTCGGCATGATCGGCATCGTGTTCTTCGCGATGATGGGCGGAATGTTCTTCCTGGTCTTCTACCTGCAGATCGTGCTGGGCTTCACCCCGATGCAGGCGGGCGCGCTGATGATCCCCTTCGCCGCCGCGCAGATCATCTTCGCCCCGCTCAGCCAGCAGATGGCCAGGCGTTTCGGCGGCAAGGCGAGCGCCACGGTGAGCATGGTGGTCGTCGCCGCCACGCTGGGCTCCTACGCGCTGATGGACCAGCACACCCCGGTCCTGGTGATCGAGATCGTCTTCTTCGTCCAGGGCGCGGCGATGGCCACCATCATGCCGCCCGCGACCACCACGATCATGGAGTCGCTGCCCAGGGAGAAGGCCGGCGTCGGCTCGGCCATGAGCAACACCGTCCGGCAGGTCGCCGGGGCCCTCGGCGTCGCCCTGCTCGGCTCGCTGCTCTCGGCCACCTACCGCGAGGAGATCGCCCCCACCCTGGCCGGTCTGCCCGTGAAGCTTCAGCACGTCGCCGGTGAGTCCCTGACCGGCACGCTTGGCGTGGCCCAGTCGCTCGGCGGGCGCGGCGCGGCGCTGATCGAGCCCGCGAAGCGGGCGTTCCTGGAAGGCATGCACATCACGGCCCTGGTCTCGGCGGTGATCGCGCTGCTCGGAGCCCTGGTGGTGCTCCGGTGGCTGCCGGGTAGGGAAACCCCGGCGACCATCACCGAGCGGCATAATCCCGACAGGGAACCAGCAGTAGTCTAGAGACGCGATGACCACCACGGATGAGACACAGGCGGCCCGCCCGGCAGGCCGGCCCCGCAGCGTCAGGGCAGAGAAGGCGATCATCGAGGCGACCCTCGATCTGATCGGCGAGAGCACCAGTCTCAGCGAGCTGTCGATCGAGGCGATCGCCAACCGGGCGGGGGTCGGCAAGACGACCATCTACCGGTGGTGGTCCGCCAAGGAGGACCTGGTCGTCGACGCCCTGGCCACGCTCAAGGCGCCGCTTCCCCCGCTGGCGGGCCGGTTCGTCCGGGAGGATCTGATCACCTGCGTGGAGGTCTTCCGGCGCGAGGCGTGCGACGGGCGGGCGCGCTGCGTGCTGAACATCGCGATGAACGAGGCCGAACGCCACCCCCGCCTGGCGGACCGTGTCCGGCAGGCGGCGATCGAGCCGCGCAGGGCGGTGCTGACCGCCTTGCTGGAACGGGGCGTCGCGACAGGCGAGCTGAGAGCGGACCTGGACGTGTCCGTCGCCATCGCGGCACTGATCGGCACCGTGGTCTGGTACATGCGGTGCATCGAGCAGAGCCCGGACGGCGATGTCCCCGAGGACATCGCCGAGCGGATCGTCGATCACATCCTGGCCGGTCTCGCCTCCCGCTGAGGAGGAGCGACATCGGGCGGGGAGGGTCGCGCGCAGGGAAGTCGCGCGCAGGGAAACCGCCGCCGTCCTGTTCGAGGACGGCGGCGGATCGTCCGGTTCACCCGATCACAGGGTCGTGAGCGGGGGCCCCTTCTGGTCTCCGGCCATCACATGCGCGTCGGGGCCGGGAAACACCATGCTCTCGTGCTCGTCGTACTCCCAGCGCACCATGTAGGGCGGGGAGCCGTCCTCGTGGACCAACTGCACGATCACGCCGACCCGCCGGTGCTCACCGTGCCGGGTGCCCTCGACGACCAGCCTGTCTCCTACCGCTGCCTTCATCAGAGTTCCCCCTTTTCTCTTGATTTCGGTGGACTACGGCACTGGCGGACTGCCGGGTGCAGTACCGCGCCCTGATGACCGCGTGGAGGGGCGGCGCGGCCGGCTTACCGTCCATCAGGTCACCGGTGACCGGTGATTCAGCCCCCTCCCCGGGCGCCGGAGCCTCTTCCGGTAATACCCATCCTGAGCAGGTCTTTCACCGGCAACCCCGGATGCTTCACACCTGATCGGCATCCCTGCTCGACCACACCGAAAAGGCCCCTGTCCCGGGGGACGAGGAGCCTTGGGGGTGCGGGTCAGCCGTCGAACTCGCCTGGTTTGACGCACGGCGGCGGACTCCGGAAACACCCCGCCGAGTCTCAGGGCGTCGTCTCGCGCCAGCGGTTGGTGATGGGAAGCCGGCGGTCGCGGCCGAAGTTCTTGGGAGTGATCTTCGGGCCCGGAGGATACTGGCGGCGCTTGTACTCGGCCTGGTCGACCAGGCGGATGACCCGGGCGACCAGGGCGGGGTCGTGACCGGCGGCGACGAGCTCGGCGGAGCCCATGTCCCTCTCCACGTAGTCGTCCAGGAGGTGGTCCAGCACGTCGTACTCCGGCAGGGAGTCGGTGTCGCGCTGGTCGGGGCGGAGCTCCGCGCTCGGCTCCTTCTCGATGGAGTTCTCCGGGATCGGCGGTGCCGCGAAGCCGTACAGGAACTCGTTCGACGTACCCGCCCGGGTGTTGCGCCAGCGGGACAGCTCCCAGACCAGGGTCTTGAGCACGTCCTTGATGGGGGCGAAGCCGCCGGCGGAGTCGCCGTAGAGGGTGGAGTAGCCGGCGGCCAGCTCGCTCTTGTTGCCGGTGGTGAGGACCAGGTGGCCGTGCTGGTTGGACAGGCCCATCAGGATCATGCCGCGCACCCGGGCCTGGAGGTTCTCCGAGGCCAGGCCGGACAGTGAGATCTCCTTTTCGAAGCCGCTCACGATGTCGCCGATCGGGACGGTCTGCGCGTTGACGCCCTGCCGGTCCACCAGCTCCAGGGCGTCGCTCAGCGAGTGCTGGGAGGAGTATCGGGAGGGCATCAGCACCACGTGCACCCGCTCGGGGCCGATCGCGTCGGAGGCGATCGTGGCGGTCAGCGCCGAGTCGATCCCGCCGGACAGGCCCAGGACGACCGACTGGAAGCCGTTCTTGGCCACGTAGTCGCGCACCGCGAGGACCAGCGCCGCGTAGACCTCGGCGACGTCGTCGAGCTGCTCGGAGATCACGGGGGGCTCCGGATCGTACGGCTCCACGGAGAACGCGGACAGCTCCAGCCGCTCCACCGTGATCACGGTCCCGTCCGCGGCGTCCACCTCGAACGTCCCCAGACCGCCGAAGCGGGCCTCGGGCAGTTCGAGATCGGTGATCAGTAGTTCCTCGGTGAACTGCGCGGCCCGCGCGACCAGCTCGCCGGAGGCGGACACGACCAGTGAGTCACCGTCGAAGACCAGCTCGTCCTGTCCGCCGACCTGGTTGACGTAGGCGAGGGCGCAGCCCGCCTCCTTGGCCCGCCGGGAGACCAGCGCGAGCCGTACGTCGTCCTTCTTCCGCTCGTACGGCGAGGCGTTCGGCACGACCAGCAGCCCGGCTCCGGCCTCCGCCACCACGGCGACCGGCCCGCCCTCCTGCCACAGGTCCTCGCAGACCGCGATCGCCACGTCCACCCCGTGCAGCCGGAAGATCGGCATCCGGTCGCCGCGCACGAAGTAGCGGTACTCGTCGAAGACGCCGTAGTTCGGCAGGTGGTGCTTGGCGGTCTTGGCGGCCACCCGGCCCCGGTGGAGCAGCGCCGCCGCGTCCAGCGGGGCGCCCTTGGGCTGCCCGACGCGCGGTGCCAGGTTCGCCCGGTCCACGTAGCCGACGATCACCGGCGTCTCGCCGAGCCCCTCGTCGGCCAGCCGTTCGGCGAGGGTCTCGACCGCGGCGATCGACGCCTCCACGAAAGAGGTCCGCAGCACGAGGTCCTCGACCGGATATCCGGTCAGGAACATCTCGGTGAACACCACGAGGTGCGCACCGCGCTCGGCGGCGCGCCGGGTCCACTCGACGAGCTTGTCGGCGTTGGCCGCCAGGTCGCCGACCGCCGGATTGGTCTGAGCCAGGGCGATACGCAGTTGAGCCACGTGCCCTACCTTATTGCGGCACACCGATCAGCCGGCGCCGGGGCGTCACCCGCCCCGGGCGCTTAACCCAGGACGTGGAGCAGGGCGAGATTCCTGGCCTTGACGGGTTCGGGCAGCCGCTGGATCTCCTTGCCCGAGGCGTCCAGGATCACCAGGGTGTTGGCGGGCCTGCCCTGGACACGTACGGCCAGGCGCCCGTCGCGGAGGTAGAGGGCGCCGAGCAGCCTGCCCCCGACCGGGATGGGGAGCCTCCTGCCCGTCTTGGTGTCGTAGATCGACGGGGTGAACGACTGGGGCCAGGAGCCGTCGCCGCCGGGGGCGTTCGCGCCGATCGTGTGCACCACGACCCGGCCGGCGTCGGGGGACAGGCTCTGCACGTGGTTGGCGAGCTTGATGCCGGGGGCCCTCCTGGAGACCAGGGATCCGGTGTCCAGGAGATGGACGCCGTCGGTGTCCCCCGCGTAACCGGCCAGCGTCCTGCCGTCGGCCGACCAGGTCAGGTGGCAGACGCCCATCGTCCGGCCGGCCTTCACCGGATTTCTCCCGTCGGCGCCGATCACCGTCACGGCCGTGGTCTCCGCCGTGCCCTTCACCGGGTAGGCGATCCGCCTGCCGTCGGCCGTCCAGGCCGGGGTCGAGCAGGGCCCGCCGTAGGCGGCGTCCTTGGCGATCACCCTGTCCGCGCTCGCGGTCTTGACGTGCAGGCGGTTCCCGCTGTCGATCCACGCGACCTTCCCGCCGCCGGGCGCCGCGGAGAACTGCCCGGCGAAGCCTCCGCCGCCGACGCTCCGCCGGCTCCAGCCACCCCGGTGGGTCAGCACCTCGACCCCGCCGAGCTGGTAGCCGGAGTAGACGGCACCCGTGACCGGCGCCGGCTGGGACGAGGCGGTCGCGGGGGAGGCGACGGCGGACACGGCGACCGCGGTGCCGACGGCCATGGCCCAGTGCTTCACAACGATCTCC
Source organism: Streptosporangium sp. NPDC006007 (assembly GCF_040614315.1). Classification (NCBI taxonomy): domain Bacteria; kingdom Bacillati; phylum Actinomycetota; class Actinomycetes; order Streptosporangiales; family Streptosporangiaceae; genus Streptosporangium; species Streptosporangium sp. NPDC006007. Next base: position 11,947 of record NZ_JBEXUG010000058.1, on the reverse strand, counting down.
TCAAATGAATTCGGCAACGGATGGTTAGAGCCCCGAGGGCCCCGGAAGGTTTACATCCGGCCGATCGAAATCGGCAGAACGGCCTCCACCGCCGTGCCGCCACCCGGCGCCGGGCCGATCACACACGTCCCGCCGAGCTCGGCGGCGCGCTCACGCATCGAGATCAGGCCGACGCCGGAGCGCGGCCCCTCGCCCAGCCCGTGGCCGTCGTCCTGGACCCGGACCGTCAGCGACTCGCCACGCCGCAACGAGACCGTCGCGGACCGGGCCGCGGCGTGCCTGCGGACGTTGGTGAGCCCCTCCTGCGCGATCCGGTAGGCGGCCACCTCGACGGCGGCCGGCAGATCGGACAGGTCGCCCTCGGTCTCGACGGTCACCTCCGGCGGGCCCCCGGCCGCCAGCGCCCGTACGGCTCCCGCCAGCCCGAGCTCGTCCAGCGTCGGCGGGCGCAGGCCGTACACCAGCTCCCTGATCTCCTGGCCCACGCTGTCCATGCCGCCGCGCAGCTCGGACAGGAGCAGGTCGGCCGAGGCGGGGGCGGTGCGCAGGCTGATCCGGGCCATGTTGATCGTCATCGCCATGTCGGTCAGCGCGTGACCGAGCCCGTCGTGCAGGTCCCGGCGCAGGCGGCGGCGCTCCTCCTCGCGGGCGGTGAGGATGCGCTCGCGGGAGCGTTGCAGGTCGGCGGTGGTCATCACGGCGTGCGCCACATCCGCCACATACGGCGTGGCCACGGTGATCAGGCGGTCGTTGTGGGCGGCGGCGAACCTGCGAGGCCCCGGGGCGCCCAGGAACAGCCGCCCGACCGGCTCACCGTGCCAGATCAGCGGCACCGTGCGCGGGGACGGCCCCAGCAGGCCGGTCTCCACCCGCCGGGTTCCCTGCCCCCGTACCTCGACGGCGACGCCGGTGACGCTCAGGCCGTCCTTGACCACCGAGGCGACGGCGGCCAGCGCGTTGACGGGCTCGGCCTCGCCGACCTCATAAGCCAGCCGGGCGGCGAGGGCGGCCGGATCGCCGTGCGTGCCGTACATGAGCCGGTCGACCAGGCGCCGCAGCATGTGCCGGAGCGGGTGGAAGACGACCCCGGCGAACAGCGCCGCGGCCAGGCCGCCGATCCGGTCGTACCCGGACAGGACGAGGCCGGTGAGCGCGCCCGCCCCGAAGTAGACGACGCTGACCGCCGCGACCAGCCCGGCGGCCACGAAGGCGCGGCTGATCACGGTGTCGATGCCGTACAGCCGGTGGCGCAGCACGGAGAAGGCGATGGCGACCGGGATCAGCCCGGTCCAGACGGTCGCCGCCGCTATCCAGCCCTCTCCGGCGAGCATGCAGACGATGTAGACGGCGAACGCGCTCAGCGGCCAGGCGATCTGACGGCGCAGCACGGGCCCGGCCCGGCGGAAGCGCAGCGCCAGGGAGAGCAGCGACAGGACGGCCAAGGCCATGATCAGCGCTAACAGGCCCCGCTGGATCGGCTGGTGGTAGGGGGCGAGCGCGTCGATGGCCAGGGGGTTCGGGATGATCCGGGGCAGCGGGTAGTTCTCGGCGGGCGGGGTCGGGCGCACGACCGTGCGGACCGCCTCGGCCGTCATCACCACGCCGGTCAGGACCACCATCGGGCGCCACCGCCGGGAGGGCAGCCGCCCGTCGGGCGAGTACAGCGGAAGCACGACGGCCAGCAGGCATCCGCCCACGACCCAGCCGATCCCCGCGGCGTAGCGGTAGAGGCCGGCCGCGGCCAGCGCGCCGTCGGCGCCGGAACGGTACATCATGGCGCCGCCGAAGTAGTTGACCGCGCAGCCGATCCCGCCGGCGCACATCAGCCAGGCGGGGGCCGAGCGGGATCGGCGGGCCAGCAGGAAGGCTCCCACCAGCGGAAAGGTCAGACCACAGGCGAAATCGGGGGTGACGATCGAGATGGAGTCCCACTCCGGTGGCAGGCCCAGGGCGATCACGAACCCGGCCACCGTGAGCCCGAACGCGACGACGGACAGCGCGACGGCCGCCAGGCGCAGCGGGGAGGCCGGCCGGTCGTCGGCCGGCGCGGGCATGTCCGCGCCCCGGCCGGGCGCGTCCCCATGCCGGCCGCCGTCCGCGGTTCCGGTGACCGCGCCGCTGTGAGGCCGCGCCCGCGTGGACATCGTTACCTGCCCATGTCGCCCGGGTTGACCAGCCCCGACTCGTACGCCGCGACGACGAGCTGGGCCCTGTCGAACAGCCCCAGGTGGTTCAGGAGCTTGGCCACCGACCGCGCCACCGACTGCTCGGACACCGACAGGGGCGAGGCGATCTGCCGGTTGGTGAGTCCCCGGGCGATCAGTTTCATCAGGTCCAGTTCGGTGTCGCCGAGCCCGGCCAGCCCGGGTGGGGCCGAGGGGTTGACCCGCCCCGCGAAGGCCGCGATCAGCCGCGTGGTGACGGCCGGGTCTATCAGCGCGTCGCCGGCCTGGGCGGCGCGCATCGCGGTGATCAGCTGCTCGGGGGCCGAGGTCTTGAGCACGAAACCGCTCACCCCGGCCCGCAGCGCCGCGTAGAGGTTGTCGTCCGTGCCGAACGTGGTCATCATGACGACCTTCGGCGGCGCCTCGTCGGCCAGGATCCGCCGCGCGGCGGTCAGGCCGTCCAACCGGGGCATCTGGATGTCCATCAACACCAGGTCGGGCGAGGTCTCGCGGACGACCGCGATCGCCTGCTCGCCGTCCTCGGCCTCGCCGACGATACGGAACCCCGGCTCGCTGTCCAGCACGACCCGGAGCCCGGTACGGACCAGCGCCTGATCGTCCACCACCACGACGCGCAGCGTCACGGGCTCGGCCACCCGCACCGAGAGGGTCTCCCCGGGCGCGTCCGGCTCCCCGAGCAGGTCCAGATGGGGGGCGTGCGACAGCATGTCGGCCTCAAGGCGCTGGAGGGTGGTGCCGAGGTCGAGGCCGAGTTCCTCGCGGAGGATCGTCCCGGCCCGCCGGAGCGCTCCCAGCGCGTCGCCCTGCCTGCCGCTCCGGTAGAGCGCCAGCGCGAGCAGCCGCCAGCCCTCCTCCCGCAGCGGATGCGCCGACACGTGCGCCTCCAGGTCGGCGACCAGGGCGCTGGACCGCCCGAGCCGGAGCCCCGCGTCGGCCCGGCGTTCGACGGCGATCAGCCGCAGCTCCTCCAGCCGGCCCGCCTCGGTCACCGCCCACGGCAGGTCGGAGAACTCGGCCAGCGCCGGACCCTGCCACAGCGCGAGGGCGTGCCCCAGACGCTCCCACACCGCGCCGGGCTCGCCCTCGGTCTTGACGGCGTTCTCGAACCTCCACGAGTCCACCTGACCGATCTCGGCACGGAGCGCGTATCCCGGCGGGGCCGAGACCAGCACCTCGGCCTCCTCCCTGGGCGCTCGTCCCGGCTCCAGGGCGCGTCGCAGCCGTGAGACGTACCCCTGGATGGTGGACAGGGCCTGGGCGGGCGGCTCACCGGGCCAGAGCTCGTCGATGAGCACGCTCACCGGGACGGCGCGACCGCCGGCCACGAGGAGCCGGGCCAGCACGGCCATCTGGCGTTGACCGCCGAGGTCGAGCACCATGTCGCCGTGGCGCGCCTGGAACGGTCCGAGAGCACGGAATGTCAGCATTGCAGGCGCAAGCGTAGAGCTACCTGGTCCAAGGTCATACGGCGATACCCACCATCGTTCGCGTGCTGTAAGAAATCATCAGTGGTCAGGTCTCTACATTCAAGTTCACCGGCAGTACCGCCTCGACCAGCGTGCCCTCGCCGGGCGGCGACGTGATCACGCGGGTGCCGCCGAGTCCGGCGGCCCGCTCGCGTGTCGACGGCGGCCTCACCCCGTCGTCGCCCGCCGGGACGTTCAGATGTCCGTGCCCGCCGGCCGTCGCCGACCGGCGTCCGGGTGATCGGCGTGTCGAGGCCGCAGAGCCGGTGACGCAGCGCGGAGACGGTGATCGCGGCGGGGATGAGCGGGATCGTGAACAAGGCCGGCCGCCACGCCGGGTTCCCGATCACCCAGGGGACGATGAGGGCCGCCACGGCCGGCGGCGGTGTGTAGGAGGGCTGCGGCAGCCGTGAGGTGACCCAGACGTTGACGCACTCCATGGCGACCGGCACGGCCGCGATCAGAACCGCTGCGATCCGTGCCTGGACGGGCGTCACCGTCGGGAACACCTGGCTCAGCCCGCGCATCGCCCCGGCCTTTCCATGTCGTACTTGGAAGGACCTTAACCGGCGCGGACCGCAATCCAATCAACAGGCGCTTAAAGTGACATCCGCCCCACACCCGCCCATGCCTCCGCGTTTACCCCTGAAGCACCCGTGCCCCCACCGTACGGCGGCGCGACGCGGAGCCGAGCGCGAGCGCGCCCGAGGCGGCCGTGAGGTCGTCCACCGCCGCACCCCGATGGGCGACTCCCCGGTCCGCCCGTCCCGGCGGACGACGCTCCCCCGTGCCTCCCGCGAGACGTGCGGCAGACACGGGGGAGCGGCCGATCAGGTCACGTCATACCGGCTGGACTCCAGGAGCCACTCCAGCTGGGCCCGGGGAGCCCCAAGGAACGCGCAGGCCACCTTGCTGGCGTCCCTCGCCTGGACGGGTGAGAGCCCGAACCGGTCGAACAGCCCCGGCAACCGCATGGCGGCGGCCCGAAGGTCCTCGGCGCGTTCGGCGATGCGGTCGTTCACCCAGGCGACGGCGTCGGCGTCCGAGAGCCCGAACGCGCGGGCGGCGACCATCACGTAGTTGTGCACGTCCCCGTTCGCCCGCTCCTTGTGGTGCGAGGCGACGTCGTTGCACCACGCGGTGACGTCGTTGCAGGCGTCCACCAGCGTCCGCCAGGTCGGGCTCTCCCGCAGCTCGGCAGGGACCTCGACCCCCAGACACGGCTCCACCAGGTCGAACAGGTAGGGGCCCGCGGTTCCCCGCCGCAGCGCGGGATACTCGGCGGCCGAGGGCACCCGTCCCGCGCACCGGTTCTCCGCCTCCGTACGGCAGGCCGACCCCTGAGCCGCCACCCCTCCGGCGAACCGCTCCCGCCAGCGGGAGCTCATCCGCGGGGCGGTCGCCTCCCAGAGGTCGAGGAAGGCCACCTCGACCGGTGCGGCCCCTGCCGAGGCCCCCGCGGGGGCCGACGCGGAGGCTCTCGCCCGGGGTGGGGGGAGCGATGGCGTGATCTTCGCCTGGGCCGGTGACGGGCTCTCCATCCGTGCCGGACCCGTCGTCCGGGGCGGCGGGGAATTTCCCCGAAGGACCGTCATGACGGATCCAGGAGAGGCCGTCATGACGGATTCCGGCGGAGCGGGCGCCGGGATGACGGGCCGGGCGGGCTCCGGCCGGACCGGGGCGTCACGCACGCCGGCCTCCGGCGGCCTGTCCTCCACCCGGCCGGGCGACGTTCCCGGGGCGCCGCCCGGGATCCCGGTCTCCGCCATGTGACGTTCGAGCCGGGCGAAGGTGGCCTCCACGATGCCGGCCGCGCGTCCGGCGGGCTTCTCGTCCCACTCGTCGTCGAAGTGGAACAGCCAGGTCAGCCACTTGGCGAACAGGAGCGTCGAGTCGGCGCCGAACCCGGCGAAGGCCCGTCCCGCCATCCGGTCGAAGCCCGCGGACGCGGGCGTGTCCAGCCCGATCTCCCGGGTCCACTCGGCGAGTGAGGCGGTGATCCGGTCGATCGACGAGTGCATCCGGCACGGCGCGGCCATCACCGGGACCCGGTCGACGAGGGGGAGGAGCAAGGTCGCGGCCACCGAGGGATCCCGCTCCCGCGGTGGCCGCGTTCCCGTCCTGGGGGCTGTGGGGGTGAAGGTCACTACAACGGACCGAACAGCCAGTTGCCGGCCGAGCCCGGGTCGGTGCTCGTGTAGTACTCCCGGACCGCCTCGACCAGCTCGTCCACCGAGACGATCCCGTTCCGGTCGAGGTCCAGCCGGTCGAAGGCGGCGTCCACGTCGTCGTACCCGACGCCGAACGCGCTCATCATGATCCGGAACTCCGCCGGTCCGACGGCTCCGTCCCCGTCGGTGTCGCACAGTTCCGCGACCGCCTCCGCGGCCGGCCCGAACATCGCGTCGAACCGGTCGCCTCCGACGAACGCCGAGGTCATGCCGGCTCGGAACTCCTCCGGCGAGACCGTGCCGTCGCCGTCGACGTCGAGCTCGGCGGAGAGGGTCAGCCAGATCGCCTCGAAACCCCGGATGAGCTTGCTGCCCGCGGCCGAGGTCGGCGACTCGCCGAAACCGATCAGGATCCGGGCGCCCAGGCCGAGCAGGTCGTCACGCTCGACCTTTCCGTTGCCGTCCACGTCCAGATGCCCGAAGGCGCGGTCCAATTTGTGCTTGAGAAGTTCGGTACTCATCTTGACCTCCCGATTACTTGGAGAACCCAAATGATTACCCTACGTGACGACAGTGAGGTGATTCCAGAAGTCTCTCCAGGTAGGCCCGGGAAATCGTCAAGAAGGCGCATGCCACCCGGACCACCTCGCGCGAGGCGGTGAAGCCCAGGTCGTGCCGCTCCACGACCTGGGGGATCGTCCGGGCGGCCGTCCACAACTCCTCCACCCGGGTCACCACGCGGTCGACCACCCACTCCACGGCCGCTCCGCCGCCCAGAGAGACCGAGGCGGCCTTCACGTAGCCGCCTCCGGAGGCCAGGTCGTCGCACCACGCGACCACGTCGCCGCTCGCCTCGGCGACCGACCGCCACTGCCGGCTCTCCCGGACCGGGGCGGGCACCTCGGTCCCGGCGCACGGCTCCACCAGGTCGAACAGGTATCGCCCGAAACCGGCCCTGCCCAGCGCCGGGTAGTCCTCGATCGAGGGCGCGCCGCCGCCGAGCAGCGCCGCACGCTGGGCGGTGAGTCCGGCCAGGAAGCCCGCCCGCCACCCCTGGCTCATACCGGGCGCGCAGTGCCGCCAGAGCTCGGCGAAGGCCCGCTCCACCGGCGCCGGCCCCGGCTCGCCCCCCTCGGCCACCGCGAGCACCCCGGCGAACGCCGAGGGCTCTCGGCGCAGGCACGACAGCCAGGTCAGCCAGCGGGCGAACAGCGTGGCCGTGCCGGTGCCGTACCGGGCGAACGCCCGACCGGCCAGCAGATGAACCCCGGGAGGCGGGGCCTCCAGCCCGGCGCCCCGGGACCAGGCGATGACGTCGGTCTCGATCAGGTGCGCCGACGGGTGCACGGGGCACGGGGCGGCCATCGCGGCGAGCCGTTCGACGAGCGGGGCCAGCGAAGCCGGCGTCGCCCCGCCCGGCGGCCCGTGGAGTTCGGTGCGCATCGTCGTCTTCCCCCGAAGGACGTGGATCTCTCAGGTCCGGCCACGGAGATCGCCGCCGGCGCCGGCCGCCGCAGGGCGCCGCGGATCACGGTGAATTACCGTGGGTCGCGGTGGATCACCGTCCGTGACCGGTGGCCCGCATTGTTCCGCCTGGTCATGCCCGTGGGCCAGCACCTTCCTCGCCGGGCGTGTCCCGGACCGGGGCGATGCGGACCCGATGCGGCATCTCGCCGCTCCTCCTCGTAACGTGTGCGAAACACGGAGCGGGCAGACTGGTGGAAGACCAGGCGTGTGGCACCACGCCTGTGTCGGCAGTGAAGGAGGGGCCTTGGACCGTCAGCAGGAGTTCGTTCTCCGCACCCTTGAGGAGCGCGACATCCGGTTCATCCGGCTGTGGTTCACCGACGTTCTCGGGTTCCTGAAGTCGGTGGCCATCGCCCCGGCGGAGCTCGAAGGGGCCTTCGCCGAGGGGATCGGCTTCGACGGCTCGGCGATCGAGGGCTTCGCCCGGGTCTACGAGTCGGACATGCTCGCCAAGCCGGATCCGGCGACGTTCCAGGTCCTGCCCTGGCGCAGTGAGACGCCGGGCGCGGCCCGGATGTTCTGCGACATTCTCATGCCGGACGGTTCACCCTCGCACGCCGACCCGCGCTGGGTGCTCAAGCGCGCCCTGGCCAAGGCGTCCGACATGGGCTTCAGCTTCTACACCCACCCCGAGGTGGAGTTCTTCCTGCTGAAGGACCGGCCCGAGCGTGGTGTGCGGCCCGAGCCGCTCGACGACGGCGGCTACTTCGACCACACCCCGCACAGCTCGGGCCACGACTTCCGGCGTAACGCGATCATGATGCTGGAGTCGATGGGCATCTCGGTCGAGTACAGCCACCACGAGGGCGGCCCCGGCCAGCAGGAGATCGACCTGCGTTACGCCGACGCGCTCACCACCGCCGACAACATCATGACCTTCCGCCTGGTCATGAAGGAGGTCGCGCTGGAACAGGGCATCTGGGCCAGCTTCATGCCCAAGCCCTTCACCGAGTATCCCGGCTCCGGCATGCACACCCACATGTCGCTGTTCGAGGGGGACCGTAACGCCTTCTACGAGCCCGGTGCCGAGTACCAGCTCTCCAAGGTCGGCCGCTCCTTCATCGCGGGCCTGCTCGCGCACGCCGCCGAGATCACCGCGGTCTGTAACCAGTGGGTGAACTCCTACAAGCGCCTGTGGGGCGGAGCTGAGGCGATCGCCGGAGCCGGCGGCGAGGCCCCGAGCTACATCTGCTGGGGTCACAACAACCGCTCGGCCCTCGTCCGGGTGCCGATGTACAAGCCCCACAAAAGCGGTTCGACGCGCATCGAGTTCCGCTCACTCGACTCGGCCTGCAACCCCTACCTGGCCTTCGCGCTGATCCTCGCGGCGGGACTGAGAGGCATCGAGCAGGGGTACGAGATGCCCCCCGGCGCCGAGGACGACGTCTGGGCGCTCACCTCCGCCGAGCGCCGGGCCCTGGGCATCCAGCCGCTGCCGCAGTCGCTGGACGAGGCCATCGGCGTCATGGAGCGCAGTGAGCTGGTCGCCGAGACCCTCGGCGAGCACGTCTTCGACTATTTCCTGCGCAACAAGCGCACCGAGTGGAACGAGTACCGCCGCCAGGTCACCGAGTTCGAGCTGGGCCGCTACCTGCCAGTGCTCTAACCTGCTTCAATGCGAAGCCGACGAGCGTTTCCCAGCGATCGGGGAAAGCTCGTCGGCGGGGGAAATCCCTCAGACATTGAAGATCAGGGCACATCCAGGGCACACGCGCCGTCGTTGAAGAAGACGCTCATGGCCCGCCGAGCCCGCTCCGTCGCACTGGGCATCAGGTGGGTATAGGTCCGCAGCGTGAAGGCAGGGTCGTTGTGCCCGAGGAACTCGGCCACGGTCACGATGTCGACGCCGGCGGCGAGCCAGGCCGACGCGGCGGTGTGGCGGAGCTTGTGGCAGCCGTGCTCCCGGTACGGCTTACGCCGGGCACCTGGAGGAGTAGGAGGAACGATGCCCGCGCGTTCGATAGCCCCGCGCCAGGCGTAGTTGAAGGAGCCCCTGTGTAGAGCCTCTCGGGTCCCGCGGGTGAACAGGAGACGATAAGTCCGGGGTTCCCCATCGGGAACGCGCCATGGCAAGGTGACATCCACGGGCGGATGGTTCTTGATGTGTTCCTGAAGATATTCAGCCACCTCCGCAGGCATCGGCACTGAGCGCGTCTTGTTCCGCTTGGGCAAGGAGAAGACCTGCCGACTCCGGACGAGCCGGACCTGACGGTTCACACGGACCATGCCATTACCGAAGTCCAGATCCTCTACCGCGATCCCGAACAACTCACCCTGCCGGAGCCCGCAACCCGCACCGAGGTAGGCCATCGCCCCCAGGTGAACCGGGAGCGCTTCAGCAACGCCGATGACCTGGGCAAGTGTCCAGGGAACCACCTTCTTGGGATCGTTCTCGACCGGCCGGACGGACTGGACCGACTTCAGCTTGAAAGGGTTCCGATTGATGATCCGGTCGTCAACCGCAGAGCTGAAGATCGCAGAGACCATGTCCGTGATGATCTTTATGGAGCTTGGGGCCAACGACTCCCCCATAAGCTTGATCCATGCGCGGATGGAAGCCGGACGGGTAGCCAGGGAGGTCATCATCTCCGATCCGATCTTCTGGCCGTACACCCACCGGGATAGACGACTGTCCACGCCCTCCAGAGTCACGGGGTCATTCGTCAGGCTGGCTCGCCACTGCTTGGCATAGGCGCTCAGGGTGATCTGTCCAGCCGTCGGATCGAGGTACTCGCCTTTGTGCAGGCTGCTCTTGATCTCCGCGTCGAATCGTTCAGCGTCGGGGCGACGATCAAAGTTGCGCTTCCGTTGCGTACCGATGTCGTCCCGGTACCGGACCTGCCATCGGCCGTCGCAGCCATGGTCACCAGTCGGAACCCGCTTGGTACGGCACCCGCACGGCTCCTCGCCAGGTTTGGGCCGAGACTTGTGCCACCGGTCATAGACCGTCATGATTGCTCCCGCACCCAGGCCCGCACGTCTTCCGGGAAGTAGCGCAGGTAACGGCCGATCTTGTGCCCCGTTGGACCAGTGCCCAGGTAACGCCACTGGTAGAGCGTGGCTGACGGGACGCCGAGGAACTTCGCGACCCGGCTTACGTCCCACAGGTCGTCATCGCCATCGACCATGGTCGTCGTTGTCTGGGTCATGCTGCCTCCTCGCTGGGCGTCGACGGGGCACGGCGGGGCCAACGGGAGCGGCGGGCGTGTTCGCGTTCGTCGCGGACGAGCTGGGCGACGTAGAGGTCTGCCGGATGGGTGTAGCCCTGTCCGGCGTAGCTCCACGAGCCGATCACCAACGTGGAGTCGTCGGCCGGTTGGCCGGTCAGGGCGTCGTGTCCGTGGCGGCGGGCTTGTTCGGCGCGAAAGGAGCGCCTCACTTCACGCAGTGCGCCCAGGGTGGTGGAGTAGGCCGGGGACTTGGTCGAGAAATGGCCCCGGAAGCCCAGCATGTGCGCCCAAGCCCGCAGCCGCAGATCCCGCAGTTGTTCCAGGTCGCCGAGTTGCCAGCAGGTTTCGATCAGCCGTCGCTGGTGGGCCGTCAACGTCAGCCCCCTCAGGTCGGCCAGGTCCTTGATGCGCCGGTCCACGGTGCCCTCGGTGGTCGCGCCCTTGGTGGCGTACTTGGCGATGTAGCCGGCCACCTGTGCCTCAGTCAGCGCGTCCTCGGCCAGTTCGCCGGTCACGATCGGGGTGATGTCGAGCTGGGCGCCGAAGCCGAGCCGCCGTGCGCCGCCGGTTTCCGGGCAGGCCGGGGAGGTCAGGTGCACGCTGGCCGCAGCCGTGCGCACCGCCCGATCCAGGAGTTCGACGGTGGCCCAGTCCGGCGGCGGAACCGGGGTGCCGTCGTCGGTGCGGCCGTCCAGCCGGACCACCGCGTGAAAGTGCACCAGGCCGCGGGCTTGGTACTCGGCGACCTTGGCGAACGACACCCGCACCAGTTTGTTGAACGCCGTCGCGGTCAGCCCGGCGGCATAAGCCAGTTCCCGGCGCAAGTAGATGGTGAAGCGCCGCCACAGGTCGGCGGCGTGCGCGTTCCACAGCACGTGCCCGGCGTAGTCGTAGCAGTCCGCGCACAACGGTTGCCCCAGCGCGGGAGCATTCGGGCCGTGCAGCTCAGTGCACGACAGCGGCTTGCCGTGCGGACAGACCCCAGCCGAGCGGCGGGGACGGCACGGCAAGACCTTGCCGTCCTTGACCCTGTGGGCGTGGACCGGCCCGAACGACGGCGCGGTCAAGGTGACCAGCGCCCGGGGATGCTCGCGCACCGTCTCAGGGACGCCCTTGTCCCCGCCGAGCAGGCCCGCACGGATCAAGTGGAAGGTGTCGGCCCGATACACCTCCGAACACGCCGGGCACCGGGACGCACGACGGTTCCCGCACGCCACCAGCAACACGCCACCGACCTCACCACGAGTGCTGTAAACGGTGTGCTCGACACCGCCAGCACCAACGCGCGACAGCACGCCACGGACGCGGATCGGCTGAGCGCAGCCGCCCAGGCGGGCAAGAGCCCGGTAACGGCTGCGCAATCCACCCGCGAGGGAGAAGTACCGGCAGACCTCCGGATCGAAGCCGCTCACGCGCCCACCTCCGAC
>NZ_JBEXUG010000057.1:0-27957 GCF_040614315.1 Streptosporangium sp. NPDC006007 | reverse complement strand
CAAGCGCGGCGGCGCGGCGCGCCGCCGCACGGCCCGCCGCCCGAACGCCGCCCGAGCGTGCGGCGTGGGCGCCGGTCTCGGCCGGCGGCGGGACCGCGAGCCGCCCGCCGCACCGCACGCCCGCCGTACCCGACCATCGGCCGCCGCACCAGGGCCACACCGCCGCGTAGGGGCGAGAGCTTCGACTGACCGGCCCAACCTCTTCGAGGCCCTTCGGGTGCTTCGCATCGCGCTGGCTGCTCGCTCTCTTGCGTCCCTTAGCTCATTCAGCTCCGAGGGCCAGGAGCCAGGTCACTCTCACGATCGCCTGATGGTGGCTGAGCCCGCACGTGGTCGGGGGCGATCGAAGGTCTGGGACTTCGTACCTCAGCCCCAGCCCACCGAGCAGCTAAGCTAACGGCCGTCTCTGGCGTGCCCGTCACGTGCCCGTCAGGAGGGGAAGCCAGGGGGAGTCACGGGGAAGGCGAAACCGCCTCTGAGCTGCACTGGAGCAGGTCAGAGGGGTATGCGCCGCAATCTTCCAAACTGGTTGTTCAGACCAGCGAGTCGGGTCGGCCCTTACCGTGGCACGGTCACCGCCAATAGCCTGCCGTCCCCAAGGTGGAGCCAACCTCGGCCAGGAGTAACAGGACTGTTGATGATGGAGTCTCCAGTCTTGATGCCGATCAGATCGCCGGCGTTCCGCTCTTGGGGGGACAGGAGGAGGCCTCGGTGGGCTCTCCGCACTCCATGCAGCCAGTAGAGGCTTGGCTGAAGCTCATTTTCGTTGCCGCCCAGGACCAGTGCCATGCCCTTGTCGAAACCGTGCTGCAACACGTCTGACAGCAAGCGCCGGGCATCGCATTTGTCCAAGACCTCCGCGTCGTCCATCACGACGACGATTGGCCCCTCGCTAGATGCCGCCGACAGTGCTTCCTTGAGCTCGTCGTGCCCGATGTCGCCTCCGACGAAGCAGGCCACCACGCCGTCCCGATCGGCCAATTCCCTCAAAGGAGACGGTCTAGGCGCGGCCAGTACGACGCGGGTGCCGGCTTCGAGCAGTGAACGCGAGATGTTCACAAGCGCTGTTGAGCGGCCAGACCGGGCCGGTCCGGCCACGACGAACGCCGGAGCCGTGCCGCATGCCAGGTCAGGGCCGTACACGGTCAGGCCGTCGTCCCCAACACCGGCGAGCGCCCACAACCTCGACGCCGATAGATCTCGCATTGCCCATGCCTCGTCGAAGCTGATACGAGAAGGCATAGCGTCAGAGCGCTTTTGCCTCTCCAACGCATCATGGGCCGCGTCCCAAAGGCCGAGCAGCAGGATGTGATCCTCTGGCATCAGATGCGCTACATGAGAGAACGCGACGAGCGCCTCACGCTTGGGTAACTCGTCATAGGTGTACCAGCGAATCCATGCATCAGCGGAAACCCCCGTCTGATCCTCCATGTCAGTGAAGGACCACTTCCTCTTCAACCTGTGTTCGTCAAGAACGTTATGCAACCTAACCAGCTCCAGTTGCGCCACAGAGTGCTCAACCTCGAACTCTCTGCTCTTCACACCATAGAATGTCGCGTTCGCTGGCCGTTGCTCCTCCACCGCGTCAGCCATCTTCGCGAACCCCTCACTGCGGCGGACCACACCAAGAAACACTCTCAGCGCGTCCTTGTCGTGCCACAGAGCCTGTGCTGCATTGATGATCAGCCCCTTCAAAGACTCTTCCGCATAGTTGAACTGCGCAGCAGCGATGTGGCCAGCGTTGGTAGGCGTGTCGGGGCCGACCGGCGGCACTCGTGTTGTCCCCCCATTTGTGTCCTCGATGCCCCGCATCAGCAGGTCCTCGAAAGCTTCAGCTACGCCATGCGCGGCATCATCGCTGTTAGATGCAGGGGAATCTATCGGAGGGTGCACCGATGCTTGAGCAACCGTTTCCCTGGCAGCTTGCGTCCAAAGATCTTTGAATCGATCAACTTCACCGTCTACATCGTTGCGTCGAGCCGCCTCGGTCAGGGCACCGACAATCACTTCGAGGCGGCTTAACGGCGGGAGCTCCGGCTTCTGAAAGGAATCTAGCACTGCCTGATGGTTCACGATCCAGTAACCCTGCGCATCCTCCCCAATTCGGTCGCGAATGGTCCGCGCTGAGAGGAGCCCGGCGTCCAGTCGTAGATCATGGAGCTCGTCGTTGAGCTTCTTCAGGTAAGGCTGGGCGGCCAGGTCGGGTCGCTTCCACGGTTGTGCTACCGCCATTACTTCCCCTCGTGGTGATTCTGCGTCAGATCCTGTAAATCAGACACCCCAACACCTGTAAACGTCATCGGCGGAATCAATCACACATCGTCATATAGCGGCTACTTCTGGTCGATGCCGTCAGTGATTGTCATAGGTCGTCAAGGCTGTTCATTTGGCGTCCACGCTTGTTGCACACCAGTTGGCACCGCGTGGAAAGTAGGGTCCTCATGGAACAGATTAGTTTTCGCCTTGTACTCCTCCTCTTGGTCGGGGCCCTCGTCGTCGCCCTGACCCTGTATGCGCCCGAGGTCGGGTCCGCCGTGGTAGGAGCCACTACGGTGGTGGCGCTGCTCGCTCAGCTCATGGCCCGCGAATGACTAGAGTTTCTTCGCCTAACCCGACAGGTCCCTGACGGCCGTAGGCCCGCGCCTATTACTACAGGCACGGCTGCCTCGAACGGCTTCGAGACGCGACTACAAATTAGCAACTAAGTCAACCACACCATGGTGGCCTTTACCATGGCCACCATGGCCACCATGGTCTATCGTCTATCCAATCTACAGCAGGGGGACGCCGCAGACAGTTGCGTGCGGTATCGGTCAGTGGCTCACGTGGCCTCACCGTCTCAAACTTCTACTCAAGGACAATTTGCGGCGGGGCTCCAGAACGATCGCAGCCGCCGCGGTTGCAGCCTGGATTGCAATTCGAGGCCGTTCGCAGTAGTCCAAGTCAGGCCACACAACGCCCTCTGATCTGCATTGAACGATCCGGAACGGCCTGAAGGCGATCTTTTAATCCGTAGAATCGTGATTTGGGATACGTGATTTTTAATCATCTCCCATCGTAAGGGGTGTGCAGTTTTCAACGTGGCGGCAGGCGGAACTGACCGAGTTTCCTCCACTCCTCTAAGAACTGTGATGCCGCTAAGACGGAGGACTTCCGATCCAATCCTTTCTTTTTGAATCTCTTTGATAGGCTCTTTCTTACTAGCTTTTCCCAGGTTACTTTAAACCCCGTATCCGGCACTTCGAGTAGAATTCGTGAATCGTTGGATCCAGTCGAAGCCTTGTCTCCCGGCTTGCCGGATTGAATATAAAGCGACTCTGTAGAAATTATTTGATCGACTATTCCGCCACGCCGCTCGATGTTAAATCGAATGACAATCTTTAACTCTACTGGTCGAACGAATTCTAAAACTAGCCCGACGTTTTCATGCGGAAGCCTCCCCCACTGGACTTTTACATCCCCATATTTAAGGTGAACATGCGTCCGGATCAGCTCTGTGATGTCCGGCCGCTTTCGTGTATCTATAATTACAAGGGGAATGAGTCGCCCATAGCCAACCTCGCGATGTGAAATTGCACCATCATCGAGAATGTCTACTGGGGCTGGCACTCGGACACGCTTTCCCACTCTATTCTCCATGATCTTCGACTGCGTCAATAATTATGGACGGAATTTCCGAAGTGGCTCCAATGCCGTCTTCTAGGACGATGGTATGCTTCTGGATAGAGCACCCTTTCAAAAAGTCTTCAGGGAACGAAAAAAAGATTTTCCCATATATGGCATCACGGATTCCTATGGTGGCCGGAACGGAAATAATTTCCTCATCCGGCACGCTTTCGCCGTAGTCGACCTTTTTGTCATTTAAGATCTTGGCTACGTGACTAGAGCCATCGGTTTTGGAGTAGCTAACCCATAGCTCTGCCCTTGTTAGAGAATTTTCGGTCTCGGAAGGATTGATTATGTATAGTGCGAACATATAACGATAAGAATTATCTTTTATTTTGTAGTATGATTCATTTATTCGGCCCAGGAGTGGAGCCCCCTTTCGTTCTTCTTGCTTGCGTAGCAGTTTTAGTTGTTTTCGTGCACTATGGGCGCTGGACCACGCAAATATCATGGCCACCCATGCGGCTAGGGCAGAAGTAAAGGCAAATAATGATTCGGGTTTGGTGAACCAATCGGGGAGCTGCATATCCTCTATATTTCAGTTTGGCTATTTCGTAAATAGCTGATAGGTAAGCTTATGGAGGGATTAGTCCTTTGGTTCGCGGGCTCAAGAGGGCATCCCTGTCATTGTGCCGCTACCTGCAGGCATAGATCGATAGTTCTAGGCTTCGTTTCTTGACAGAGCGCTCTTGATGCGCCGGGGCAGGTCGGGAGCTGGTGCGAGATATGCGCGGGATGATCTTCTGGGATAGAGGTCTGGAGAACGCTTTTACCCTGGTGAGAGGCCCTGTCGTCACTTGGAAAGCGAAGCCCTTGAAACCGCCATGCCTCCGGCGGGGGCGCTCGGCTCCGGGATGATCAACAGCATGGACCATGGAACCGTAGGTGGCTGAGGGGGCCTGATCTTCCCGTCTGCCTCGACCCAGGCAAGCCCAGCGGTCCGGTTCCTCCGGCTCAAGCCCGTCTGTGACCGTTGGCATCTCATGATCGAGAAACGACGACCTGTGAACGGACACACGAAAATGAGCTTGCCCCTCCGTCGCCGGCCCGCTGTCGCTTCGCGGTGGGGCGAGGCAGACGGGAAGATTAGGCAGGCTGAAGTGTGGGCATTCGCACAAGGCGCGACTGGCCGCCAGTACGGCATACATCATCGAGATCACGCCGCGCGTAACAGCGAGTTCCTAGTTGCAGTTCTAGTTGCAATCCAGCCCCGTTTAACCCCGTTCCGAAGGGACCGGCCGCGCCCGTTGGTCCAGGTTGAACCGATTGGGACGCGCAGGCTCAGAGCTGCTAATGCGGTTTGGGTTTACCGCCCATCCGGGGTTCAAATCCCCGAGCCTCCGCAGTTCAGAGGCCCTCTCCCAGATCTCGGGGAGAGGGCCTTTTCGATCTCCGAACCCTGCCGGGGTTGCAGTTGTTCCCCGTCCTGTCAACCGTCGCCCCAGAGAGCGGCCCCCATGCGCGCGCTCGCGTCCCGCATCAGTGTCCCGGCCACGTGGGTGTACTGCTCAGTGGTGGTCACCCGGGCATGGCCGGGACCATCCCCGCGTGCGCGGGGAGCACAGAATCCGCGCGGCGGTGACCATCCGTTTCGCGGGACCATCCCCGCGTGCGCGGGGAGCACGAGGCGAGGTGGACGCGGGACAACGCGACCGTGGGACCATCCCCGCGTGCGCGGGGAGCACCACGGTCGTCGGCCCCTCTTCTAGTAGCTGCCGGGACCATCCCCGCGTGCGCGGGGAGCACCGAGTACGGAATCTGGACCGAGAACAGCGGCGGGGACCATCCCCGCGTGCGCGGGGAGCACCCTGCACGTGCAATCTCCTCGTCCTACGGAACGGGACCATCCCCGCGTGCGCGGGGAGCACCACTCCCGCAAGACCGTGCTGCACGACGGCGGGGGACCATCCCCGCGTGCGCGGGGAGCACTCGACACCCACCCGCCGGGAACCGCGTTCGTCGGGACCATCCCCGCGTGCGCGGGGAGCACAGACGGTCGTGAAGTGGGCGCGGAACGGCAACGGGACCATCCCCGCGTGCGCGGGGAGCACCCCCAGGCCAAGCTGGAGAAGCGGCGCGCCCAGGGACCATCCCCGCGTGCGCGGGGAGCACTAGAGGCCACGTCCGCCACGAACGCGGCCACGGGGACCATCCCCGCGTGCGCGGGGAGCACGCACCGGTAAGAAGGTCTGATGATCTCCGGCAGGGACCATCCCCGCGTGCGCGGGGAGCACCCATCCATCCCGGACGAGCGGATCGCGATGTCGGGACCATCCCCGCGTGCGCGGGGAGCACCCGACGAAGGACATCTTCCAGGTGCGGGACCTGGGACCATCCCCGCGTGCGCGGGGAGCACTCGCCTCGTACTACGAGGTGGACATCGAGGTGGGGACCATCCCCGCGTGCGCGGGGAGCACCCGGGCCCCCGAGAGGAGATCGACATGGGTCTGGGACCATCCCCGCGTGCGCGGGGAGCACGTCCAGAAGGAGGCGACTGTGCTCAATTTCCTGGGACCATCCCCGCGTGCGCGGGGAGCACTCCCGCCCGGTGTCCGGCAGGGACGTCTCCACGGGACCATCCCCGCGTGCGCGGGGAGCACCGCTCATGCTGGCCGCCGGGGTAGACATGAAGGGGACCATCCCCGCGTGCGCGGGGAGCACCGGCCAGTGGGATGACTTCGCGGACCTGTCGAGGGACCATCCCCGCGTGCGCGGGGAGCACTCCCGGGGACCGCCTGAAGCGAGCTCCGGCGTGGGACCATCCCCGCGTGCGCGGGGAGCACGGCATGGTGATCTTCGAGACGGACGCGGGAGTGGGACCATCCCCGCGTGCGCGGGGAGCACGACCCGTGTTCCTGGAAGGGGCCCGCGCTCCCGGGACCATCCCCGCGTGCGCGGGGAGCACCCCGGCGGGGCCTCGTCTGGACGCCTCCCGCCGGGACCATCCCCGCGTGCGCGGGGAGCACCGCCTCACCCCCGCCCGAGTGTCGGAAATCGTGGGACCATCCCCGCGTGCGCGGGGAGCACAGGTGGTCGGCGGTGGTGTTGACGTCGTCGGGGGGACCATCCCCGCGTGCGCGGGGAGCACAGATGAGCGGGCAGCAGCCCCAGCCGGGCCCCGGGACCATCCCCGCGTGCGCGGGGAGCACACCCGTGTATATGCAGGTCCTGGAGCTGCGGTGGGACCATCCCCGCGTGCGCGGGGAGCACGGCGCCTCGTCCGCTACTGGTGGCGCCACTTCGGGACCATCCCCGCGTGCGCGGGGAGCACAGGTGGATGTCCAGGCTGGGTATGTCGGCCAGGGGACCATCCCCGCGTGCGCGGGGAGCACGGCACGGTGACCGGGGCTGAGACAGAAAGTCTGGGACCATCCCCGCGTGCGCGGGGAGCACCGCTGCCACATGATCGTGCGCCACACGTCGTAGGGACCATCCCCGCGTGCGCGGGGAGCACGCTTATTACCGGGTCTATCGAAAAGGAGTGCCGGGACCATCCCCGCGTGCGCGGGGAGCACTGACCTGGGAATTCACCGGGGACAGGGAGATCGGGACCATCCCCGCGTGCGCGGGGAGCACCGGAAGAGTCGTCACTGCCGCCACCGGCATGGGGGACCATCCCCGCGTGCGCGGGGAGCACGCCCATACCCGGTCGGCGAGGGTGAGGTCTCGGGGACCATCCCCGCGTGCGCGGGGAGCACGCCCATACCCGGTCGGCGAGGGTGAGGTCTCGGGGACCATCCCCGCGTGCGCGGGGAGCACCCAGAACCGTGCGGTGAACAACCAGCCGCGCGGGGACCATCCCCGCGTGCGCGGGGAGCACCGGCCTGTGCTCGAGGACTTGTTCAGCGAGCGGGGACCATCCCCGCGTGCGCGGGGAGCACGAGACCGACGCGCGAGCCGTACGGGAGCGCGCGGGACCATCCCCGCGTGCGCGGGGAGCACGACGGTGCACTGGCGGAGGTCGCGCCGCTCCTGGGACCATCCCCGCGTGCGCGGGGAGCACACCCTAGCACAATCTTGAGCTTGAATATGAAAGGGACCATCCCCGCGTGCGCGGGGAGCACTTTGGCCGTTTGGCGGGCCATTCTTTCGGGCCAGGACCATCCCCGCGTGCGCGGGGAGCACATCCACGCGCCCTCCACCTCCGCGTAGTCCCAAGGACCATCCCCGCGTGCGCGGGGAGCACGACCGACCGGGGATCGCCGGCCGAGGCGGCGGGGGACCATCCCCGCGTGCGCGGGGAGCACTCCTCGGTGTCCTCGGTGCTGACGGTGGGGGTGGGACCATCCCCGCGTGCGCGGGGAGCACCGCGACCAGGGCCAGCTGGAGACCGGTGACCAGGGACCATCCCCGCGTGCGCGGGGAGCACCGCAATGGGCGGACCGGAAATGCGAGAATGCTTGGACCATCCCCGCGTGCGCGGGGAGCACTCTGCCTGACCTGCGGGGTTGTCGGCGGTGAGCGTGAAATTCGAGCACTTTCGAAGGATCGGACATTTCGGGCGCCACCGGATTTGTTGTCTCCACGTCCTGCAGCAGGGTAGTCCACGCCTGCCGTGGTACGTGATCGACGCAGCCCGCACCCGCCGGTGAGCCAGGACAGCACGCGGCAGCCGTACAGCCACAGTACGAGGAACAGGGTGTCCAGCATGGATCTCCTGACGACGGATGGCTGGGCATCCGGGGGTGCGCCGGCCGGACCGGGGGTGCGGTCCGGCCGGTGCGGGTGGTCCCTCCTCCTGCGAGGGGGACCACGTGGGTGTGCGGCCCGAGCCCCCTTCGGCCCGGGCCGCACGTCCAGCGGTGCGACGGCGGGGACGGCACTCGCCCGCCGTCGCGCCGGTCTATGCCGCGCCCTGGTAGGGGTGGCGGAGGTGGTGGGGCGCGGCGGCGGATGCCGGGAAGGGGCGCCGCCGCGCCTGCTCAGGGGCGCCGGGAGCGCCGGGGCCGGGGCCAAGGCGGTGAGGGGAGTCTCGTGGCAGGAGGTCACGGTTATGGCCGCCTCGTACATCCGCCTCTCTAGGTCCTCGGCGGTGGCGGCGTCGATCATCAGCGGTTCGGAGACCGGCCAGGCGGCCAGGGCGTAGAAGCGGCGGCTGCCGGGGCCGTACAGCGCGACCCAGGTCGGGTGCGTCTGGTTCAGCCGTTCGGCCTGGGCGCGGGCGGGGCCGTCCCACAGGCGGCGGTGCACCACGGCGGTGGGGGGCTGCCCGGCGCGGTGCCGTCCAGGGGTGCGGGGCTGCCCGATCACGACGCCACCCGTTCGGCGATCTCTTCCTGCCGGCCGACCTCGGCCTGTACCGCGTCGAGGGTGTCGGCGTCCACCGCCGGGTCTGCTCCGGCGCGCATCGCCGCGATGGGGAAGGGCGTCCGGCGGAAAGCCCAGAACCGGCCTCTGTCGCTGATGATCACCCGCCAGCCCGGGATCACCGGAGCGGTTTTGGCTGTAGCGTTTTCCATGGGTCGGACCTCCATTGTCCGATTGAGGACCCGTTCCGACGTTCGCGGCGTCGGGCGGGTCCGACTTATGTGGTGGGGGAGAAGACTCTGGGATGTCTGGTCCGGTGCGGCCGGCCGGGGCGTCGGCGGAGCGGCCCTCGCCTGGCTGGGGTTGTGGGCGCTCGCGCGGACACTGGGCGCCGGGCGCTGGTTGTCGCCGCGGCGGGGCGGCCTGGTGGCCGCGGGCCGTGCTCCGGGCGTGGGGAAGGGGCGGCGCACCCTTCTGGGCAGCGGCGGCTGGGTGGGTTGTACAGCGGGCGCGGCCGGGGCGGCGGGCGCAGGCAGGTCGGGGCGGCGCTGCGCGGGCACCAGCGGGATGACCTCGGTGGGCGCGACGTCGGCGGGCGGTTCGGCGGCGGGGAGGATGCACGGGCCGCCGTGGCGGCGGGCCTCCAACCGCGTCTCCATCAGCGCGCCGGACGGCTGCGCGTACTCGTGATCGGCGGCCCGGTAGGGGCAGCCGTGCGCGTAGGGTGCGTGCCCGCAGACGGCGCACCCCATCGGCATCGGCGCGGTGTCGGCGAAGCAGCCGCAGCCGCCTCGGGACGCCATGGCTCGGTCGAGGATCGGGGCACTATGGTGTGCCATGGGTCAGGACTCGCTTCCTGATCAAGGGCCTGTCTGGTGTTCTGAGCACCTGGCAGGCCCGCTTATTGATGTGTGATGCCGTGAACTCAGGTGGACGACTGATGGTGGCGCGGAGGCGCAGCGCGGCTGAGTTGATCGGCAAGGAGACGCGCTGCGCCCGCTGGATCGCTGATCGGATGCCATATCCATCCACTGGTCGGATGAGGCCAGCGGAATTGCTCAGGTCCGCACCATACGAGTAGGTCGCAGCCAAGCCTGAGTGTGAGGTGCCCGCTGCGCGCCGTCATGACGTCGGTGTCTGGCGGTTGAATGCCGCAGGCCGCGAGGTTCTCGCGTAACTGCTGCACAGCCTGTTCCGGAGCCATGGAAGGGACCGTAGGTGGCTTTCAACGAACTAGGGGGCACAGTTTGTGCCCCTTAGTTTCGGTCAGACCATCAATGCAATTTTGTCTGCTAACTCGCGCGCTCGCGGGCGTAAGGGCGCGGGGCCTGCCTCGACGAGCTCCAGGAGCATGCGGCGGCCATACCCGTTGTAGCTGATGGTCTCCGGCGCTGCCTGCTGAGCGAGCTCCAAGGTGCCGAGTACGGCTCCGTGGTCGCGGTGAAGGCGATATGCCCGGGCGATCTCGATCAGGTGGCGTCCCCGGCGTGGCCGGGACGGGATCGGGGCAGAGATCCCCCGCTCAGCCTGCCTGGCGGACTCACCTTCCTGGGACAGTTCCACCGCAATTGTTACTGCATGAGCGCCCATGATGACCCGAGAGAAGCTCGTCCACGCCTGGTAGTAGTCACTGGGGAGGCGGCCGGCAACCCGGTCTGCCTCTTCCCAGTACAGCCAAGCTTCTCCGATGTTACCGGTGCGCGCGGCTGTGAACGCCAGTTCGAAGTTCAGTGCCCCCCACATCGCGAGCAGGTCTACGTTTGGGTTATTCATGTGCGGTTGGACCGCCGACATCCCTTGCTCATTGATCGCTCGTGCGGCCTCAAAGTCGCCCACATCGCGGTGCGCCTGCCCCAGGAACCACACTGCACACGTGAGTGCGAGAGGGTCCTCGGACTCCTGCGCAGCCATCAAGGCTCGATCGGCAACTCGCCACAACAGATCTTGAGAGGGCTGATAGGCGAGAAACATTTGGGCCAGGCCGTATGTCTCCGCGAGAAGCGCGTTCGCGCGGCGCCGCCCCACACCCTGATGCATTGCCACCGCCATCTGCATGTCGCGGATCAGATCGGGAAGGAGTCCCCCCAGAGCGGTCCGGTGATCAGCGGAGGCATGCCGAACTCGCCATGCCGCGTCCAGACGGCCGCGCAGGCGGCTGAGCGACTCGACGGTTCCGGCGGGCTGGAGAGGTGTTGCGTTGATCGCCTGTCGTACGGCGTTCAGTGCAGGGTGGCCGGGACCAGTGAACATCCGAACCGGTATTGATTGGTCGCCTGTCAGCTCCGAAAGATCACGGACCCGCAGGGCCTCGGCGAGTTGCAGGAGGATGGGCAGGCGGGGGTTCTGTTGTAGGCGTCCTGTCTCCACGCCCTTGAGCCAGGAAACAGACTTGCCGACGAGACCCGCGAGGACTTCTCGGGTCATACCACGACGTTCGCGCAGGTGCTTGATGCGCTGCCCGACGGTGAGTACCGGACCGGCGGATTCGTTGCTGGCGTCATTCACCGGTCATGCCCTTTCCCGATGCCTGGACAGACTCAGGCTAGGGGGCCGAGTCCGTTCCGCGCGAGGGGTTGTGACCTTTATGTATCCATCGGGCTGATCACTTATTTGCGGCGCGTTGCGCCGCTGTGACAGCAAGGACCCCGCCGGCCTCGACCAGGCGGGCGCGGCGCCGCTCGCGCAGGCTGACCACGCCGAGCCGGACGCGCTGAGCCTCCAGGAGCGCCTGGCCCTTGCGCATCAGCTCGTGAAGCGACTGCTTCCTGATCCCGAGGATGGCGGCGATGTGGCCGAGAAGGTAGCGATTTCGACCGATGGATGAGCCTCTCCTACGACAAACTCGGCAACGACACCGACCGCGACGAGGTTGTGATCCTCGCCGCCGCTCTCCGCCGAACGGCGGCCATTGCCTCAGGGAGCCCAATGTGATCAGAGCCGCCAACACAGGCTGGAACGCCTACTACCACCCCTCTCGGGAGTGTCACCCCATCGTCGGCTGGACCGAACACGACGGATCACCGATGATCATCCATCCGGCCACGGGATCCCTCGTACCTGCCGCCGGCTTCACGACGGCCGACGGCCACGCCTTCTCCGGCGTCATCGACGAACATGAGAAGAACCGCCGGCAGGACGAAGAGAACTTCCGGCGAGGCGCCCGGCTTTTCCAGGCTTGGCGGGAAAAGGACGCTGAAACTCTTGTCGCGCTCTGCGCCGAGGCGGACGCTGATGGACCCCGTCCTCTCGGTCTCATAGTCGGTCTGCTCCACTTCTTCGGCGTCTTCCTCGAAGACATCAAGTACCTCCACGACATCGGAAGGACCGGCCCAGAGGACGTCCAGGACTACCAAGCAGCCTCTACGAGCAACCAGGAGCTCTGACCGGGCGGGGCGAGGTGGTCGTCCTCGCGGCGGGGCCGGCGCGCGGGGAACGCCCCGCCCCGGCGTTCGCGTGACGGCCACCCAGCTCCGGCGTACGGTCGAACCACGGCGGACGAGAAACCGATCGTGACGTGTGCCTGGGAGTCAGGGCGAGTGGATCCCTGTGAACGGCGGCTCGGCGGAGAACGCCGAGCGGTGGGTGAAGTGCACGACACGCAAGGGGACGGACCGGAAGTGACGCACCCCATCACCTGCCCGGAGTGCGAAGGCCGCAGGGGACAGCGGCTCGGCGAGCTGTTCTTGAGGTGCGGGTTCCGCGGAGGGCCCGGCTGGGTCGGCGGAACGAACGAACCCGCCGAGCGGGGGTGACGACCAGGAGCCGTCGCCCCGGCCGTCCGCGTGGGAGCATCGCGTCCGGCGTGACCCGGTGGTGGCCGCCGCGCTGTCATGCATCGCCTGGACACCGGGCAGGTGAGGACGGTCACGGAGGACGCCGATTCAGTGCTGGAGAGTCAGATGCGGTAGCGGACCTCGAAGGTCACCACGCCCTCATCGGTACGCCAGGGACCGTGGGGCATGCCCGGCGGGCGGCAGGCGTACATCCCGGCGTTGAAGGTTTCCCCGAGCGTAAGGTCGACGAAGGAGCCTTCCAGGATGTAAACCTCTTCCCAGAAGTCGTGTTTCTGCACCCCCATGGGGCTGGAGTCCGCGCCGGGCGCGTATCGCAGGATGCGTGTGGCGACACCGGTCTCCGGGTCCCTGGCGAGGATCCGCTCGGTAATCTTGGGGTCGCCGCCTGGGCAGACGGTGAAGTCGATCCCGGTGGCCGGGAAAAACTCGCGCTCGGGTTTGCTCATCGTTGAACTGCTCCATAGGCGATCGGCTCAGGCGGAAGTCGTTTCGACGCCGTAACTCGACAGGAACGCCTCGACATCGGCGAGCGGGCCGTCAAAGGCGTAGTTGCGGTACGCGTAGCCCTTCGCCACGAAGGGCGCGCCGGCGTAGAACATCTCGTACTGGTGGTGGCGTCCGGCGAACTCACTGCCCACCGCGTCCCAGACGAGTTTGAACAGCTTCACCCGCGCCTCGGCCGGAGCGTTTGGGCTGTGGATGTAACGGTCGATGTCAGCGCGCGACTCCGGGGTGATCATGTCCGCGACGCTGGAGGGCACCTGGAGGACGCCGCCACCGACCAGGTCGCGCAGGATGGCGAGCACGCGTGGATAGAACTCGGCCTGCAGGCCCATCGCGCCGTACAACGCTCGGGCGCCAGGGCGCCACAGGCCCTGCTCGTCGGGTGCCGCGGTGTATTCGGCGGCCAGCACCGCGGACTCCACGAGCGAGGCCACGCTGGCCAGCTCGCCCAGTTTCTCCACCACGCCGGGGAACTCGCCGACGCCGTTGACCTCGGCGACCTTGCGGGCGAGCCCGGCCAGGAACTGCAGCTTCACGGCAAGCCGGATCTGCGCCTGCCAGTTGCCCAGCACATGTGCGCCGGTCTGAAAGAACTGCCGTTGCAGGCCCGTCACGTCGCGGTAGACGAACATCCGCTCCCAGGGGATGAAGACGTCGTCGAACACCAGGAGGGCGTCGGTCTCGTCGAACCGGGTGGTCAAGGGGTAGTCGTAGGCGCTGGTCGCCGAGGGCGCGTACGGCCGGCGGCAGTACAGCTTGAGGCCTCGCGTTCCGACTGGCACGGCGAAGCTGAGCGCGAAGTCGCGGTCCTCGGCACTGAGCGGTTTGATGCATGACACGAAGATCTCGTCGGCGACCGCCCCGCCGGTGGCGAGCATCTGGGCGCCGCGGACGACGATGCCGTCCGCCCGTTCCTCAGCCACGCCGACCTGGATCAGTTCACCGTTCCAGGCGTGGGCGGTGGTGGCCCTGGAGAACTGTGGTGGGATGATCGCGTAGGAGAGATAGAGATCTCTCTCCATGATCCGCTTCTGGTAGGCGAGGACGTTCGCGGCGAAGTCGCGGTCGCCGCCGTTGAAGGCCTCGGGGTGGGCGGCGAACGCGGCGAAGAACGCGCCCACGTGATCGGGGCTGCGCCCCACCCAGCCGTGTGTCTGTCTGGCCCACGTGGTGGCGGCGATCCGGAACGCGGTCAGGTCCTCCCGAGTGCGCGGTGTGGTGAACAAGCGGTTGACCAGGGTGCCGGTGTTCGGATCGATCCGTGTCATGTTCGCTGCCGGGTCGGCGGCCAGATCGAATAGCGCGCCGATGGTGTTCGCGATCGGGGCGAAAGCCGGGTGGTGGGCGACGTCTCCCACGGGAGCGCCGTCCACATAGATACGACGTGAGTCTTTGAGCGAGGCCAGATAGTCGGATCCAGTACGCATCGGACGCTCCTTTGCTTGGTTTCGTACTTGTGGATCATGGTCTGTCCCTGACCTGCCTCGCGTTTTCCGGACATACGTACTTGATCACAGCGCTACGTGTTTCCGCTACACCCGTGAAGCCGCGATGATGAACGAACATGGCACGGCGATTTCATGGGGATCCTCGCGATGCGGCCTTGCCTCCAGTAAAGCGTTTACGCCCGTCCCGCCTGCTGGATAGTGATCACGCCGTCGGCGTTCACCGGTCTTCGGCGCGGCGCGAGCCGACGGCGGGCGCTTTCAAGGGGCGTGGAGAAAGCTGGCATTCGACCACAGGTCCTGGCTCTCCCCTCCCTCGCAGACGTAGCGTTCACCGCTGAGATGGTCCTCGACCACGAACTCCTGCCCTGGGTACCCCAAGTAGAAGAGGTGGAGGCGCCGGTAGCGGCCGAGGCGGTGGCGGGTTGCGCGAGAGCGAGGGCGAGGGCGCCGGACAGGAGTGCGCGCATGCTGCTCCTTCAGGGGAGGCTTCGGGTGGCCGGTCGTGGCGTCCAGGGCGTACACCCTGGAATCGTCGCTTTCGATGTGGACGACACCGTCGGCCATCGCTGGATCGCTCCGGGAGGACGCCCCGCCTCGGAGCCGCGCGCCCGATCATGTTCAAACACCGGTCGGTCCGCGCTGTCCCGGCGGTTGGTTTACGCGGCGCGTCGCGCGAGTGGGGCGCTATGATCAGCTTGCCCTTTGGGGTTTCGGCGCCATTTGCGGAATAAGGTTCTGGTGCCTCACCATTGGTTCTGTGAAGAGTGCCAAGAGTGGACGCGACGGCCGTACCCGGATCATTGAGGGAGCGCTGCGCCGATTCAACCAGGACGGTGTCTCGGCCACCACGCTGGCCAGTCTCCGGGAGGAGAGCGGCGTCAGCGTCGGCAGTTTCTACCACCACTTCGCCAGCAAGGAGCATGTCTTCGGAGTCCTCTACGCCGACACCCTGCGGATGTACCAGGAGGCGTTCATCACCGAGCTCCAGCGTCACGAGGGCGCCCAGGACGGCATCGAGGCCATCGTCGCGCTGCACATGACCTGGTGCGGGGACAACCGGGAGCGGGCGCACCTGCTGATCAGTGAGCGGCCGCCCAAGCGTGACGAGCCGGGCGGTGTCGAGGTCTCCGAGTCGCGCCGGGCGTTCTTCAAGCAGGTCTCCGACTGGTGGCGGCCCCAGATGAAGGCCGGTCTGCTCCAGCCCGTCCCGCCGACCATGTGTTATGTGCTCTGGCTGGGGCCCGCCACCGAGATGTGCCGGCTGTGGTTCGGGGGGGCCCACCAGCCCACCCAGGAGGAGATCGCGGGCCTGTGCGGGGCGGCCTGGCAGAGCCTGCGCCAGCAGCCCGCCTGAGCGCTCCGGTCCGGGCTGGCCGGTGCCTCGGTTCTTCTCCGAGGGCTCCGGCCCGGAGTACGGGGATCTCTAGGGCCGGAGCGGCCTCAGTGCGCTCCCACCAGCCGCCGTAGCCGGGTGGGGACCCGCCAGATCTCCTTGTTCAGGGAGATGTCGAGCCGTAGATCCTGACGTTGCCGCCGCAGGCCGGGCACGCGCACCCGGTCGCTGACGTCGAACCGGCCGCGCCGGGGATAGCCGAATCCCAGCTCGCCGGGGAGGACCCGGAGGTCGTCCCGGTTGCCACACCGGGGACAGGTCCAGGACACGAGATCCTTGCCCCGGTTGTAGTCGTGGCAGGCGCGGAAATACTCGTCGGGTTGGAAACGGGACTCGCATGCGAAGCAGGGGATCAGCATCTTGGATCCTTTGGAGCAGATGCGGCGGCTATGTAAGAGGTACCGCTTCCTGCTTAAGGTCCGCTTGCAGAACGCTTACAGCGCTGTGTAGCGGTCTCATCACCGGGGGGCGCGGTGCGAGGATGGCCCCGTGAACGATCTAGCCGACCGCCTCAGAGAGCTGATGCTCGACACCGGTTATACCATCAACGGAGTCCGGGAGCGTCTCGGCGGGGTCGCCGCCATCGCGCTCGCCCGTGAGGAGACGGTGCCCGCGCTCCGCGCCACCCGGGACGGCGATCCGCTCGGCACGCTGATCCGGCTCTGGTGGCTGGGTGTGCCGGTGCGGGCTCCCGGATGGCTCCCGGTGGCCGAGCTGGCCGCCTCGGGCCTGGTGACCGCCGAGGGGGACCTGATCACCTCCGCCGTCCATCTCCAGCCCTGGGAGACGGGAGGCTACCTGGTCTCCGACCGTAAGGTCAGGCCCGGTGACCCGGCGCTCAGGACGGACCACGTCGTCGGAGCGGGCGGGGCGTCGGCGAACCTGGCCCAGCTGGTGTCCCGCCGCCCGGTGGAGAGCGCCCTCGACCTCGGCACCGGGTGCGGTGTCCAGGTGCTGCACCTGGCCGGCCGGGCCGGGAGGATCGTGGCCACCGACGTCAACCCCCGCGCGCTGGAGCTGGCCCGGCTGAGCTGGGCGCTCTCCGGGATCGACGGGGTGGAGGCCAGGGAGGGCTCGCTGTTCGACCCCGTCGCGGGTGAACGCTTCGATCTGATCGTCGCCAACCCGCCGTTCGTGATCTCCCCTCGCGGCCGGTTCGCCTACCGGGAGTCCGGCTTCGAGGCCGACGGTTTCTGCCGCGATCTCCTGCGGCTGGCGCCCCGCGCCCTCTCTCCCGGCGGCACCTGCCAGCTCCTGGCGAACTGGCTGCACGTCGGCGGTGAGGACTGGCGGGACCGGGTGGGCGGCTGGCTGACCGGGACCGGCTGCGACGGCTGGGCGGTGCAGCGGGACGTCCAGGACCCGGCCGAATACGTGGAGCTCTGGCTGCGGGACGCCGCCGAGCAGGGCACCCCCCGCTACCGCGAGCTCTATGACGACTGGCTCGGCTGGTTCGAGTCCATGGACGTCACCGGGATCGGCTTCGGCTGGATCAGCCTGCACGACTCCGGCAGTCTGGATCCGGTGGTGCGGGTGGAGGAGTTCGCCCAGCGGGTGGAGCTCCCGGTCGGGGAGTATGTGGACGAGGTGCTCGCCGCCGTCGCCGCGACGCACCGGCTGACCGACGACGAGCTACTGGGAGCCAGGCTCACGGTGGCCGGCGGTGTGGTGGAGGAGCGGGTAGGGCCGCCGGGGGCCGAGGATCCGGCGCGGATCGTGCTCAGGCAGACCAGGGGGCTGCGCCGCAGCGCACGGGTGGGGACGGTGGAGGCGGCGCTGGCAGGGGTCTGCGACGGCGATTTTCCACTGGATCCGCTGCTTGCCGCGATCGCCGAGCTTACCGGCGAAAACCTCGCCGACCTGCGGGCGAAGGCCCCCGGAGCGCTCCGTCCGCTGCTCGCCGAAGGGTTTTTCCACATATCCACAGGCTGACTGTCCACAGGCTGTGGACAGTCCTGACCCCTAGCGCCGATCGGATGTTGATCGGACGTTGAACGGTGGACGGGATCCTCTGGTTGTGGGCACGAGTCCCCGGGGGGTAAGGGGCCGTGTCGAGTCCGGCCGGCCGTTGACGTGAGGCGGCAGGCCGTCGGTTGACGCACCGGATAACCGGGCCCCCTACGCGTCCTCCGGCGGCTAGACGGCCGGCCGGGCACCTCACATCCGGCTTCCAGGTTCCAGACCGACGGGAATTCCAGTGATCAACCATTTTTGGATGACACGTCTCGATGACGACCTGTACGACTTATACGACGGACTCAGATCAGTTCCCGACCCGGTCACGGTCGAGCAGCGCGCGCAGGTCGGCCGCCTCCGGGGCGTGGAGCCGGGCGAAGAGGTCGTGGGCCCGTTCGAGGCAGTCGGTGCTCCGGGCGGACTTGCCGAGCCCGGTGAGCGCCCTGCCTAGCACCCACAGCGACAGCGCCTCGCCGTACGGATGACCGATCTCACGGCTCACTGACAGCGCCTGCTCCGCATGACGGGTCGCGTCCGAGAACCGGCCGGCGGTGATGAACGTCTCGGCCAGCCGGGAACAGACCCGCTGTTCCCACACCCGCTGCCCGCTGGCCCGGAAGAAGGCCAGGCACTCGGCGTGGTGGTGGACCGCCTCGTTGAGCCGCCCGACCCGTGACAGCATCATCCCCAGGTGATATCGGGCACGGGCGGTGCCCGCGCTGGAGCCGATCTCGATGAAGATGGCCAGGCCCCGCTCGGCGGCGGCGATCGCCTCCTCACGCTGACCGAGGAACAGGTGGTCCCGGGCCGAGTAGCTGAGCGTCAGCGCCTCGCCTCCCGGCGCGCCGTCATCCCTGAACACCTTGCGCGCCGAGTCGAACAGGGCCAGCGCCTCGGTATGGCGGCGCTGGCGGCCCGCCACCACGGCCAGCGCGTTGAGCGCCTCGCCGCTGACGATCCTGTCGCCGCCCGCGGCCAGGTTCAGCGAGGCCAGGAACTCGTCCGCGGCGTCGGCCAGCCGGTTGCCCCCGAACAGCACCCTGCCGAGCACGTAGCGGCAGCGCAGCTCGCTGGAGATCGCGCCCAGCCGCTGGGCGGCGGCGAGCGTCTCCCGGGTCCGATGCTCGAACTCAGGGGCGTGACTGCCCGCCTCCAGCAGCGGCTCCATGGCGAGTAGCAGGTCGGCGGCGGGTAGCAGCGCCTCGGCCGTCGTCGCGCCGGTCGCCTGGGCGATGGACGCGAACAGCGACTCCACCTCGGCCGACAGCCAGGCCACAGCCTCGTCCGCCGAGGCGAACGTGTGACCGGGCACGGTCACCGCGAGCCGGTCGGCGATCATGCTGCCCTCGTAGGCGAGCCGGTGCGCCGAGCGCGCCGAGGCGAGGTAAAAGCCGAGCAGCCGCCGCAGCGCGAGCGTCCCCTCTCCGGCCGCGCCCTCGGTGTCATCGCCCTCTCCGGTCCCGTCGGCCCGTTCCGCGGCGCGGCGGGCGAAAAGCCGGAGCAGGTCGTGGAAGCGGTAGCGGCCCGGAGTCGGGGCCTCCAGCAGGCTGGCGTCCACCAGGGACTCCAGGATGTCCTCGGTCTCCATCGGGCTCAGCGCGAGCAGCGCGGCGGCGGCCCCGATCGAGATGTCCGGGCCGTCGGGCAGGGAGAGCAGCCGGAACGCCCGCGCCTGGGCCGGGCCGAGCTGGCCGTACCCGAGGGCGAAGGTCGCCTCCACCGCGAGGTTGCCCACCCGCATCTCGTCCAGGCGGCGGCGCTCGTCCGCCAGCCGGAACACCAGCGAGGCGACCGTCCAGGAGGGCCGGGCGGCCAGCCGGGCCGCCACGATCCGCACCGCGAGCGGCAGGAAGCCGCAGGCCGCGACCACGTCCATGGCGGCGGCGCGTTCCGCGGCCACCCGGTCGGCGCCGGCCACCGTGCCGAACAGGGTCAGCGCCTCGTCCGGCTCCATCACGTCCAGATCGACCAGCCGGGCCGAGGCCAGGTCGGCGAGCTTGTGGCGGCTGGTCACGATCGCCGCGCAGCCGGTCGAGCCGGGCAGCAGGTGGTTCACCTGGGCGGCGTCCCTGACGTTGTCGAGCAGCACCAGCATTCGCCGGTCGGCCAGGAGCGAGCGGAACAGCGCGGACCGCTCGGCCAGGCCGTCCGGGATGATGTCGGGGGGCAGGCCGAGCCCGCGCAGGAACGCGGCCAGCACCGACTCGGGCGCCGTCGGCTCCTGGCCGTATCCGCGCAGGTCGGCGTAGAGCTGGCCGTCGGGGAACACGTCGTGCATGGTGTGGGCGAGGTGTACGGCGAGCGCGGTCTTGCCGACGCCGCCGATCCCGGAGATGGCGGCCACCGGCACGCGGTCCGTGCCGCCCCGGCCGGAGAGCAGGGTGTGCAGCCGGGCGACGATCTGGCGGCGCCCGGTGAAGTCGTTCACGCCCGCGGGCAGCTGCGCGGGACGGGGCAGTTCGGGGGGCGCCTGCTCCGCGTGCTCCGCCGACCTCGTGCTCTCCGCCTCCCGGGCCGGCTCCGGGGCCTCCGCGGGCGCGGGCCGTATCTGCTCGGCGGCGGCGGGGGTGAGGCTCGGGTCACCGGTGAGGATGCGCTGGTGCAGGGCGGTCAGGTCGGGGCCGGGCTCGATGCCGAGCTCGTCGATCAGGGCGGCGCGGGTCTCGGCGAAGACCGCGAGCGCGTCCGCCTGCCGCCCGCACCGGTAGTAGGCCAGCATCAGCTGGGCGCGCAAACCCTCACGCAGCGGGTGGTCGGCGGCCAGCGCGGTCAGCTCGGGGATGACGTCGGCGTGCCGGCCCCGTTCGAGATCCAGGTCCATCAGGGTTTCGAGCACGCTCATCCGCCGCTCGACGAGCCGGCCGCGCTGGTGCTCGGCGAAGGGGCCGACCGCCCCGGCCAGAGGCTCGCCGGTGCACAGCGCCAGGCTCGCGCGCAGGTTCTCGGCGGCCCCGTGCGGGTCTCCGGCGCGGCGCGCGGTCTCGGCCTCCGAGACGCCCTGTTCGAAGAGCAGCAGGTCGAGGAGGCCGCCCCCCAGTCGCAGGGCGTATCCCCGGCCCACCGAGGTGAGCAGCTCGGGACGGGTGCGGGGGGATCTGCCGGGCTCCAGCACGGCCCGCAGCCGTGAGACGTAGGTGCGCAGCGCGCCGAGCGCGCGGGGCGGTGCCTCCTCACCCCAGACCGCGTCGATCATCTCCGCGGGGGTCACCGCCCGGCCCTCGCGCAGCAGCAGGATCGCCAGAATAGAGCGTTGGAGCGGTGTGCCGAGGTCGAGCTCGGTCCCCTCCCGCCACGCCTGGACCGGGCCGAGCACGGCGAAGCGCAACCCGTCTTCGCTGCCGTGAGCAGCCATTTCTCAGATCTCCGCCCTGATGGAAAACTTTATGACCAAATGATAGGTCCTTTAATGCCCCGCCCCTAGGATGCCGCGCGCCTCTTGGCCGGAGCGTTGATTCGTCGTTGATCAGGCGTTGAACCCAGCTTGTAATGCTGTGACATGCCGGGCATGGCCCCATACGGGGGCGGCCATGCCCGGTCTGCCAGCCGCTTGCAGGTGCCGGTAATGGAACTGTAAGCGCGGTGCAGGCGGGTCGCTCTATCAATGAGCCATGACTCCCGCTGAGAGAAAGGGAGTCTCCACCCCTCAGGGAGAATCACCATGAACCACACGATCCGCAACCTCCTGGGACTCGCCGCGGCCACCGCCGTCCTCGCGGTGGGTGTTCCGGCACTGGTCTCCCCGGCCTCGGCCGCGGCCACGACCGGTGCGAGCTCCGTCACCGACGACTATGACGAGTACTGGGGCCCCAACTATTCCAAGTACTACGACGACTCCCGGGCCAAGGCCAAGGGTCACGTGTGGAGCGACAACTCCGACAAGGTTCACGTCGAGGGCAAGCTCTACGACAAGTACTCGCCGCAGTGGCTCTGCGGCTATGTCCAGGTCAAGTTCGAGAACGCCGACGGCGACGAGTCCTACTACTGGGCCAAGAAGTGTGGCTCCAGTGGTCACCAGTCCTTCCACTACTCGCGGTACGACGTCGACAACGTCCAGGTCCGGGTCTGCTACTGGGACAACCACCAGGCCAAGCGGAAGTACTGCGGCAAGTGGGACTACATCTACGAGGCCGAGGGCGACGACGAGTAGCCGATGGCCGGCTACAAGGATGTGACGAACTCAAGGCCCGCCCGGTGGTCCCGGGCGGGTCCTCTGTTCCATGAGGTCATCGGTGACGGGGTGCCTGCGCCGTCTCGGCCAGGTTCGAGTGTCGAGGTGGAACGGGTGCTCTACGCCGCCTCGACCAGGTCGAGCCGCGCGTGGAGCCGTTCTCGCACCAGCGGCCACTCCGAGCTCAGGATCGAGTAGTAGGCGGTATCTCGGACCGTGTCGTCGGAGCCTCGGGCCTCCGCCCGCCGCACACCGTCCAGGTGCGCGCCGAGGGCTTCGATGGCGGCCCGGGAGCGTACGTTCCGTACGTCGGCCTTGAGGGTGATGCGGTGGACCTGCCACGTCTCGAAGGCGAGGGAGAGCATCAGATACTTGCTCTCCCGGTTGACGCCGGCGCCCTGGGCCGAAGCGGCCAGCCAGGTGTAACCGATGTCCGCCACGGACGGGACCTCGCCCACCGCTCCACGCGTGCCCGGTGGCCAGGGCATGGGGCCCTGCCAGTACTCCAGGTGCATGAGACGGGTGGCACCGACGACGCGGTCGGTGTGCAGCCACCGGATGGCGAAGGGCATCGTACGGCCCTCCGCCTGCTCAGCCAGAGCGGCCTCCACGTAGGAGGCCATCTCCTCCCGGCCGTGGGGAACGGGAGTGAAACCGTAGGTGGACCGGTCTTCACTCGCCGCGGCGACCAGGTCGTCGACCACCGCGAGGCTGAGCGGTTCCAGGCGCACGGAGCGCCCGGACAGGGTGACAAAAGCGGGCATGAGCACATGATGGGGGCTCAATCCCATGCATGGTGCCAAATGGCATGAGACATCTTGACGAGCATCCAGAGAAGTATTTATCCCCTCACCGAATGACAGGGAAAATACCAGCTCAGACGGTATGGATGCGGCTGCCCCACCCCGCCGCCGCGGAGCCTCCCAGGGCGGCACCCCCTGCCGATCACCCCGTCACCGGGGCCGGGACCAGAGGGGCGTGCTCACGTCCACCCGGTGCGGGACATGTCCGCCGCAGGCCGGTCAGCGCCTCGCTCAGATGATCGAGTGAGGCCGAGATCCAGGGCAGTTCGACGGGGTCGGCGGCGCTCAGCGAGGCCAGGCGCCGTTCGGTCGTCTCGCCGTACAGCAGGCTGGTCGCCACCCGCACCCGGAGTGCTCCGGGATCGTCGCCGAAGGCGTGGCCGGGAAGCACGCCGACGCCGTGCTCGTCGAGCAGGCTCGCGGCCAGCGCGGCGGAGGTCGCGAAACCCAGTCCGGTGAAGTCGGGGTAGAGGTAGAAGCCGCCCTGCGGCGCGGCCGCCCGCACGCCCGCCCGGACGAACCTCTCGTGCACGGCCCGGCTCACCGCGCCGTGCAGCCGGCGGCTCTCGTCGATCCGCTCGACGAGCTCGGCCGGCTCGGTGTAGGCGTAGGCCGCCGCCTGCTGGACCGGGGCCGTCGGGCTGGACCAGATCTCACTGGCCACCGCGAGCAGCCGGTCCCGCAGCCCGGCGGAGGGGATCCGGGCCACGCCGATCCGCCAGCCGCCGAGGGCCAGGCTCTTGCTGAGCCCGCTGGTGATCACCGTACGCTCGGGGGCCAGGTCGGCGGGGCTGAGGAAGCCGGCGGCCGGGTCGTGGACGAGGTCGCGGTAGATCTCGTCGGAGATGACGATGAGATCGAGGTCGCGGGCCACCTCGACGAGGCGCCGGATCGTCCGCGCGGAGGCCAGCGTGCCGGTGGGGTTGTCCGGCAGCGTGACGAGCAGCGAGCGCACCTCGCGCCCCTGGGACCGCGCGTGCAGGACGGCGGAGACGACACGTTCGGGATCCGGCACCCCTCCCTCGCCGGGGGGCGCTGGAACACGCAGGGGACGCACCCCGGCCAGATCGGCCTGGGCGGCGTAGCTGACCCAGCTCGGCGCCGGCAGCACGATGTCGCCCCCGATGGCCGGCAGCAGGCCGTACAGCAGGGACTTGCTGCCGGGACCGCAGACCACCAGGTCGGGGTCGGTGGGCAGGCCGCGGCGGTGCCAGTATCCGGAGGCCGCCTCGCGCAGCGCGGCGGCGCCGGCGACCGGCCCGTACCCGTTGTGCCCCGAGGCGGCGACCAGGCGTTCGCGGAGCGCCGGATGAACGGGCAGGCCCGCCTCGCCGAAGGCGAGGTGCAGGACTCGCTCACCGGCCCGCCGTCTTCGCTCGATCTCCTCATGGGCCGCCAGCGTGGCGGAGAGCGTCACATTCATGAATGTCCCCTCGGTTATTGCGAAACGTTCCCAAGATTGATGGGGTGCAGGCATCAGGACAAGCTTTGGTTAATGTGGGTAGGCATAAGGAAGTCGAATGCTTGATTTTCGCCGTCTGGTCTTGATCTGCGAATTCGCCCGCCGAGGAAGTATCAGCGCCACCGCGGCCTCCCTGGGCTACAGTCCGTCCGCCGTTTCACAGCAGCTCGCGGCGCTGGAACGGGAGACCGGGGCCGCGCTGCTCGACCGGACCGCCCGCAGCGCGGAGCTGACCGACGCCGGCCGCCGCCTGGTCGAGCACGCCGAGCGAATCCTGTCGATGGTGGAGACCGCCGAGTCCGATCTGTCCGCCCACGAGGGGACGCCCTCCGGCCGGGTCACCGTCACGGCCTTCCCCACCGCCGCGGTGGCCTTCGCCCCCGCGCTGGCCAGGTCGCTGCGCCGCCACACCGCGCTGACCCTGCGTATGGGGCAGGCCAGGTCCGGGCGCGGGATGCGCGAGGTCCGGTCGGGGGAGGTGGACATCGCGCTGGTGGACGACTGGTACGGCCGGGTGCGCGAGTCGGACACGATGCGGGTCTTCCCGCTGCTGCACGATCCGCTGGTGCTCGTGGTGCCCCGCAAACACAGGCTCGCCTCCCTGGACGAGCCGGTGGACCTGCGGGAGCTGCGTGACGAGCCGTGGATGGCCACCCCGGACGGCGAGCCCTCCCGGCTGGCCATGGACCGCCTGCTGGCCGAGGTCGGCGGCGCCCAGCCGGTGCCGTGGGAGTTCGAGGGCCTGGGCACCATCCTCGGCCTGGTCGCCAAGGGCATCGGCATCGCGGCCGTTCCCGCCCTGGCGCTGGCCTCCGGGGTCCGGGGCATCGTGGTCAGGGAGTTTCCCGGCGACCCGGTCTCCCGGGACGTCCACGCCGTCGCCCGCGCCTCCAGCGTCCACCGGCCCGCCGTCTCCGTCACCCTCCGGGCCGTCCACGTCGCCGCACGCCTGCTCGCCGAGGACCTGGAGGCGGTACGGCTCACCGACCGGTAACGTCGGACCGTGCCTCCCTCCTACGCGCTCGAACGGCTGCTGTCGGCCGGCGGATCGAAGCTGGTCGCCGGGGTGGACGAGGTCGGGCGGGGTGCCTGGGCCGGGCCGGTCGCGGTGTGCGCGGTGGTCACGGACCTGTCGGAGCCGCCCGCGGGCCTGACCGACTCCAAGATGCTCACCCCCGCCCGCCGCGTCGCCATGTTCGACGAGATCACCGTCTGGGCCGCCGGGATCGGGTACGGCGAGGCGACACACGAGGAGATCGACGCCCTCGGCATGACCGAGGCCCTGCGCCGCGCGGCGAGGCGGGCGCTGGCCGAGCTGCCGGCCAGACCCGACGTGGTCATCCTGGACGGCGGGCACGACTACCTCGGGGCGCCGTGGCCGGTCCGATGCGAGGTCAAGGGCGATCTGTCGTGCGTCTCGGTGGCCGCGGCCTCGGTGATCGCCAAGGTCCGCCGCGACGCCTACATGGCCTCACTCGGCTTGGGGGAGTACGGCTTCGCCGACAACGCGGGATATCCCTCCCCGGTCCACCAGCGGGCCCTGGCCTCCCTCGGCCCGACCCGCCACCACCGCCTGTCCTGGTCCTATCTGGACGACCTGCCCCGCTGGCGCCACCTCAAGCGGCACCGCGACCCCCAGACCGGAGAGGGCCAGCTCGGCCTGTTCGGCTAGCGCGGTGACCACCCGCCCCCGCACGGCCGGCCGTGGCCGCTCGCCGCGGAGCCGCCGGCCCTCTTCGACGCCCTTGGGAAAAGCCGCGACGGACCGTGCCGGCCTGACGACGTCGGCGAGGTGGAGGTCGCCGGCCCGGGGCTCCGGCGTTTCGCGAAGGTCGGCCGGAACGGAGATCTGGTCTTTCCCGGTCACCCGCGCTGTTCCAGGGTGGTCATCATGAAAATCGGTGTCTTCCTTA
This sequence comes from Streptosporangium sp. NPDC006007, assembly GCF_040614315.1. Classification (NCBI taxonomy): domain Bacteria; kingdom Bacillati; phylum Actinomycetota; class Actinomycetes; order Streptosporangiales; family Streptosporangiaceae; genus Streptosporangium; species Streptosporangium sp. NPDC006007. Next base: position 1,603 of record NZ_JBEXUG010000057.1, on the reverse strand, counting down.
TTGCGGCGGGGTTTCCGGGGCGTGAGGCCGGACAGGTGTTGCGGGACACGGTGGAGGCGGTGACGGTCGCGGAGGAGGCGGGGTTCGACGACGCCTGGATCGCCGAGCACCACTTCATGTCGTACGGCGTGTGCCCGTCGGCGGTGACGCTGGCCGGGGTGGCGCTGGGCCGTACCAGCAGGATCCGGGTGGGGACGGCGGTGAGCGTGCTGTCGGCGCGGCACCCGGTCGACCTGGCCGAGCAGGCGGCGATCCTCGACCAGGTCTCGGGCGGGCGGTTCACGCTCGGTGTGGGACGGGGCGGCCCGTGGCTGGAGTTGGAGGTGCTCGGAACGGGGCTGCCCCGGTTCGAGCGCGGCTTCCGTGAGTCGCTCGACCTGCTCCGCGCTGCCCTCGGGCAGGACACGGTCGCCGCCGACGGGGAGTTCTTCCGGTTCAGGAGGGTGCCCATGGTTCCGGCGGTCAGGCTCAGGCCGCTCGTCGCCTGCACCTCGCCCGGGACGGTGGCGCTGGCCGCCGAGCGGAGGCTGCCGATGCTGCTGGGCATGCACGTCGGGGACGAGGGCCGGGTGGAGTTGCTGCGCTCCTACGGCTCCGAGGACCCCGGGCACGTGGCGGCGGCGGTGGGATACGTGGCCGACTCGACGGCGGAGGCCGTAGGGGAGCTGCGGGGGAGCATGCCGAGGTGGCTGGAGCCGGGCCTGGCGGGGTATGTGCCGGTGGACGGGCGCCCCCCACCGCGGCGTGACATCGGGGAGTATGTGGACTTTCTCTGCGGGGCGCATCCGGTCGGCTCGGCCGACCTCTGTGTCGAGCGGATCGAGCGGACCGTCGCCAGGACCGGGCTGCGGCACCTGATCCTCATGGTGGAGGGTGCGGGCGATCAGGCCCGCACCCTTGAGAACATCAGGCGGTTCGGGGCCGAGGTGCTGCCCCGGCTGCGCTAGACCCACCTGCCCGCACCGGGTGGAGATCCGGTGCGGGCCCGTGGTTATCGGTGGTTATCCGTGGTGGCCGTCTCCGGTCAGCAGTCGACGAACTCGGGTCGCTGGTTGAGGATCTGGGAACGGGCGGTGATGAACTCGGCGTGGGCCTTGACGGCGGTCGGGTCGAAGACCGCGACCCGGTGGCAGTTCTGGAAGGCCAGCTTCACTCCGAAGTGGCGCTCCAGGGCGCTGCGCATGGCGTCGCTGGCGAGGCAGCGGAGTAACTGGCCGCGGGCGGTCTCGTTGGGAGGGGGGACGGTGTTGTCGGTGAACTCCGCACCGGTGAGGTCGCGTTGCTGCACCAGATCGCTGATCACCGACCAGGCGTACGGCAGAGAGTCACGAACGCAGGCGACGAATGCCTCGTCGTCCACCTCACCGGCCTTCGCCTGATCGAGAAGATCGTTCGGAACGGTCAGCGACATGCTTCGTTCTCCTCTCAGAAAGGGATCATTCAGACATTAAGCACGGGCCCGTCCGCCTCCATCTAGCGCGAGAGGGATACTCGTGTGGGCCCGAAGACGAAGTCCGGGTCGATCTGGGCGGTGAGATCCTCACCGGCCGCCTTGTTCGCCCACGCCTGCGCGTTGCGCAGATGGAAGTGCACCGCCTGGCGG
>NZ_JBEXUG010000056.1:0-29086 GCF_040614315.1 Streptosporangium sp. NPDC006007 | reverse complement strand
CCGATGCCCGAATCTGACGGGCCACTACACGCTCGGGCCTCGGCGGCCCTCCCGCTCCCGATTCCCCCGACGCCTAAAGGCGACGGTCCCCTCGGCAGGCCCTGATGGAACCCATCGGCACACCGCTACTGATCGTCCGGCGTGTCATGCTCAGCCACGACGGCCGCCCGCTGGAGTTCGGTCCTTCCGGCAGGCCCCGCCGCTACCTCACCCATCGCTCCCTGTAGCGCCTTGGTGCCGAGAAGGCCCCGGCCCCCTCCTGTGCAGGCGGATTCAAGGGGCCGGGGCCAAACGGTGCGGCGGCGCATCAGGGGAAGTTCGCGCCGCCGCACCAGCCTTCAGACGGTGAGCTGTGGCGGTGGGAACTCCGGCCGCACGACTACCGGCACCTCACGGCCCACGGCGGTGATCAGTGAGGCCCCGTGGGGAAGCTCGCAGAAGACCACCATCTGACCGGCGGACCGGTCCGTGTTGCCGGACAGGGGAACGCGGTTACTCACCCGTCCCCACACCAGTCCCGGTCGGGCCGGAGCCGTCGTCCAGTCCTGCGCTCGCACCGGGGCCCATCCGGAACGGAGCGTTCTGCTCGCAGGCCAGCAGCAGGCCCCATCCATCACGCACCTCTTTCGCCAGTCGGACACGGGCCCCGTCCATCGCGCTCACACCGGACCTGCGCTCAACCTCGGCGCCGGAGGATGCAGGGCGCGCAGCCGGGCGTAGCGGCGGGCCACCCGCAACGCCGCCTGTTCGGGGTCGCCGCAGCGGGCCGAGGCGTACATCGGGCGCCGTTCCTGGGGGTGCCAGCCCGCGCACCACCAGTACCGGTCGCCGTTGGACCACACGATCAGCCCGGTCCAGACCGACACCAGCGCCAAACCGTACCCATCGTGCACATCGGATTCGATGCCCTGCCGGGCCAGAGCCGACCGCAACCGTTCTGCCGCCCGCACCGCCGGACAGTCATACGACGACACCGGCGACACCGGACGAGACTCCCGGGATGGCGGATACGGCACGATGCCCGCCCGGTCCCGCTCTCCCTTCACCGCGCCGACTCCAGCGCCCCGGTGATCAGGCCGGCCACCTTCTCCGGCTCCGTCTGCCTGACCTTCTGGAGGTCCGGTCCGTCGCGCAGGGACAGCAGGTAGGCGCCCGACCGTTCCCCGATGGTCACCGTAGCCTCACGCCATCCCTGCGGGCCGGTCACCACCAGCTCCGGCGGGAACCGCTCCAGCCGAACGACGGCCCGGACACTCCCGCCGCGCCGGCCTTGTCCTCGCGCACCGCCGACAGGCCCAGGCTGATGGTCTGGTGACACCGAGAGCGGATACCTTGCTCCCGCAAGAGCCGCTGCACCACCGCCAGCGCCTTGTCTTGACGCTCCACCGCCCTCTCCCCGATAGGGGAACGGGCACTAGAGTTCTCCATGGATCGCACCTCCAGCGTGCGGTCAAGGGCCCGTCCAGTGCGCAATCACTGAGACGGGCCCACTCTTTTACGATCTTGGATGAGAGCGAGAGCCACGCCATGCCTCCAGCGCAGAGCAGGAGAAGCATCGCGACTCCTGAGCGCAGGCCGTAGCCCTCGTTGTAAGAAGCGGAGAGGCACTCATAGGGCGATCGTCGCTGCGGGCATTGGCCCTGGTTAATGCCGTAGCACTGGCAGCACTGGGATTATTCTTCTCACGAATATCCGTGCGGTAGAACTTCCGCGCATAACCTAACGTTATGAGACAGGACCACGGCCGTCCCTCGCCTCAGTTCTGGTCTACGCCCGCCGTAGCAGCCGCTCTCGCGGAGTGCGACATCCCCGCCGTCCTCGCTGAGGTGCAGCGGGCCAACGGATGGACGCAGGGCCAACTGGCCGAGGCGGTCGGCTACTCCCAGAGCTGGGTTTCCAAAGTGCTGCGGAATCGTCAGCCGCTCACGGTGGACCAGGTCCGGGAAATATCAATCCGAATCGGACTTCCACTTCATTTGCTCCGATTCGGTGCCCGAGGGGATGACGATCCAACGAAACGCAGAGAATTCGGCAAGGCGGCGGCTTTCACGGCTCTCGCAGCCCTACCCCTGCCTAAACGTGCGGAGGTAGACGAAACCACCGCACCCACTTTGACCAACATCACCGGCGCCCAGCGACGCCTGGAGGCGACGACGCCCGCCAACGAGCTGGCCCGAGGAGCCATAGCCTATGTGAATCTGGCGAACCGTGTCCTGGGACGCGCCACCCGGTCCGGCTTCGCCCGTGACATCCGCGCGGTGATGAGCGAAGCCGCCGGGTTCGCCGCATGGCTTCACGCCGACATGCACGACATCGGCACCTCACGCACCTACTACCGTCTGGCGATCGACAGCGCCCGTCAGGCCAAACACTCCCTGCTGGCGGCTTACATGATCGGCAGTCTGGCCGCCTTCGAGATCGACGCCGATGATCCCCTGCCGGCGCTGGACCTCCTCGCCCAAGCACGGAGGGAACTCGGTGAACAGCCACCGGCGACCGCACGGGCATAGCTGTGCAGCATCGAGGCACTCGGCCACGCGACCGCCCATGACGCCCCCGCCGCCGTAGCCGCGTTACGAGAGGCCGAATCCGCGGTCATCACCGGCGAACGGGCGGCGGCACCGCCCTGGCCCTGGGTCTTCCCGTTCGACGACGCGAAGCTCGCGGGCTATCGCGCACTGGTCATGGTACGGCTCGGACGCGCGGACGAAGCCGTGGCCGCGTTCGCCGAGTCGTTGTCATCGGCCCAACCGGCCATCAAGCAACGCGGAGTGCTCATGACGGAGATCGCCACCGCCAAGGCCATGTCCGGAGATTACGACGAGGCTTTTCACCTGGTATCAAACGCCCTGACGGTAGGGATCACCTACGGATCAGAGCGGATCATCCAACGTGCCAGACGGTTCCGCCGAACCTACGGCGGTCCGATGACCGGCAGCGCCCGCGCGTTCGACGAGCGTCTTCGCGCGACCCTCCTTTAGAAAGAAGACCATGATCCGTATCGCCGTCTCCGGACACCGGGGCCTTTCCGCCATGACCACCACCCTGATCGACGACGCCATCCGCTCACTGCTCGCCGGACACGCCCCCGCGGTCACGGGCCTGTCCTGTCTCGCGGACGGAGCCGATCAGATCTTCGCCCGAGCCGTCATCGACCTCGGTGGAGTGCTGGAGGTCGTGACCCCCGCCAGACAGTACCGGGAGGGACTACCCGCCGAGGCGCACCAGGAGTACGACGCGTTGCTCATCGGAGCCGAGCGGGTTCACGCGATGGATTTCATCGAGTCCACCTCCGAGTCACACATGGCGGCCAGCCGATTCATGCTTGATCACGCTGATGAGCTCCTCGCCGTCTGGGACGGCAAGCCCGCCAGGGGATACGGCGGAACGGCGGACGTCGTAGCCGAAGCCAGAGAGCGAGGACTGAAGATTCATGTCATCTGGCCTGAAGGGGCTCAGCGTTGACGGCTCCGTCTGGTCGGTCTCCACGGCCCGCTCCGCGCGCCGATCCGGGTGGCGCGTGATTGGTGCCCCCGCCGCTCGATTGTCCGGGGCTCCCGGAACCTGTCAAGCCCGGCTGTGACCGTAGGGCAACCAGCACGCGAGGAAGGTCGCCGGGCGAGGTATACGCGAAGCCGGCCTTGACGGAACCCGCTCGCAGTCCCGGAGGCGGCAGCTATGGAGGCAGGGGGAGATGTGGGGCTCCCGTCGGTGTGGTCACGCTCGTACCGCGAAGGTGACCCTGGCCCCGTCAGGCCCGTTGCCCCTGCGGGCGGGACGAGGCAGGGGTGTATTCCAGGCCTTGTCGTTCTTGGGCTACCTGCTGTTGGCAGAGCGGCCCTGCCGCTTCGGGGTGACTAGCAGGCAACGAGATGCTTCACCACCTTCGCGGTCTCCTCGGCGGCCTCAACCCCTTGACTGAGACGCTCCAGGATGCTTTTCATGAGTCCTTCCCGGGCGATCGTGTCGGGGTCGAGCTGGGAGCCGGAGCGGATCCGGCAGTCGATGGCAAGTGCTGCCATCACGGGCTTGCCCACGAAGGCTTGCTCGAACAAACCCGCGAACTCATCGCCTTCAGCATCGCGTAACGCCTGGGCTTCATCTTCGCTCACCTGGGCGTAAACCCATAAGTTGACCGACATTACATGGCCCTCGACACAGTCGAAGACGAAGAAGTCATCGTCTTGTCTGGCCAGGCCAGAGGTTGGCATGTCGTAGCGGTCGAAGATCTCGATGGATTCGGTGTCGGGGGTGGGCAGCCAAGGTCGCTCTCCGATCCTCAGCTGGATCAGGTCGCTCACAGCTTGCCTTCCTTCCATGCCTTCGACTCGAAGCAGGCATCGAATCTCTGGCTATCATCATCAGTCCAAGGCCGATTCCCGTCCAGTGGCATTACCGACACGTGACCAGCGATCTTCTTCGTCGGGCTACGCCACACGCGAAAGCCTGCACTGCGGAGCTTCCCCACCGAGGCGTGGCGGACACCGTCGCCCGGCAGGGCACCGCTGGTCCGCCTGCGATTCACGGTTCCTGCTGCTTCATCGGGTGTCAGCTTGCCTGCTAGTAGCGATAGCTCCTGGGGGTCTTCATGGATAAACGGCCGGCACTTGAAGGAGTTTCCGCCGATGGGGGCGTGAATCGTGCCGTATTGGCTTACCCAGTCCTCGTCGCCGAGGTCGTCCATGGAACCGCCTGCTTGGTGGGGACGTGGTGCTGACGTGAGGAATGTACTCCTCCATGATCTCCCGTTGAGGGATTACCGATGGGCAATACTTTGCTTTGTGTTTAATGCGACTGTCGTTATGTCTGGAAAAGCCACTGGTTAGCGCTAGAGGGATTGGTGGCCGATTCCAGCAAGAGAATGAACGGAGACGCTCTCGCTGCGCTCTGCTGCGTGTGGCTGCCGGCGAGTGGCGCGGCGGCCCCGCCCTCTAGAGAGCGAGGCCGCCGCGGCGTGCTTGAGCTGAGGGCGGTTCACCCGGGGGAAGGGGTGCTGGACCGTGCGGTTGCCTGCCTCGCCTATACCCGCGACCGGCTATGAAAATCGGAGCGTACATGAGCAAATCCCGGGTGTCACTGTCCTTTTTTGCCATTGCTGCCCGCTTGTTCTGGTCGACAACGGCGTCTACGAAGATCGCGTAGACAGAACTCGCTTCTGCTGTTTCCGCTCTTCCCTCAGGTGGGAAAACACAGGTGGCTACGTCGCTCACAGCGCAGCGCCTTACAAATGAGATGTCGCTGGCTCGAACCCAGTAGTGCCCACCAGTCAGAACACCCCGTCTTCCAGGGCTTCGGCGTAGTCGGATGGCGTCCGATTCTCGCTCAAGCAAGGCCGGCTTCGACAAGATCAAGACGGTTCGCGCGAACGCCATGCCATGGGCGGGGACGACGGCGTCCCTCTACGGTGCGAAACCGCCGCCGGCCCTCCGCCTCGCCCCTTGCTTCACCTATCGAGATTCGATAGATTCTCATCGTAACTCGATGGAAGGGTGGGTCATGGGAAAACTGGCAGTGCGTGCGCTTCGCGCCGTGCTCGCGGTGGTGCTCGCCGGCACCGTGTTCGTACAGGCATCGATGGTGTGGGCGTTGGTCAGCGGGAGTGACCCGGAGGACGGGTCGCTCCCGCTGACCCCGCTGCGCGTGATCGCGATCCTGGGCATGGTGTCGGCCCAGGTCGCCCTGGTCGGCGTATGGCGGCTGGTGACGATGGTCCGGCGCGAAACCGTGTTCTCTCACGCCGCCTTCCGGTACGTGGACGCCGTGATCGGCGCGATCGTGGCGGCTGCCCTCCTGTGGTTCGCGGTCACGGCCCTCAACGCGCCGGGCCAGCGGGACGACCCGGGCGTCACCGTCATCATGGGCGGGGTTGGCCTGGCCATCCTGGGGGTCGCGCTCATCGTGCTCGTGCTGCGGATGCTGCTCGCCCAGGCCGTCGCGCGCGACGTCGAGGCGGCGCGGATGCAGGCCGAGCTGGACGAGGTGATCTGATGCCGATCGTCGTCGACATCGACGTGATGCTGGCCAGGCGGAAGATGTCCGTGGGCGACCTCGCGGACCGCGTAGGGATCACGCCCGCCAACCTGGCGGTACTCAAGAACGGCCGTGCCAAGGCGGTGCGCTTCGCGACGCTCGCCGCGCTCTGCGAGGTACTCAAGTGCCAGCCGGGCGACCTGCTGCGCTGGGAGGCCGAGGACGCCGCGGGCGGATGACGTGCCCCAGAGCGGGCGTGAAGTTGACTCGCACCGCACCGTCTTGGCCGACGACCGCGACCTGCGAACGTGACCTCCCCACCGAGATCCCCCGTCCTTCCAGCGCGGAAGGGCGGGGGTTCGTCGCTGGGTGGGCGGCCAGGGCTTCGCCGTAGTCGCTTCACACCCGATTCGCGACGACCCGTCAGGTCGGCGGGGTTCTGAAAACGTGACAGGTACGGGCTTTCAAGATCATGAATTTCTCGCCGCCCCGTGATCCGAGTGGAAGACCGTGCCTGCCGGCGCATCGACTCGCCCATGGTGCTCGATACACCTCGCGGCCGCCGTATGGGGTGATCTTGCCCATGATGGATGCCGTGGTTCCGGTGTTCTTCTCTCCGCTGCGGGCTTTCGTGTCGCTGCCGCGCCGTCTGGCCGCGTTTCGTGTTTGAGTGACCAACTGGGCGACAACGACGACGGAGACCACGGACAGGGGCGGGCGCCGATGGCCGCCGCGGGTTCCGCGGCCGTCTTGGCCGCACTCACCGCGCCGTACGGCGGGGGGACTCAGCCGGTTCCCCCGCACAGGTTGGCATGGCCGGCGTTGTAACCGTCCACCCAGCCCCTTCTGTCCCAATCTGATCCGTTGTAGGAGAAGCTCTCCGCCTTGCCGCAGTCGTTTCCGGCGTCGGTGTAGCCCTTTCTGTAGGCGTCCCGGTATGCCCTCGGCTTCTCGTCCGGAGTTTCGGTGGCCTTGCCCTGAGGGACGTTCACCGCCGCCGTCTGGGCGGAAACCGGAGCGGCCGTGGATCGGGAGCCGTCGGCCGCTCCGAGTGCGAGGACTGCGAGAAGTGCCGGGCTGAGCAGCGACAGGCGTTGCCTGCGGTCCATGAGCGCCTCCTCTGATCAGGCGGCCGGCGGGAATCGCCGGAGGCCATGGTCGATAAGGCCAGGATATGAAGTGAATTGTCCGGGGCGAAGAAGATGTTTATTTATTGTCTTCTCCTTGAAGTGGACACAGAGAGGGCCTGCTCGCTGGAGTCGCAGGTCAAAGGGGTGTGGACGGCTGCGATTCAGGGTGGGGACGCCCCCGCCACGAGGGTTCCTCCCCTGAAGAATCGATGAACATGATTTACCGTTTGCGTAGATTATAGGGAAACTTCTACTTTCCTCTGCCTCACATTGGTTTTCGGTGATTCCCAGATTCGGGGAGAGAACGATCGGCCGTCTTCTCCGGAGGTCCCGACGAATCGCTCACGACCTTCCGTGAGACCACGCAGCGTGATCGGCGGCAGGGCGGCCCGGGTGCGGAGGGCCTGTGAACGTGACCGCCGGGGACCTGTGAAACGTGGTCTGCTCAGGCGGCCCCTGCCTGACGGTGCGACGCCTCGTCCTCCCCGCAGGGCGAGGCGCTTTCGGCTAGGCCGAAATCCCTCCTAGGATCGTCCGGAACTGCATCACCCGGGGGGGCCATGGCTGACCACATCTTTCCTGACGATCTGCTCGTCGCCCAGCGCGCCTACTGGGAGGCGGATGCCCGCGTGCGCGAGGTGGTGGACGCGTTGCCGTCGTCGCAGGAGGTACTGGAAGGGGCCATGACCGATGAGCAGCGGCAGCTGCTGGCCGAGGTGCGGGAGCAGAGGCTTCTCGCCCTGGAGGTCCTGAACAACAACCCGTGGTGGGAAGGCGTGGACGACCGGTATGCCGCGTGGGCGCGGCTACAGGAGGCGGCCAGAGGCTGAGGAACGCCCCGCTCGGTCCTTTCCAGGACCGAGCGGGGCTCATGAGCCGGTCATCCTTCCAGAACGACGGCTTCGCCGTGTCCCCGATGAGGGGCTCACCGATCGGCTGAACCTCCACCTGGAGATCGGACCCGCGCCCGACCGGCGGCCTCCGATCATTCTCCGTGATAGGCGGGACGTCGCGCCCCGGGTACTCCTCCGCGCTCATGAAGATCGGCGACTGGAGTCCCTCGCGGGCCGGCACCAGACTCGGTCGCGCGGACATCTGGCCGTGCGACCACTGCCGTCCCCGTAAGGAAGGATCGTGGCGATCGGTGTCCCCGGAGCCTTCTGCCGGTAGGGGCGCCGTCATCAACTGTTCGTCCGGCTCCGCGGCCCGCGGTGGACGTCCCTTGATCCCACCTCGTAGATCACGCTGTGATCCGCCCACCGGCGGCTACCGGCGGTTCATGGACCACTTGCCGTCGGCCTGGACGACGATCAGGCGGGTGCCGCTGGGCAGCGAGGTCTTACCGTTGTAGCCGCCGATCTCGTTGAACAGCACATCGGGGAACCCGGCCCCGGCGAAGCCGTACACGATGAAGTTCGACTCGCCGGTGTGGCGGGCCCGAACCGTACGGAAACCCCGTGAGGGCGGGTTGAGGCGCAGAACGGCGTCTCCCTTTCCGCGCGCTGTGGCGCCCTTCCAGAGCGGCGCGGAGGACAGCGGGCGGAACCGCAGCGTCCATGGGCCGTCCGCGGTGATTTTCAGCCCGGCCAGGGTGTCACCCGGGGTGGAGTTGTAGAGCGCCGTGCCGGAGTAGGTGCCGATGGCGTTGAAGAGGACCTGCTTTTCCTTCCCCTGCCTGTCCAGGCCGTAGACGATGAAGTTCGACTCCCCGTCGTAGGTGGCCACCACGATGCCCCTGGTCTTCGTCGCCTTGACGCGGAGGACATCGTCACCTTCTCCCCGGAACGTGGTGTCCCGCAGGGTGGAGGTGAGGACCGTCGCGGCCGCCGGCGTGGCATTGATCGGCAAGGCGAGGAGCACGGCTGAGGCCAGAACCGTGAACGCGGTGAGCGCGCGGAGGGGTAGGTACACGAAGTCGTCTCCGAGGTAGGGCGATGCGGACGAGGGAGAGGACGTTCCGTGGGATTTATGGGAGTACCTCCCTATCGGGAAAGTTGGAGCCCCACCTTTTCCGCAGGACAGGCCGGATATATCGCTGCCGGTGTGGCCGGGGTCCGGCCCCGCGGATGAGTCCGGTTCCGTGGAACCCGGTGCCGTGCTTGAGTGGTGCCGTCACAGCCGTCACAGCCGTCACAGCCCTCACAGCCGCCAAAGTCCGCCCGTCCGGCCGACGTCGGCCGGACGGGGGCGGGGAGAGGCATGGGGCGGGTGGCCGATCAGGTCGCGGTCAGGGTGGGGGCGGACTGCCGGATCATCGCGGTTGAGACGCGTTCGGCCGCCTGGGCGACCAGCGGGCCGTAGGCCGCCCGGGTGGCCTCGTCGAACCGGGTGATCGGCCCGCAGACCGACACCGAGCCGAACACCGTCCCGTCCTGGCGCAGCACGGCCGAGGCGACGCCGCCGGCGGCGGGTTGCCGCTCACCGGCGCTCTCGGCGTAGCCGAGCCGGCGGATCCGCGAGATCTCCACCAGCAGGGCGTCCGGATCGACCGGGGTGCGGGCGGTCAGCGACTCCAGCGGGCGCAGCCGCAGGAACGCGTCCACGTCCCGGTCGGGCAGGGCGGCCAGGATGGCCTTGGACGACGATCCCGCGTGCAGCGGGTACGGCCGGCCGACGCTGACGGTCATCCTCACCTCGCGCGGGCTCTCCACCTGGTCGAGATAGAGCCGGGCCCAGCCCTGCCGCATGGACAGCGTCGCGGTCTCCCCGGTCGCCTCGACCAGGTCCCGCAGGAACGGGTGGACCGCCGCCCGCAGGTCGAGGTTGACGAAGGCGTTGAGCCCGACACTGAGCGCGCCGGCGCCCAGCGAGTAGCGTTTGGTCCCCTCGTCGAACTGGAGGAAACCGTCGTTGCTCAGCGTCTTGAGGATCCGGTGCGCCACGGCCTTGGGCATGCCGAGGTGCCGGGAGAGCGCGGAGACCCCGATGCCCGACGGGTTCGCGTCGGCGACGGCGTAGATGATCTGCAAAGCCCGGGCGAGACCCGACGCGGACACCGGATCGGCGGCTTCCATGACCCCGTTCCCCTCTCTTCGCCGGATGCCATCGGCACTTTAACCTCTGCGGTTCCCGCTCGCTGAAAATCGATCAATGAACTGCCGCCGTATCGGCGCGCGGTGGCCGTCCCCCGGTGCCCTCCGGCACAAGAGGAGGGGCCGCAGGGGGCTGCCGGAAGGCCCGCCGGGATCAGCCTCGGCCGAGCTCGTCGGCCCTCAGCGCGAGGAGGACGTCGGGGCGGAGCAGCTGGGAGGTATTCTCCAGCTCCAGGAGCTGGAGGATGCGGCGCAGCCGGTAGCTCACGGTGTTCTCATGGATCGACAGGTGCTGTGCGGTCAGCCGTACCGAGAGCCCGCAGGACAGGTAGGCCCGCAACGTCTCGATCAGCGCGGGGCTGGACCGCAGCGGCGTCAGCACCGTGTCGATCAGGCGGCGGGCGTCGAGGGGGTTGTCGATGAGGAGCACCTCGGGAATGACGCGCTTGAAGTGCACGACCGCGCGGTCGGCCCCCATCCGCAGCCCGGCCTCCAGCGCGCCCAGCGCCTCGCGGCACGAGCCGCCCGCCTCCCCGAACCTCGGCCGAGGCTCGCCCAGGCCCACGACCAGCCCGCCGGGCAGGCCGGGCCGGCGGGCGGCGCGGGCCAGCGCCTCGTCCACCCCCGGGATGTCGGCGAGCACGAGCAGCATGGTGGAGCCCTTGCTCCCGGCGAGGATCCTGCTGCGCAGCCTGGGACGCAACGAGTCGAGGACCGTCTTCTGGGCCTTCGCCAGCACCAGCGGATCGGTCTCGCCGGTCATGCCGATGGCGGCGGCGCGGTGCGGGACCTGAGCCGGCACGCCGACGAGCCTGGCCCGTTCCTCGACGTCGACGGGGTCGAGCGGCTCCCCGCCGGCCAGCCGGGAGACCAGGTCGGTGGCGATCTGGTCGAGGTGGGCGGCGGCCTCGCTACGGGTCTGGCGGTAGGCGTCGGTCGAGGCGTCGATCATGGTGTCGGTCACCACGGCCAGCCGTTGCACGAGCTCGCCGAGGTCTTGTCCCCGCAGTGCGGGCCCCGTCGTGATCAGCCGTTCCAGCAGCGCCCGCTCGGCGACGTGCCACGAGGCGACCAGGCTCTCGATCGGCACGCCCTGGATGGCCCGCCGCTGGCCGAGCGCCGCCGCGGGCAGCAGCTCGGCGTCGGTGAGCCGCCGCCGGTCGGCGATCGCGGAGAGCATGGCGATGAGGTTGGGGGCCACCACGCCCGAGAGGTCGTCGACCTCCATCCTGGCCTGGTCGTATCCGGGCAGGCGCTCCCAGACGGTGGTCACCAGGCCGGCCGCGATCTCCTCGACCTGGGTGAGCAGGGCTCGGGCCTTTTGTGTCATGTCCACAAAAGCGATCTTCTCATCTTCTGGCAATGCCACGTAGTTGGGGTCGATGCCCTCATGGACTATGGACTATCACAGGGCGCAGTCCGGTCCAAGGAGGACGCTATGAGTACAAAAGTGGAGTCGGGCGCGGAATCCCTCGCCGCGGATCTCGACGACCACGCGCTGGAACCCGTCCCTCTGAACCGGCGCAAGTCCCTCACCCAGATGATCATTGTTCAGATCGGCTGGAACATCAGCGTCAGCAGTTTCCTGGTGGGCGGCGTCGTGGGCGGCGGCACCACGTTCGGCGAGGGCATGGCCGCGATCCTCGTCGGAAACCTGGTCCTGGTCGCCGTGGCCGCGCTGATCGGGACGGTCGGCTACCGGACCGGCCTGTCCAGCTACCTCGCCGCCAGAGTCGTCTTCGGCCGCCAGGGCGCGGTGGTGGTCTCGCTCCTGCTCGGCGTGGTGGCGATGGGGTTCATCGGGGTGCTGATGGACACCTGGAGCGGGGCGGTGCACAAGCTGATCCCGGCGATCCCGCCGTGGGCGTTCATCCTGGCCTTCGGCGCCGCCATCACCACGACGGCGATCTTCGGGTTCAAGGGGATGGCCAGGTTCTCCGCGATCGCCGTCCCGATCGAGATCGCGATCGCGCTCCTCGCGCTCTTCAAGATCGCCGGAGGTGAGGGCGGGTTCGCCGAGGTGATCTCCCAGCAGCCCGCGGTGCCCATCGGTTTCGCCACCGCGGTCGGCGCCGTCATCTCCACCTGGATCACCGGCGCCGCGCTCGTCGGGGACGTGACCCGCTTCGCGATCCGCGGCCGCGACGTGATCATCGCCTGCTTCGCCGGGTTCGTCGTGGGCGCCGGCGTCTTCGAGACGATCGCCACCGTGTCGGCCATGTCCGTGGGCAACAGCAACTTCGTGCTGGTCATGCAGGGGCTCGGCCTGCTGGCCCCGGCCGCGGTGATGCTGGTGCTCGCCCTGTGGAACACCGCCGACAACAACCTCTACTCGGCCTCACTGGCCTTCACCAACGCCTCCAACACCCTCAATCTGCGCATCGGCAAGGCCGTCTGGACCCTGGTCGCGATCACCATCGCGGTGCTGGTCGCCTTCGCCGGTCTGGCCGCCCAGTTCCTGGTCTTCCTGCAGATCGTCGCCCTCATCGCGCCGCCGTTCGCCGGCGTGGTCATCGCCCACTTCTGGATCCTGACACGTCACCAGATGAGCGGCCGGCTGCTGGAGTCGGCGCCGTCGGTGCGGCCCGAGGCCATGGTGGCCTGGGTGCTGGCGGCCGTGCTGTCCAAGTACACCGACGTCCTGGTCACGGACGCGATCGAGGGACTGGTCTACGGACTTGTCTGCTACTCCGTGCTCGGCTGGGCGGTGGCCGCGCTCAGGCGCCGCACCCCGGCCGGCATCGCCGCCGAAACCCAGGAAGGAGACGCGTGATGAGATTCGGTCTCGGAGTGCCCACGGGGACGGAGGGGCTGATGTACCCCGTTCCCTACGCCGACATCGACGAGGCGGTCGAGCTCGCCGTTCAGGCCGAGAGCCTGGGGTTCGACTCGATCTGGGGCAACGACCACGTCACCACCCAGGGGTACGTCCGCGAGGAGTTCGACACCCCGCCCCGCTACTACGACCCGTTCGCCTACCTGAGCTACGTCGCCGCCCTCACCAGCCGGATCCGGCTGGCCACGGCCATCATGGTGCTGCCGTTCCGCAACCCGGTCGTCGCGGCCAAGCAGGCCGCCACCCTCGACCGGCTGTCCGGCGGCCGGGCCGTGCTCGGCGTGGGCATCGGCGCCTACCGCGAGGAGTTCGAGGCGATGAACCCCGGCCGCCGCATCAACAGGGGTGAGCACGCGGCCGAGGCCATCCAGGCGCTCAACGCCCTGTTCACCGAGCGCCGGACGTCCTTCAGGGGCCGCTGGGTCGAGTTCGAGGACGTGGAGTCCTATCCCAAGCCGGTTCAGCCCGTGCTGCCGATCCTGTCCGGCGGCAACGCGCCGGGGTCCCGGACCCGGGCGGCGCTCTACGCCGGGGGATGGCTGCCCGCCTGCCTCACCCCCGCGGAGGTGGCCGAGGGCGTCGGCGACATCAGGACGCAGGCGGCGGCGGCCGGCCGCGAGCTGCCGGAGGGCTTCGAGGTCGCCCTGCAGGTGGCGGTCTGTGTCGCGCCCACCCACGAGGAGGCGTGGCGCAGGTTCCGCTCCTCCCAGCTCTACAACCACCTGGTCTCGCTCTCCGGTACGACGCTGAAGGACCAGGGAGTGGCCGACCTGGCCGGCCGCAACCTCATCGGCACCCCCGGCAGCGTCGCCGAGCAGGTGGCCGCCTACCGGGAGGCCGGGGTCGACACCCTGGCGGGCCTGCTGTTCGCGGCCAACACGGTGGAGGAGACGCTCGCCGACATGCACGAGTTCAGCGAGACCATCATCACCAAGCAGGGAGGAGAACAACGGTGACCGGCATTCCCCCCGCACCGGCGGTCGACCTGACGGGGCTGACGGCCGAGCGGGCCGGGCGGCTGCGCAAGGCCCTGTCCGAGGCCCCGTTCGACGCCGTCGTCCTGACCACGCCCGAGAGCATCCTGTACGCCACGGGCTACCGGAGCGTCGCGGGAGCCCTGTTCCGCGCCCACAGGATGGCGGCCGTGGTGACCGCCGACGACTGCTGGCTGGTCTGCCCGGCCGCCGACACCGCCCCCGCTGTGGACGGCGGCCTGCCCGAGGACCGGGTGGTGCCGTTCGGCCGGTTCTACTTCGAGTCCTCCGGGCCCACGCCGCTCACCGGCGTCGCCGACCGCCACCCTGACGTGTACGCGGCGCTCAGAACCGCGATCGAGGCGGCCGGTGCGGGGCTCCGCCACGGGGTCGAGGGGCTCGCGGGCGATCCGGCGCTCGGCGCCGCCGTCGGCGACGGGGCCGAGGCCGACGCCACCGGCTGGGCGATCCGGGTGCGCGGCCTGAAGCTCCCCGGTGAGGTGGAACTGCTGCGCTACGCGGCGCGGCTCGCCGAGGCCGGGGTGCGGGCCGCCCTGGAGATCGCCGAGGAGGGGGTGACCGAGCAGGCGCTCGCCGAGGCCATCGCCACCACGATGGTCGCCGGGGGAGGGGAGCCGCGCTTCGTGGTGGCGACCACCGGTCCGCGTTCGGCCCTGTCCGACGCCCATCCCACCGACCGCCGCTGGCGGCGGGGGGAGCTGGCCCGCTTCGACGTGGGCTGCCTGTACGCCGGCTACTGGTCGGACATCGGGCGCACCGCCGTGCTCGGCGAGCCCGACACGCGCCAGGCCGGTCACTACGCGGCGATCCTCGCGGGCCTGGACGAGCAGATCGCCGTCACCCGCCCCGGCGTGGCCGTCTCGGAGGTCTTCGACGTCGCGGTGCGGACGGTGGAGCGGAAGGGCGTCAGCCCCTACCGGCGCCACCACTGCGGTCACGGCATCGGGCTGGCCGTGTACGAGCCGCCGATCGTCTCCCCGGGGGTGGCGGTCGAGCTGGAACCCGGCATGACGTTCTGCTTCGAGACGCCGTACTACAACATCGGATGGGGCGGCATGATGGTGGAGGACACGCTCGTGGTGACCGGCGACGGCGTCGACCTGTTCACCCGGTCGCCCCGCGAGCTGCCGGTGGTGGCGATATGACCACCGCCTCCCGCTACCTCGGGCGGCTGGCCTGCCTGCGGTGCTCGGCGGCCTACCCCGACCCCTCGCTGGAACTGGTCGGGCGCGGCTGCCCGGCCTGCGAGAAGGACGGCGCGCCCGCCAACGTGCTCCCCTCCTACGACCTCGCCCCGGCCGGCCGGCCGCCCGCGGACCCGGCCCAGCCGGGGTTGTTCCGCCACCGATCGCTGCTGCCGCTGCGCGACACCACTCCCGCGGTGAGCCTGGGCGAGGGCGGCACACCGCTGGTGGCGCTCCCGCGCACCGCCGAACGCCTCGGGCTCCGCGAGGTCCTGGTCAAGGACGAGACCCGCAACCCCACCTGGTCCTACAAGGACAGGCTGGCCGCCGTGGCGGTGACCAAGGCCGTGGAACTGGGCGTCGAGGCGGTGGTCGTCGCCAGCACCGGCAACCACGGGGCCGCGGTCGCCGCCTACGCCGCCCGCGCGGACCTGCCCTGCGTGATCCTGACCGTGGCGTCGGTGCCGTCCACCATGAAGACCCTCATGCAGGTGTACGGCGCGCGGGTCGTCGCCCTGGAGCACCCGCGGGATCGCTGGCGTCTGATGCGGCAACTCGTCGAGGAGCGGGGCTGGCTGGCCATGTCGGGGCACGCCGACCCCCCGGTGGGGTCCATCCCCTACGGCGTCGACGGCTACAAGACGATCGCCTACGAGATCGTCGCGGACCTCGGGCGGGTGCCGGACCACGTGGTCGTCCCGGTGGCCTACGCCGACGGGCTGGCCGGGATCTGGCGCGGCTTCGCCGACCTCGTGGCGCTCGGCCTGGCCGACCGGACCCCGGTCCTGGTGGCGGCCGAACCGTTCGGCCCGCACGGCGCCGCGCTGGCCGCGGGCACCGACACCGCGGGCCCCGTGGCCGTCGCCCCCTCCGTCGCGTTCTCCATCGCCTCGCCGTACGGGACCTTCCAGGGGCTGACCGCGCTGCGCGTGACCGGCGGCAGGGCCGTGCCCGTCCCCGAGGACGCGCGCGTCCTCGACGCGCAGGGCAGGCTCGGCCGGGAGGCCGGCCTGTATCTGGAGGCGTCCTCAGCCATCGGGCTGGTCGCGGTCGAGGAGTTGGCGGGGGCGGGCGCGCTGCCCGCCGACGCCACGGTGGTCCTCGTCGGAACCTCCACAGGGCTCAAGGACGTCGGGGCCACCGCGGCCACCCTGCCGCCGGTGGCCGTCGTGGAGCCCACACTCGCCGCCCTCGACCGGGAGCTGGGCGGATGAGGCTTGGATTCTCCATCTCGGGCCACCGCGACGCCGCCTCGGCCGTCGCGGTGGCCAGGCTGGCCGAGGACGTCGGGTTCGACACCGTGTGGATCACCGAGGACTACTGCGAGCGCGGCGCGTTCGCGCTGGCCGGCGCGATCGCCGCGGTCACCGAGCGGATCCGGGTCGGCATCGGGGTGGTCAATCCCTGGACCCGCCATCCGGCGCTGATCGCCATGGAGCTGGCCTCCCTGGAGGAGATCGGCGGCGGGCGCGCGATTCTCGGCCTCGGCGCCAGCAACTCCCGATGGATGACCGACCGGCTCGGCATCCCGTTCGACCGGCCGATCGGCCGCCTGGCCGAGGCGGTCGAGGTCATCAGGGCGATGATGACCGGCGAACACGTCGAGCACCGGGGCGAGCACTTCCGGGTGTCCGCGGGACTGGCCTTTCCCCCGCCTCGCCGTACCCCGCCGATCGTGCTGGGGGTCAAGGGGCCGAGGGCGCTCGCCCTGGCCGCCGAGTGCGCCGACGGCCTGCTGCTCTCCATCCTCTCCTCGGCGCCCTACGTGGCCTCGGTCCGTGAGCGCGTCGGGCCGGGGATGGAGCTGGCCGCCTACGTCGGGCTCTCGGTGGACCGGGACGCGGGCGCGGCCAGGGGCCGGCTCCGGCCCATGGTGGCCACCTATCTCGGGGTGCACGGCGACCACGAGATCACCCGGACGGCGGGTCTCGACCCGGAGCTCTGCGCCGCGTTCCGCGAGGGATGGCTCGCCGACGCCCCGCGCACCGACCTGGTCGACGACGCCCTTCTCGAACTGTTCACCGCGTCCGGCACGGTGGCCGACGCGGCGGCCTCGCTCGGCCGCCTCGCCGCCGCCGGACTCGACGTGGCGGTGGTCCGCGACGACCCGGACACCGACCCCGAAGTCCTGGTGCGCACGGCCGTGTCCGCTCTTGGCGGCTGACCGGCGCGGGCGGCGGGATCCTCGTACAATGACGCGATGTCCTCCTCCCAGAACGGTTCCGGCGACAGCGTTCCCGACGGTGACGGTCCCGGCGGTGACGACCCCGGCGGTCCCGGCGGCGCGGTTTTGGGGGACACGGCTCCCGGGGACGCCCTCTCCGGCGGGGCCTCCGACGCGGACGGAGCGCTGCGCGTGCTGCGCCGCGTCTTCGGCTACGCCTCGTTCCGGGAGGGGCAACGGGAGATCATCGACCATGTCGTCGGCGGTGGTGACGCGCTCGTGCTCATGCCCACCGGCGGCGGCAAGTCATTGTGCTACCAGATCCCCGCGCTGGTGCGCGCCGGAGTCGGCGTCGTCGTCTCACCGCTGATCGCCCTCATGCAGGACCAGGTCGACGCCCTGACGGCACTCGGCGTGCGGGCCGGGTTCCTCAACTCCACGCAGGACCTCGACGAGCGCCGGCGGGTCGAGTCGGCCTTCCTCGCGGGCGAGCTGGACCTGCTCTACCTGGCGCCGGAACGGCTGCGGGTCGACTCGACGCTCAGGCTGCTCGACCGCGGCGCGATCGCGCTGTTCGCCATCGACGAGGCGCACTGCGTGGCCCAGTGGGGGCACGACTTCCGCCCCGACTACCTGGCCCTGTCCGCGCTTCACGAGCGCTGGCCCGATGTGCCGCGCATCGCGCTGACCGCGACCGCCACCCCCGCCACCCACACCGAGATCGCCTCCCGGCTGAACCTGGAGCGTGCCCGCCACTTCGTGGCGAACTTCGACCGCCCGAACATCCAGTACCGCATCGAACCCAAGAACGAGCCGAAGCGGCAGCTGCTGAGGCTCATCCGCACCGAGCACCCGGGGGACGCGGGCATCGTCTACTGCCTGTCGCGGGCCTCCGTCGAGAAGACCGCCGAGTTCCTGGTGGAGAACGGGATCCAGGCGCTGCCGTACCACGCGGGACTCGACGCGCGCACCCGCGCGGGAAACCAGGGGCGATTCCTGCGTGAGGACGGCGTCGTGATGGTCGCCACCATCGCGTTCGGCATGGGCATCGACAAACCCGACGTCCGATTCGTCGCCCACCTCGACCTGCCCAAGTCCGTCGAGGGCTACTACCAGGAGACCGGCAGGGCCGGGCGCGACGGCCTGCCCTCCACCGCCTGGCTGGCCTACGGTCTCCAGGACGTGGTGCAGCAGCGCAAGATGATCGACACCTCCGAGGGCGACGAGACCCACCGCCGGAGGCTGGGCACCCACCTCGAAGCCATGCTGGCCCTCTGCGAGACGGTCGACTGCCGCCGCCTGCGGCTGCTCGACTACTTCGGCCAGTCCGGCACCGCCTGCGGAAACTGCGACACGTGCCTGTCGCCGCCGCAGTCGTGGGACGGCACGGTCGCCGCCCAGAAGGTGCTGTCCACCGTGTTCAGGCTGCTGCGTGAGCGGCGCCAGAAGTTCGGCGCGGGCCAGATCGTCGACATCCTGCTGGGCAGGAGGACACCCAAGGTCGTCCAGCACGGCCACGACTCCCTCACCGTGTTCGGCATCGGCACCGAACTGGGCGACGCCGAGTGGCGCGCCGTGGTACGGCAGCTGCTGGCCCAGGGACTGCTGTCGGTGGAGGGAGACTACGGCACCCTGCTGCTGACCGAGGCGAGCGCCGAGGTGCTGGGCGGCAGACGGAGGGTTCCGCTCCGGCGCGAGCCCGAACGGCAGGCACGCGCGGCCAAGGCCCCCAGAACCGCCAAGGCCGGTCGCGCCGCGGTCATCGAGCTGTCCGATGAGGCCACCGGGGTGTTCGAGCGGCTGCGCGCCTGGCGGGCGGCCACCGCGAAGGAGCAGGGGGTGCCGGCGTACGTGGTCTTCCACGACGCGACCCTGCGCGAGATCGCGACCGAGTTCCCGTCGTCCCTGGCCGAGCTGGCCGGGGTGAGCGGTGTCGGCGAGAACAAGCTGGCGAAATACGGACAGGAGATCCTGGACACCCTCGCGGACGGGCGGCCGGACGCCGAGGCCGGATCGGACACGAGTTCAATTGAGTCACACTTGTGAGCAACCGTTTCACCAACAAGGCTCCGACATTCTGGAATGATCGCGTTCATATCCTGTCGGACATCGAGAATGACGGACAGTGACTGATGCCCCTGATCGATCAAATCACCGCCTTCGCGTCGGACCGGCCGGTCGTAACGGTCATCATCTGCGTGGTCGGTCTGGTCCTCCTGGGCCTGGCCTACCTCGCCTTCCGCGCCGTGTACCGTGCCACGAACCAGTTCTTCCACCGTTACGTCGCCCCGCGCCCCGCTGAGGACATCCTCACCGTCGTCGCCGCCAGCATCGCCACGGGCGTGTCCGCCCAGGGCATGTGGCGTTTCTCCGGCGACGTGCTGGGCTTCGACGGCCCGCTGAGACTGCTGCTCTTCGCGTTCATCGAGGTCGCGGTGATCACCAGCGCGGTGCGGGCCCGCCGGAACATGAGGGAGAACTACTCCGCGGGCATCGACGGCATCGCGGTGTGGACGCTCACCGGCCTTTCCGCGGTGCTGTCCAGCATGGACGCCCGCAGCCTCGCCGAAGCCGTCTTCCGGCTCGCGGCCCCGCTGGTCGCCGCCTGGCTCTGGGAGCGCGGGATGGCGATCGAGCGGCACCGCATCACCGGGCGGCACCGCATCAACTGGCGCCTCACCCCCGAGCGCATGCTGGTCCGTGTCGGCCTCGCCGAGGTCAGCGACCGCACCGCGAGCGAGGTGGACGCCCACCGGCGGCTGACCCGCGTCGCGCTGGCCGCCAAGCGTGCCCGCGCGCTACGCGAGGCCGGGGCGTCCGACCGGAAGATGCGTGTGGCCCTCACCAAGCTGGACCGGGCGATGGACCGGGCGGTCGAGCACACCGGCCTCGCGGTGGACACCAACCGCCAGGAGGCGCTGCTCTCCCAGATCGGAGCGCTCTACAACACCTCGGCCCTGATCGACCTGAGCCCGCCGGTGCCCTGGGCCCCCGAGCCCGAGGAGCCGCACGTCTCGCCGGCGCTGCCCCCGGCCGCGCTGGACGACGACGATGATGAGGACGTGGTCGAGATGGTGGACCCCACCCCGCCCGTGGTGGACACCGCGCAGCGCGCGGCTCTGATGCGCGCCGCCCGGGAGTACTGGGACAAGCAGATCGAGCGGAAGTTCGTCCCCCGGGCGTCCGACATCGCCCATGAGATCGGCATCTCGCTGATCACCGCCCGGGAGTACCGCGCGCTCTGGAAGCTGGAGCCCCGGGCGCACGCCCTGATCGAGGCCGCGTACAACGAGCACGGCATCATCGACACCGGCACCTTCCCCGCGATAGAGACGCAGGAGAAGGTCCTGACGGTCAACGGCGCCTCCCACGGCTGAACCGCGCTCCCCGCGCCCCTCGGGCGTCCCATGCTTCCCGCGCTCCCCGTCTCCGTCCCCGCCGACGGCGGCCCGGCGCGCCGGCATCGGCGCCCGGGGCCGGGGGCCGGGCCGGTGGGGGCGCCGGACGAGGACCACAACGGCGACGACGGTGGTGACGGGGTGACCGGGGCGGGGGCTAGCCGACCTCCGCGCTGCCGTTGACGCGGAGTTTGCGGCGGGCGCGGTCGTAGAAGGTCCTGCCGCCGAGCCGTACGACCCAGGCGGCGGCGCGGAGCGCGGTGACGGTGAGCTGTTCCCCGGGCGACAGGTGGCCGGCGACCGTGCCGTCCACCTCGACGGCCAGCAGGCCGCTCGTCGGGAGCAGTTCCAGGGTGACCTCCTCGTCCGCCGAGAGCACCATGGCCCGGTTGAACGCCGAGTGGGCGGCCGCGGGCACGACGAGGAAGCCCTCCACCGTCGGGGACACGATGGGGCCGCCGGCGGAGAAGCTGTAGGCCGTCGACCCGGTGGGGGTCGAGACGATGACGGCGTCGGCCGCGTAGCGGACGAAGGGGTGGCCCTGGACGGAGACCGCCACCGCCGACAGCCCGTCGCCCGGGATGCGCACCAGGGCGATGTCGTTGAACGCGGTCACCGTCCCCACGCCGGGCAGGGGCGCCCGCACCGCCATGCGGGGTTCGACGGTGTAGTGGTTGCCGTCGATGGCCGACAGCGTGGGGGGCAGGTCGTCGGCGTCGATCTCGGCCAGGAACCCCAGCTTGCCGAGGTTCACGCCGAGAACGGGGGTGGGCCGTCCGGTGATGAGCCGCATGGTGCGCAGCATGGTCCCGTCGCCCCCCAGGCTGACGAGCAGGTCGGCCCGTTCCACCAGGGTGCCGGCGTCGACCGCCACCGCGCTGCAGTCGATGCGGCCGACCTCGTCGGGCAGGCCGAGCACGGTGACCTCCCGATCACGCGCCCACTCCACGATCGTGTCGATGGCCGTCTTCGAATCGCGCCGCGGGTGCAGCACCAGTCCAACCGTTCTGACCATGCCCATTCCGACACTGTACGGCGGGCCGTCCCAGGGCCCGATCCTGGCCGCTCCGCGCCGTCGCTCAGGACTGGCGCTCCCGTTTCATCCGCGCCTCGTGGAGATGGCGGCGCCCCCCTGCCAGCTCGTCCCTGATCCGCTGTTCCAGGCGGGTGAAGAAACGGTAGTAGCCGTCGTCGTAGTCCTCGACGACCTGGAAGGTCCACCGGTCGGTCAGCACGTTACGGCCGATGAGCTCCTCGGCCACGGTGTCGGCCAGCCGGTGGTGACCGGCGGCGCGCAGCAGTTCCACGACCCGGTCGAGCTGTAGGTCGGCGTGTCCGGTGAGCTGGTGGAAGGAGTAGAGGTGGCCCCGGGCCCGTTCGGTGGTCTCCAGGGCCTCGGAGAGCCGGCCCAGCGCCTCGACGGTGGTGTCGTCGATGTCCGGGCCTGCTGGTTCAGCGGGACCTGCGGGCTCCGAGGGGTCGGCGGGCTCGGGTCTGCCCGGTCGTCCGTCGTGAGTCACCTGGCCTCCTCGTGACAGGCCCGCCCGGTGCGGCGGGGCGCCCTCCGCGACGGCGGTCCCGCCGGCTCTGCCCCGGCTCGGCCGTCACCGCCTCCACGGTGGTCGAACCGCGGGAATCGGTCTGTACCCACGTGGGGGAGAGCGAATCGCGGTGATCGCCTCCGCCGCACGCCGTTCCACGAGCAGGTGGAGAGGGCTCGGGACGACGGGGAAGGAAAGGAGATCGCCACCGTTCTCCAGATGATCCTGGGCGAGCTGGTGCCCAAGAACCTGGCTCTGGCCAGATCCGAGCCTCTGGCCAGAGCGCTGGCCTCCTCCACGCTGATCTACATGACGGCCGCCGGGCCGCTCATACAGCTGTTCGACTCCGCGGCCAACCGGCTGGTGCGCATGGTCGGCATCGAGCCCGTCGAGGAACTGCGCCACGGTGCCACGCTGGAGGAGCTCGGGCACATCATCGGCGAGTCCGACGCGCACGGCCACCTCGCCGAGAACCAGGCGGACCTGCTGGAACGGGCGCTGGCCTTCTCCGACCACACCGCGGAGGAGGTCATGGTCCCCCGGGCGCCGGCCGGGCGCGCCTCCCCGCCCCGCACGACGGAGCCCTCCCCGCCGTCGGGCGGGGAGGGCTCGTGGTGTCGATCGGTCTTCTGTCGAGACGATCAGTGCCGGCTGGGAACTAGTACTGGCTGGAGACGGTCAGGCCGCTGAAGGCCGTCGCGGCGTGGGCGCTGATGTAGTGGTAGCCGGCGACCGGGCTGGTGATGGTCAGGGTCTCGGCGTTGCCGGCCGTGACCGACCGCTTGCTGTAGCTGGAGGTGGTGGCCCAGGTGCTGGGGCTGTAGTAGAGGTCGGCGTTGCCGGTGCCGCCGGAGCTGGAGACGGTCAGCTGGGTGGTGCCGGCCGGGAGGTAGATGTAGAAGTAGGCGTAGTTGCCCGCGGTGGCCGAGACGTTGCC
This sequence comes from Streptosporangium sp. NPDC006007, assembly GCF_040614315.1. Lineage (NCBI taxonomy): Bacteria > Bacillati > Actinomycetota > Actinomycetes > Streptosporangiales > Streptosporangiaceae > Streptosporangium > Streptosporangium sp. NPDC006007. The sequence continues at coordinate 5,899 of NZ_JBEXUG010000056.1, read as the reverse complement.
GCGGCTGCAGTTCTTGCCCAGCATGCGGACGTCGGAGCCGGTGCAGGTCGGCAGGGTGCCGCCGCCGGTGGAGACGGTGACGGACTTGGAGACGGTGCCGGTGGCGCCCTTGTCGTCGGTGACGATCAGCTTGACGGTGTAGGTGCCGGAGGCGGTGTAGGTCTTGGCGGGGTTGGTGGCGGTGGAGGTGGTGCCGTCGCCGAAGTCCCAGGCGCGGGAGGCGATGGTGCCGTCGGAGTCGCTGGAGCCGTCGGTGAACGTCACGGTCGCGCCGTTCACGCTGGAGGTGAAGGCCGCCGTCGGCGCCTGGTTGGTCGGGGTGCCGCCACCACAGGCGCCGGCCGCGCAGGCGGTCAGCCAGGCGTTCCAGTCGGTGTTGTAGTTCAGGCCGGTCAGGAAGGTGCGGGCCGCGCTCCAGTTACCGGAGCGGTAGTAGCCCAGGAGCCTGGTGATGTCGGCGGGGTGCTTCTCCAGCATGTAGCGGACCCCGAGGTAGCCCCACCGGTAGGTGCGGGTGGTGTCGTTCTGCTCGTAGGTGGTGTCGAACACCTCGCGCAGGGTGAAGGTCTTCTTGGCCGCCTCCACGATCGCGGCGTCGTAGACGACGTTGCGGTAGGAGTAGGAGACGTACTCGGCGAAGCCCTCGATCCACCAGATGGTCGGGGTGGAGACGCCCGCGGTGAAGTCGCCGTACATGTTGAAGCGGCCGTCGAGGTAGTGCGTGTACTCGTGGTTCAGGTTCCAGATGGCGAAGGTGGGAAGAACCCGGGTGTCCTCGTAGGCGATGAACCTGGGCTGGTTGCCGACGACGGCCGGGTCACCCTCCAGGTACATGCCGCCGTTGTTGGTGCTGATGTCGTACAGCGCGCCGGCGTAGGTCTGGTAGTCGACGCTGGAGTTGAAGACGGTCACCTCAAGGGCGGTGTTGCGGTCGTTGGCGACCGGGCCGTTGTCCTTGACGATGTTGTGGAAGTAGGCGTCCTGGTTGGCCAGGCTGGTGCAGCTCGCGCTGAGCTGGGCGGCGGTCATGTCCTGGGCCAGGATCCGCAGGGTGGAGCTGCAGGTGTGGTTGATCGGCAGCACCGCGGCCTTGATCTGGGCCCGGTAGTTACAGGTGCCGTAGTAGGAGCAGTTCGCGTTGTCGTAGTAGTCGACCATGTCGGCCAGGGCCACCCACATCCGCGCGGTCGTACCGGTGATGCTGCTGCGGCCGATCAGCGCCTTGACCATCGGGCGGACCTTGGCCTGCAGCGCGGCGTGCTGGACGAAACGGCTCAGCTCGCGGGCGGCGTTGTAGGGGAGGTAGTAGTAGTCCCCGCCGATCAGGTTGAAGTTGTTGTTGGCGAAGCTGTTGACCGTGTCGAGGAGGCTCGGGTCGCTCGTGACCGCGGTGACGAACTCGGGCACGTAGTGGCCGCGGAACAGCACGGTGAAGACGCTGTTCACCGAGCTGCGCATGTACTTGTACTGGTTGTAGGAGCTGCTGTAGGCGTTGAGCAGCCGCTTCACCACGTAGATGTAGCGGGCGTTCTCCCGGGCGCTGTCGATGAGGATGACGGCTTCGTTGAGGGTCTCGCCGTTGACGTCGTTGACGTCGCCGGAGCGACTGTTGGCGAAGAAGGCGTCCAGCGCGGAGCGGATCGCGGCCTTGAGCGTCGCGCCGTAGGTGCCGGCGTCTCCGGCGGGCTGGCTCTGGACGTAGTAGCCGGCCCGGAGGTACAGCACGAGCTGGAGCGTGCCGGTGCTGTTGTCACCGGCGTAGCTGAGGGAGTTGTCCCGGAGCGCGGAGGCGACGGTGACCATCTGCGACTCGCGGAACGCGGCGGAGGCGTTGCTTCCGCTCAGGCTGAACAGTGTGTCCACACACTGGGGGGTGACGCTCTTGATCGCCGCGACCAGGGCGCTGCCGGTCTGCGCGAAGTCGGCGACGTTACAGGCCGCGGCGGCGGCCTGCAGGGACTTCTGAGCCGACTTCTGCGTCGGCTTCTTGGTGGTCGACGGCGCGTTGTAGTCGTGGCGCTGCTCCTCGACGAAAGCCGACAGCGGCGGGCTGTCTTCGTTCTTCAAGGGTTTGTGCTGGACGTGGGCCGGTTCTTCGTTACGGGGACCGGTGACATCCCTGTCGGGAGCAGTCCCACTTGTGATCGTCGAAGTGTTCCGTGCGACCGCCGCACCCGGGGTGGCGAGCACGACCTGCGTGCCGACGCCGAGACCGAGGACGGAGCTGACGAGAACCACCTGGGAGATCGTCCGGCGCAACCTGCTCTGCATGTCACTCCTGGGGGGAGGGGGAGCGAGGCCGCCCGGCGGAGAGCCTCGGCCGGGCGGCTGATCGTTATGTGAAATGTAAAATTTCACACGTCATATAGCTAACGCAAGGAGCATTCCTGTCCGTTTCTGGGGGACTGCTCCGCCGATCATGGCATAAATCGGGAAACTTGCCGTTGACCTGGTGTTTGTCCTGAAGGTGCGTGGCCGCAAGGGTACATCACAGTTCTGCTGCGGCGGTATGGGGGCGGTCGCCCTGGGTGACGGCGGCGTGTCGCCCGTTCGGAGGCGAGGTGGCGGTGCCCGGGAGGTGCGAGGACGGCTGTGGGTGGCCGAGGCGTCCGCCGCCGAGGTGTCCGGCTCCATCGGTCCGGCCGGCGGTGGCGGGGAGGCGGTCTATAACAGCCGAAGTGCGGCAAATTTCGGTGATCGCCGATGGATTCCTCTATTAGCGTTCAGTCCGTTTTTTCCGAAAAAGTAATATTTGTTCTTGGCAAAATTATGTTTAATGCTTGACAGAATATTTAAGGGAACTCCAAAATTGGATCGGTCCGCAGCGGTGGCCTGCCCTCCCGAACCCTCACCTTCGAGATGAGGGTGATTTGGCGAATTCGGTTGCGGCCGATCTGTTTATCTCCCCTTTTTCGATCCAGGTTTTCGGCCTCCCTTTTCGAGACGAACACAGATGGGCGGTTTGTTGTGACGGAGTTCGATGCCGGCCGGGCACAGTTGAGCCTGGGAACGGACGCGGCGCGTAATCTCGCGACGACGACCAAGACGGTTCCGCAGATGCAGGAGATCTCCTCGCGGTGGCTGCTGCGGATGCTGCCGTGGGTGCAGGTCTCGGGCGGCACCTACCGGGTGAACCGTCGGCTCAGCTACACCGTCGGCGACGGGCGGGTGAGCTTCACCAGCGTCGGGACGGAGGTCCGGGTGGTCTCGGCGGAGCTGCGCGAGCTGCCGTCGCTGCGCCACTTTGACGACCCCGAGGTCCTGCAGGCGCTGAGCGAGCGCTTCACCCAGCGGGAGTTCACCGCGGGGGAGGTGCTGGTGCAGTCGGGCCGGCCGGCGGACGAGGTGGTGCTCATCGCGCACGGCAAGGTCAACAAGGTCGGTACGGGGCCCTACGGAGACGAGGTCGTCCTGGCGGTGCTGGCCGGTGGCGACCACTTCGGCGACGAGACGCTGGCCGTCCCCCAGGGCGACTGGGACTTCACGGTCAAGGCGGTCACCTCGGGCACGGCGATGGTTCTGTCCCGTGAGGCGTTCAGGGAGGTGGCCGACCGGTCCGAAGAGCTGCGGGCGCACCTGCGGCAGGTGCAGGCCGGTCCGAGGGGCCCGCAGAACAAGTACGGCGAGGCCGCCATCGAGACGGCGGCGGGGCACGCCGGGGAGGCCGACCTGCCGGGCACGTTCGTCGACTACGAGCTTGCCCCCCGCGAGTACGAGCTGAGCGTCGCGCAGACCGTGCTGCGCGTGCACAGCCGGGTGGCCGACCTCTACAACGACCCGATGGACCAGGTCGAGCAGCAGCTCCGGCTGACGATCGAGGCGCTGCGGGAGCGGCAGGAACACGAGATGATCAACAATCCCGAGTTCGGCCTGCTCCACAACGCCGACCTCAAGCAGCGGATCCACACCCGGAGCGGGCCGCCCACCCCCGACGACCTCGACGAGCTGCTCAGCCGCCGCAGGAAGACGCGGTTCTTCCTGGCCCACCCCCACGCCATCGCCGCCTTCGGCCGGGAGTGCAACCGCCGTGGGCTCTACCCCCTCGGCGTCGACATCGGCGGGAACATGGTGCCGGCCTGGCGCGGTGTCCCGATCTTCTCCTGCAGCAAGATCCCCATCACCGGCGCCCGCACCACGTCGATCCTCGCACTCAGGACCGGGGAGGAGGACCAGGGCGTCGTCGGCCTGCACCAGACGGGCATCCCGGACGAGTACCAGCCCAGCCTGTCGGTCCGGTTCATGGGCATCAACGAGAAGGCGATCATCTCCTACCTGGTCAGTGCCTATTATTCCGTCGCGGTGCTCGTCCCCGACGCGCTCGGAATTCTCGAAGACGTCGAACTCGGTCACTGAGAACGGGTCGTGCGCCCTTGAACCTCCCCGGATTCCATCCGCCGTATCCAGCGGGCCGGAATTCCCATCGGGAAAGGGTGCGTGCGCGGACCCGGAAACGCGTGTGCGTCTCAGGAAATGGGCAGGTGGCATCGGGGTGCCCAAATCCGGGCACGGTCGGTCAGATAAGACCGAGGTCGGACGTGCTCGGCGTCGCGGGGTATACCGGCATCGACGCCGGTGCGGATTACTGTGTGGGGCGTCGGTTGTGGGACGCCGAGCGAAGGTGTGAGGGAACATGACGGCGGTTGAGGTGACGGCCGAGGGACGCTCGGCGAGCGAGGTGCTCCTCTGGAGCCGTGACACGGTGGAGTCCGCCCTGCGCCCGGCGGTCGACACGCTGCCCCCCTCGATGCGGCGCATCGCCGGTTACCACTTCGGCTGGTGGGACGAGTACGGCGAGCCCGCTGGAGCCGACGGCGGCAAGGCGTTCCGCCCCGCGCTGGTCCTGCTGACGGCCGAGGCCGTGGGGGGTGCCGTTCAGGCGGCGCTGCCCGCGGCGGTCGCCGTCGAGTTGGCGCACAACTTCTCCCTCCTGCACGACGACGTGATGGACGGTGATCGGACACGCCGTCACCGCCCCACGGCCTGGACCGTCTTCGGGGTCAGCCCGGCGATCCTGGCCGGTGACGCGCTGCTGGCGCGGGCCTTCGAGGTGCTCGCCGAGGGCGGGCATCCGGCGGCTCCGGAGGCGGCGCGAATCTTCGGTACCGCGATTCAGGAGTTGCTGGAGGGCCAGAACGCGGACGTGGCCTTCGAGGGCCGCCGGGACGTCGAGCTCGCCGAGTGCCTGGTCATGGCCGCGGGTAAGACCGGTGCCCTGCTGGGGTGCGCCTGCGCGCTCGGGGCCCTGTTCGGCGGCGGCACTCCGGAGCAGGTCAAGCGACTGCGCGCCTTCGGCGACGACCTGGGGCTGGCCTTCCAGCTCGTCGACGACCTGCTGGGCATCTGGGGGGATCCTGAGGTGACCGGCAAGCCGGTCTACTCGGATCTGCGCAGCCGTAAGAAGTCCCTGCCGGTCGTGGCCGCGCTCGCCTCCGCCACCCCGGCGGGACGTGAGCTGGCCGAGCTCTACCATCGGGAACGACCTCTGTCCGACACGGAGCTGGTCCACGCCGCCGAGCTCGTCGACGCCCTGGGCGGGCGTGCGTGGAGCCAGAGGCAGGCCGACAAGCTGCTGATCCGGGCGCTGCGCCACCTGCGTTCGGCCGGCTCCGTGCCGCGTCCCACCTCCGAGCTGGGCGCGCTCGCCCAGCTCGTCACCCGCCGCGACCGCTGAAGGGCGCCGCCCGTGTGGTGATCCCGGCCGGGCTATACCACCGACATGATAGTCAAATGTGAGGTTTACTCACTTGACTGATCGATGACAACCTGGGCGCCAGGTGAATCGTTTTCATGTTCGGATTGGATCGTCGTCGTGAGGGTGGCATTCGTTGGTAAGGGCGGCAGTGGCAAGACGACTCTGTCGGCGCTGTTCGCCAGATACACCGCGCGTCGTGGCGGGCCG
>NZ_JBEXUG010000055.1:0-29642 GCF_040614315.1 Streptosporangium sp. NPDC006007 | reverse complement strand
ACAGGAGCTTCGGCACTACCTCACCGCCCATCAACGACCCGCTGGGCCTTGATGGTACGTCTAATCTTGCTGCTCAAAAAGGAACGTCGCACTAGCCGCCTCCCACTTCGGCGGGCCCGGGGTCACGATGTCCCGCTGAGATAGACCTCCCGGGCCAGCCTCGTCACCTGACCGGTGGAGCGCTGCCAGGTGGTCGAGGTGGGGTAGGCGGTCAGCAGCACCATGATCCAGCGCTCCTTCCGGCCGACGAGCCCGGTGGTGTGAAGCACCGGGTGGCCGAAGTCGGGGACCGGCCCGGCGGCCGATGCGGGGACGGCCAGGCCGGCGTCCCGTACGGCCGTGACCTGGGTCGCCGCGGCTCCGGCGGCGGGTGCCGCTCCGGCGGAGGCCGCCCGCCCGCACGGGGCCGGGGGCGTCGAGCCGTACCCCGACCAGCCCTGTTTGACCGCCCAGGGGGCCGGGACCGCGCGGGGAATGCCGAAGTACTGGTCGAACCCGTCGGAACCGCACTGCCCGGCCTTTCGCAGGTGGCCGAGGATGAGGCCGCCCACCCTCGGGTCGGCCTCGTCGAGCAGGTAGCGGTAGGTCCGGGTGACGTCCAGTGCGCTGAGCGAGGTGTAACCCCAAAAGCCCGGCCGGTCGGCGGGCGGCGGAGCGGTCTCGGTCAGCCCCAGTCTGCGCGCCGTCCGCTCGACGATTTTCCCCTGGCCGCCCCGGGTCCAGAAAGAGGTCGCGGCGGCGTCGTCGCTGACCCTCAGCATCTTCGAGAGCAGGGTGAGATCGCCCCGGGGGACGCTGCCGTGCGACTCCAGATAGTCGATCGCGATCAGGATCTTCACCACCGACGCCGACCGGAACCTGCGATGCGCGTTGCGCTGCGAGGTGACCTTGCCCGCCTGCCGGTCGAAGACCACGTATCCGGCGGTCACCCCGGCCGGGACGTGTGGCGTGCCGGAGGAGGCGGCGGACGCCGGACCGGGGGCCGCCAGGAGGGGAAGAGCGGCCGTGAGGAGTGTCAGGAGACGTGTCACCCGCAAATGCCTACCAGATCCCGGCGGTGAGGGCCGGGAAAAGGATGGGACGCGCCGCCCGGCAGGTCAGGCACGTTTGGCGATGGCGGTGATGAGAGGCTGGACCAGGCGGGCGGCCAGTGGGCCGAACGCGGCGAGGATGAGCACGTAGGCCGCGGCCAGCGGGCCGAGCTCGGGGTGGACTCCGGCCGCCACCGCCAGACCGGCGATCACGATGTTGAACTCGCCCCGGGGAATGAGCGCGATACCCGCCCGTGCCCGTCCGGCTCTGCCGATTCCGGCCCGCCGGGCGGCGTAGCCGCCGGTGAGCAGCTTGGTGACCATGCTGACCAGGGCGAGCAGCGCGGCGAGCCCGGCCACCGGCCCGATCTTGGTGGGGTCGGTCTGCAGGCCGAAGAAGACGAAGAACACCGCGGCGAACAGGTCCCGGAGCGGGGTCAGCAACGCCTGGGCGTCCTCGGCCAGCTCGCCGGAGAGCGCGATGCCCACCAGGAAGGCGCCGACGGCCGCCGAGACCTGGAGCTGCTGGGCCACCCCGGCGACCAGCAGCGCGAGCCCGACCACCTTCAGCAGCAGCACCTCGGAGTTGGGGCTGGCCACGAACGCCTCGATGAACCGGCCGTAGCGGAGCGCGACCAGCAGCACGACGCTCACCGTGGCCAGCGCGATCGCCACGGTGAGCGCGCCGCCGAGGAGGCTCAGCCCGGCCAGCAGCGCGGTGAGGACGGGCAGGTAGACCGCCATGGTCAGGTCTTCGAAGACCAGCAGGGAGAGCACCACCGGGGTCTCCCGGTTACCGATCCAGCCCAGGTCCGACAGGACTTTGGCGGTGATGCCCGAGGAGGTGGCGTAGGTGACCCCGGCCATGGCCACGGCGGCCACCGGACCCCAGCCCAGCAGTAGCGCGGCGATCGCGCCCGGTGCCGCGTTGAGCACCAGGTCGACGACTCCGGCGCGGGCGTTGCCTTTCAGGCTGGTCATGAGCTCGTCGGCGTTGTACTCCAGGCCGAGTGTGAGCAGGAGCAGGATGACGCCGAGTTCGGCACCGACGGAGATGAACTCCTCGCTGGTGGCCAGCGGGATGATCCCGCCGGTGCCGAAGGCCAGTCCCGCCAGCAGATAGAGGGGGATGGGAGAGATGCCGACACGGAGCGCCAGCGCACCGAGTATGCCGAGCCCGAGAAGGACGGCGCCGAGTTCCAGGAAAAGGACCGCTGTGTGCACCCGGCGCCCTATCCGAGGGCGATGATGTCGGAGACGGCGGAGGTGCTCTCCGGGCTGCCGACGACGACCACCACGTCGCCGCCGTCGAGCACGAAGTCGGGGCCGGGGCTGGCGAACACCTGTCCGCCGCGCACCACGGCCACGATGGACGCGCCGGTGCGGGTGCGGACGCGCGCGTCGCCCATCGGCCGCCCGGCGTACGGTGTGTCGGGAGGGATCGGCAGCTGGAGACTGACCAGGCCCTCGACCTCCCGGTGCAGGGCGTTGAGGCGCTGCACGATGCGCGGGGCGCCGAGCAGCTCGGCGAGCGCGTCGGCCTCCTCGTCGTTCAGCCTGACCGTCTCACACGCGCGATCCGGGTCGTCCAGGTCGTATATCACCAGGTCGCGGCGGCCTGAGCGGTGGGAGACGATCCCGATCCGCCGGCCGTTCCGCGTGGTGAACTCGTGCCGCAGTCCGATCCCCGGCAGCGCCGTCTGCTCGACCTCCACAGTGCTAATCCTCCACCTATGCGCACATTGACGGTTTCCAAGAACCTATCAAGTGGCAGGTCCGCCGCCGATATCGTTAATAAATGTTACTGCCGATTGGTTTAGTGGGTTTTTCCGGGCGTGGGCTGGGACGGACCGGATTCCAAGGGGCGATCGGGTCCGGTGAGACGGGACCGCCTTCACCGCGGCGGACGGCTCACGGAGGCGGGCGTCCGCGCCGGACGGGTACGGCGGGCGGCGATCACGTCGGCCAGGGCCACCACCAGCGTGACCAGCACGAAGCCGATGGTGACCAGCAGCGCCCACCGGAACGCCAGGGCGTGGTCGCCGCGCGAGGAGACCACCTGCGCGAAGAACACCGAGCCGATCGCCGCGATGCCCACGGCGGTACCGATCCGCTGACCGGTCTGCAGCACGCCGCCCGCGGTGCCGGCCTCCGCGACGGGAACCTCCGACAGCGTCAGCGTCTGGTTCGGTGAGATCACCAGGCCGCTGCCCAGGCCGGCGACCAGCAGCGGTACCGCGATCGCCCAGGCCACGTCCTGGCCGGAGACCAGCCGTACGGCGAGCTCGGTGGCGGCCAGCCCGGCCGTTACCAGCACCAGTCCGGCCACCACCAGCGGGCGGCCGAACCGGGTGACGACCCGGCCTCCCAGTACCGAGGCCGCGGCCGATCCCGCCGCGAACGAGGTGCTCGCCAGCCCCGCCCCCAGGGCCGAGTAGCGCAGGCCCTCCTGCAGGTAGAGGGTGAGAATGAAGAAGATCGCGGTGAAGCCCGCGAAGTAGAGCGCCGCGATCAGGGTCCCGAAGGAGTAGGAGCGTATGGCGAACAGGGACAGGTTGACGACCGGCTGACGGCGTCTCCCGTAGTGACGCTCCCAGCCCACGAAGACGGCGAGTACGGCCACCCCGGCGAGCAGCGGCGGCCACCTTCCCAGGCTGTGCCACCGCTCCCCCTCGACGAGCGGCAGCAGCACCAGGACGACCCCGGTGGCCAGCAGCAGCACGCCGACCGGGTCCACGCTCTCCCGTGGCCGTCTCTCCGGCGGCCGGTGGGGGATGTAGCGGTACGCCAGGAATATGGCCAGGACGCCGATGGGCACGTTGACGTAGAAGACGAGGCGCCACCCCTCCCGCGCGCCGCCCAGGCCGATGAGCAGCCCGCCGAGGAGCGGGCCGATCGCGGTGGAGACGCCGATGGTGGCGCCCAGCAGGCCGAAGGCCCGGCCCCGCTCGGCGCCCCGGAAGAGCTGCTGAATCAGGCCGCTGACCTGTGGGTTGATCACCCCGCCCGCCACCCCCTGGACAAGCCGCGCGACGACCAGCCAGGTGGAGCTCTGGGCGACTCCTGCCGCCGCGCTGGCCAGGGTGAAGAGGGCGACGCCGAAGGCGAACACGTCACGCCGTCCGCGCATGTCACCGAACCGGCCGGCGGGGACCAGCACCAGCCCGAAGGTCAGGGCGTACCCGGACACCACCCACTGCAGGTCGCTCTGCGGGGAGTGCAGCCCGGTGCGGATGGCGGGCAGTGCCACGTTGACGATGCTGACATCGAGCAGCGTCATGAAGCCGGCGACCAGGCAGACGGTCAGCGCCTTCCACCGGCGAGGGTCGGCGTTCTCCCACCGCCGGGTGGGCGGTACCTCGTCCGGCCGGGCTCCGGTGCTCATCCGGCCGCGCACGGGTACGGGCGGGGCGCGGGCGTTCGGCTGGGGCGCGGCATGACGGTCTCGGTCTCGACCTCCGGTGGGGTTTCTCCTCTTCAGCTGGACATACTTACCATTTTTGGGCGGCCCAATCACCGCCGCGGGGTCAGGGCGCCGGGGGAGGGGCGGAGGCGTGCTGCCAGTAGGGGTCGCGGTAGAGCACCACGGTTGTGCCGCGGATCAGCTCGTCCGGGGCGGAGATCAGGACGAGTTCGCCGTCGGCCTCCAGCCGGCGGAGGACGTCGCGGACCCGGGGGCCGACGGGCAGGCGTCCAACCGGCAGGTCGAGGGTGGCGCGGACCGTGTCGGCCACCTCGGAGAGCCGGAACGGTCCCGTGAGCGGGGCGATCAGCTCGCGGACGAGGTCGACGGTGATCGTGGCCTCGGCCTCGGCGCAGGCGAGCTCCCAGGTGAGCTGTACCGCGCGCCGGCCGGTTCCGGCGCACGACGTGCAGCTCTGGGAGAAGGACGGGACGATCTGCTCGGTCGCCGAGCCCAGGCAGGTGGTGCACTGGTTGGTCTCCATCGCGTGCGACTCCGCGGCGCCCCGGTCCGCCAGGGGTCTGCCACACAGGCACAGGTAGGTCCGGAATCCGCCGCGGACCAGGACGAGGTCGTCGGCGTCGTCCGGTATCTCACTCCATCGTGCGGTTATGGTGTGCTTTTTCATGGTCTGGTGACTTTACCCACTCTGATTGGCCTACCGCAGTTCGACGGGGACCACCCGTACCGGAGCGCTCCACAACCATCCCTCGGTGACGTAGGTGGCGGTCAGCAACGTCATCAGGGCCAGGGCCCGTTCCGTCGAGGTCGACGGATGCGCTCCGCAGTCGCCGAACCTGCACATCCACAGCTCGAACAGGCTGTCGTGGCCGAGTTGCTGGTAAACCGAGGGCCGGGCGACGCTGACGCCGTCCCGCCAGATGTCGACCGAGGAACTGGTCAGCGGGAACCCGCCGGCCAGGACTCCGCCGCCCGCGGTGACCAGCCGGGCGACGGTGTCGTGCACCGGCAGGGCGCCGCCGGTCTGGAAGAGCACGACCCCGCCTCCCGGAGGCCCCGCCACCCGCAGGGTCTCGACGGGGGAGTCGTGCTCCATCCTCCACAGCGCCTCGGGCCCGACCGGCGGGCAGTGTTCGGGAACGGCCCCCAGCCGGTGGATCACCTCGTCCTCGCTCACCCCGCCGACGAACGCGACGCAGAACTCCTCGTTGTAGTTCTCGTAGGAGAACATCATCTCGTCCACGGTGTCCTGGATCTCACGGAGCCTTGGGCCGATCCGGGGAGCCCCGGGGAGGTGGACGAACAGGTCCGCCAGCTCGGTGAAGAGCGCCTGAAGGCCGGGAGAGCGCCCGGCGATGCACGGTCTCCAGGGGTCCGCCCCCGCGGCCAGCAGCACCCGGACGGCGTCGTCGTGGCCGTGGCGCACGGCCTCCCAGAGCGGGGTGGCCCCGTCGTCGTCGGCGGGGTCGACCTCGGCGCCCCAGGCGAGGAGCAGTTCGATCAGCCCGGCCGCGCCCTCCTGCGCGGCCCGGTGCAGCGGTGTGGACCCCTGCCGGGGGAGCCGCCGACCGGGGCCGAGCCCGCCCGGCGGCTGTTCGCGGACCTCGGCCGGGTTGCTGTCACGCCAGGCGTCGATGATCTCATCCCACTCGCTGTCGCTCACTGTCACCCCATCTTGTGGCTCTGACAGGATCAAATCACCGTAAGCCGACATTTTCGATCAAACCTATACGGGAGGGCCGGTCGGTGATTCGGGCCGACCGGCCTAGGGTGCGTAGACGGATGTTCTTGAGGGAGGCGTGACATGTCGGTTCTCGTAGCGTTCAGCGTGACCCCGATCGGAGCCGGGGAGGACGTCGGCGAACTCGTCGCGGAGGCCGTGCGGGTGGTTCGCGCGTCAGGGCTGCCCAACCGGACCGACGCCATGTTCACCACGGTCGAGGGGGAGACCTGGGACGAGGTCATGGCCGTGGTGAGGGGCGCGGTCGAGGCGGTCGAGGCGCGGTGCGGACGGGTCAGCCTCGTGCTCAAGGCCGACGTCCGCGCGGGGCGTACGGGCGGACTGGACGCCAAGGTCGCCACCGTCGAACGCCATCTCGCCTAGACCGCGCACCGGCGGGATCTCCGCATCGGGAACACCGGCGGGGCCGGGATCGGTTACATGATCGGGCGACTTGGGGAGCGTGCGCGGATGGCGGGAAACGGATCGATGAGGCGTGCCCTGGTGGGCGGGCTGGCGCTGGCCGCCGCCGGGTGGGCGTTGCGCGACGTTCCGGCCGCGCTGGGCGCCAGGGCCGCGGGCGGGCGGCTGGCGCGGATGCGCCGGTCCCCCCGGTTCCGTGACGGCGCGTTCCGCAACCCGGTACCCGCCGCCGCGGTGCCGCCGGGCACGGTGCCCAGGCTGCTGGGCGAGATGGTCTTCGAGCGTGACGGCCGCCGTCCGCCCGGCAGGATCCCCCTGGTGACCTCTCCCGCCGTCAAGCCGTCCGCGACCGGCCTGAGCGCCGTCTGGTACGGCCACGCCACGACGCTGGTGGAGATCGAGGGACGGCGGGTGCTGTTCGACCCGGTGTGGAGTGACCGCTGCTCCCCGTCCGCGCTGATCGGCCCGCGGCGCCTGCACCCGCCGCCCGCGCCGCTGGCGGGTCTGCCCGTCGTCGACGCGATCGTGATCTCACACGACCACTACGACCACCTCGACATGGCGACGGTCCGGGCGCTCACCGCCCTGCAGGCGGCGCCGTTCCTGGTTCCGCTGGGGATCGGCGCGCACCTGGAGCGCTGGGGCGTGCCCCGCTCGCGGATCGTCGAGCTCGACTGGGAGGAGGAGACCCGGGTGGCGGGCCTGCGCTTCGTCGCCACCGCGGCCCGGCACTTCTCCGGGCGCACCCTGACCCGCGACCGGACCCTCTGGGGTTCCTGGGTGGTGGCCGGGCCGAACCGGCGGGTCTTCTACGCCGGAGACTCCGGATACTTCGACGGCTACGCCGCGATCGGCGCCGCGCACGGCCCCTTCGACCTGACGCTCATGCCCGTCGGGGCCTACAGCCCGAGCTGGCCGGACGTCCACATGACCCCGGAGGAGGCGGTCAACGCCCATCTCGACCTGGGGGGCGAGCTGTTCCTGCCCGTCCACTGGGCGACCTTCACCCTCGCCTTCCATCCGTGGGCCGAGCCGGTCGACCGCCTGTGGCGCGAGGCCAAGGCCCGCGACGTCCGCCTGGCGGTCCCCCGCCCGGGTGATCGCGTCGACGCCGACGACGCGCCCGCTCCGGACGGCTGGTGGGAGCTGCTACCCCCTCGGCTGTTTCATTGAAACTTGGAATAAATTGCGCTCCGGAATATTCCCCGACCTTGTGAGAGGGGCGATATCTGGCTTACCAATCAGAATATGATGTCTTACTGTTTACCGATTTATGGGCCGGTGTTGGCCGTGCCTTCGGGTGGGGCGGCCGGTCTCGTTTTCCATCTGGGGGGACAGTGCCGGTCTTCGTCGTGCGCGCTGCGAGGTCGCCGAACCCATGAGCGCCTCCACCGGCACCACGAAGATCATCCTTTATGACTACGAGCGGTTCAGCCGGCTCGCCGGTCCGGTGACCGAGCCGGAGCCGGGCCGGCCGTACCGGGTCCGCTACCGCTCCCTGCTGGCGGGCGAGCCGCACCGGGTGCGGGCGGTGCTGCTGATGGCCGCCGCGCTCGTCGTGGAGTTCACCCTGATGGCGTGGCTGCTGCTGCCCGAGCACTGGACGGTCCGCCCCGACCCCTACGGCGTGCTCCCGTGGTACCTGCCGCTGGCCGACCGGATCATGCTTGTGGCGATCGCCCTGATCGAGATGTTCCGCCTGGTCAGCGTGGTCTCCAACGTCCACGCCATGCTCGCGGCCAGGGATCCGGTCCCGGTCGTGCCCGAGTCCGGCACCCGGGTGGCCTTCATCACCACCTGCGTGCCCGGCAAGGAGCCGCTGGAGATGGTCAGGGAGACCCTGTCCGCGGCCCTGCAGATCCGCCACGACGGCCCGTTCGACGTGTGGCTGCTGGACGAGGGCGACGACCCCGACATCCACGAGCTCTGCGACTGGCTGGGCGCGCACCACTTCACCCGCAAGGGCGTGCCCGAGTGGAACCGGCCCAGGGGCTCCTTCCGGGCGAAGACCAAGCACGGCAACTACAACAGCTGGCTGGCCGCGCACGGCGACGACTACGACTTCTTCGTCTCGGTCGACACCGACCACGTGCCCCTGCCCGAGTTCTGCGAGCGCATGCTCGGCTACTTCCGCGACCCCAGGGTGGCCTTCGTGGTCGGCCCCCAGGTCTACGGCAACTACGCCACCGGGGTCACCAAGGCCGCCGAGAGCCAGCAGTTCCTCTTCCACTCGCTGATTCAGCGCGCCGGCAACCTGTACGGGGCACCCATGTTCGTCGGCACCAACAACGCCGTGCGGATCCGGGCGCTCAAGCAGATCGGAGGCCTGTACGACTCGATCACCGAGGACATGGCCACCGGCATCGAGTTCCACCGCGCCCGCGACCCGGAGACGGGGCGGCGCTGGATGTCGGTCTACACCCCGGACGTGCTCGCGGTCGGCGAGGGGCCGTCGTCGTGGACCGACTTCTTCAGCCAGCAGCTCCGCTGGAGCCGGGGCACCTACGAGACACTGCTCACCCAGTTCTGGCGGGCGGCGTTCCGGCTGTCACCCGGCAGGCTGTTCAACTACAGCCTGATGGTGACGTTCTATCCGATGTCCGCGTTCAACTGGCTGCTGGCCGGGCTGAGCGCCCTCCTCTTCATGGCGGTGGGAGGCTCCGGCGTGACCGTTCCCATGGACGTGTGGCTGATGCTGTACGGCGACGCGGCGCTGCTGCAGGTCATGCTCTACACCTGGAACCGGCGGCACAACGTCAGCCCGCACGAGCCCGAGGGCTCCTCGGGGGTGGCGGGAATGGTGATGTCGGCCGTGTCGGCGCCCATCTACGTGGCGTCGCTGGCCGGGGCCGCGCTACGGCGGCCCAGCAGGTTCGTGGTCACCCCCAAGGGCGACTCGGCCAGCCCCGACCGGATCGCCACCTTCCGTATCCACCTGTGGTGGGCCGGTGTCTTCGGCGGCGGCCTGCTGCTCACCCTGTTCTGGACCGGTCATGTGCACCTGGTCATGACCCTCTGGAGCGTTCTGGCCCTCGTGATCTGCCTGGGGCCCCTGGTGGCCTGGGCCTGCACCCGCCGGGAGGGCCGTTGAGCCGACTGCGGAAGAACCTGTTCGCCGCCGCCGTGGTGGCCGTCGTCGTCGGGGTCAACCTGCCGGCCGTCTCCGGGTTCGCCTCCAGGAAGTGGCACGAGTACCGGATCGACCAGGACGACTACAAGGCACGCTACGGCCGGTGGACCTTCCTGAACGTCCCGGACGAGTTCAAGGTCAACGCCATTCACGCGGCGCTGCTCCACACCGGCAAGGTGCTCATCGTCGCCGGCTCCGGCAACAACGCGGCCAACTTCGCCAAGGGCACGTTCAAGACGCTGCTCTGGGACCCGGCCAGGCCGGGACAGGAGGGCGAGTTCAAGCTGATCGACACGCCCGTCGACTTCTTCTGTGCCGGGCACGTGATGCTGCCCAGCGGAAACCTCCTCATCGCCGGCGGCACACTCCGCTTCGAGGTGCTCAAAAGCAGGGTCAAGCGGGCCGGCGGGCCCCTGGTGGTGAAGAACGAGGATCCGGACGCCCAGCCCAGGCACCTGCACCCCGGCACGCTGGTCGCCGCCCCCACCGGGCAGCTGTACCGCACCACCGCCCATATCACAGTGCCGCCCGCGAAGAAGGTCGAGACCGGCCTGCCGGGAAAGGCGCGGATCACGCCCAGCGAGACCAAGGTCTTCGCCGAGGCCGTGGACGAGGGGGCGCCCGGCCTGTTCACCCCGGCCGAGGGTTCCGTCAGATACCGGATCCAGGGGCTCACCGGCCGGGAGAGGCGGAACCTGTACGCCATGGGTGCGAGCATGACGCTCGAAAAACAGGACTTCCAAGGCATCAGGGACGCCTACGAGTTCGATCCCGTGGCCGAGCGCTACCTCAAGGTCCAGGACATGAACGAGGGCCGCTGGTATCCCACGATGACCGCGCTGCCCGACGGCCGCGTGATGACGGTCTCCGGTCTGGACACCGTGGGCCAGGTCACCAGGGACAACGAGATCTACGATCCGGGGACCAAGACCTGGCGGCCGGGCCCCAAGCGGTTCTTCCCCACCTACCCGGCGCTGTTCCTGCTCGACGACGACACCCTCTTCTTCTCCGGGATGAGCGCCGGGTACGGCCCGGGCCGGCTCGCGCTCCGTCCCCCCGGTGTCTGGGACTACCGCCACGACACCGACCGCCCGGTGAAGACCTCCGGGGGTGCCGGAGGCGTGGCACCGGACGAGATGGAGGCGTTCACCCCGGTCCCCGGCCTGCCCGAGCCCGAGCTCAACGAGACCGGCGCCTCGGTGCTGCTGCCCCCCGCGCAGGACCAGAAGATCATGGTCATGGGCGGTGGCCCGGTGGGGGAGCGCCAGCCGGGCCAGAAGAACGCCACCGACCGGACCGCCCTCATCGACTTCAAGGAGCCCGCGCCCCGCTACGTCCGCGGCCCGAACCTCTCCGACCCGGTGCGCTACCCGTCGGCGGTGCTCCTCCCCGACGACACCGTGTTCTCCTTCAACGGCTCCGGCGACTACCGGGGCCGGGGCGGCAGCGACGTGCTGCGGGCCGAGGTCTACCATCCGGAGAGCAACAGCTTCCACGAGGCCGCCGCGCCCGCGGTGGGCCGCAACTACCACGCCGAGGGGTTGCTGCTGCCCGACGGCAGGGTGCTCGGCATGGGCTCCGACCCGCTCTTCGGCGACGAGGGCGGCACGATCCCCGGCGCGTTCGACCAGCGGGTCGAGGTCTACACCCCCGCCTACCTGTTCAACGGTGAACGGCGCCCGGTGTTCACCGGAGGGCGGCGGGCGCTGCGCCTGGGCGGCAGGGCGGGTTTCAAAACCCCCGACGCCAGGCGCATCAGGCAGGTGCGGCTGATGCGGCCGAGCGCGGTCACCCACGTCACGGACGTGGAACAGCGCTCCGTCAGCGTCGACTTCACCCGGGTGTCCGGCGGCATCGTCGTCACGCTCCCGGCCAACCCCGCGCTGGTGCCGCCCGGTTGGTACATGATGTTCGGGGTCACCGGAGAGGGAACCCCGTCCCAGGCCCGCTGGGTCCACATCCGGGGAGACCGAGCCCGAGGAGATCGATGAACAGGTACGGCCGCGCCGCCGGCGCCCTCGTCCTCACCCTCGCCGCGGCGGCCTGCGCCGGCGACCCCACCCCGTCCGGGGGCTCGCCGCCCCCGGCCGGCGCCACGGGTTCCCCCGGCTCCGGGGAGACGCGATTCTACGTGGACCCCGACGGCGCCGCGGCCCAGGAGGTCCGCAGGCTCCAGGGGGAGGGCAGGACCGGGGACGCGGCGCTGATCCGCAGGATCGCCGACCGGCCCAACGCGATCTGGATCGGCGACCCGGACCCCGCGGCCCGGGTCGCAGCCGTCACCGAGAAGGCGCGCCGCGCCGGTCAGGTGCCCGTCCTGGTGGCCTACCACATCCCCGACCGCGACTGCGGCCGGTTCTCGGCGGGCGGGGCGTCGAACTCCGGGGAGTACCGCACCTGGATCCGCCGCTTCGCCGAGGGGATCGGCGACCGGCCCGCGTGGGTCGTCGTCGAACCCGACGCGCTGGCGCACATCCTGGACAACTGCACCCGGGGCGGCCGGGCGGCCGAACGCCTCGGCCTGCTCAGGACGGCGGTGGAGACGCTGAGGAGACAGCCCCGGGCCAAGGTCTATCTCGACGCGGGGAACGCCGGCTGGATCAGGAACCCGGCCGACTGGGTCGAGCCGATGCGGCGGGCCGGGGTGGCCTCGGCCGACGGCTTCGCCTTCAACGTCAGCAACTTCTTCACCACCGAGGAGAGTGTCGCCGTCGCCCGGCGGCTCTCGGACGGCCTCGGCGGGGCCCCCTACGTGATCGACACCTCGCGCAACGGCAACGGCCCGCTGCCCGGCGCCCAGGGCGACGACATGTGGTGCAATCCGGCGGGCAGGGCACTGGGCGCGGAGCCGACGACGAGGACCGGCCACGAGCGGGTGGACGCCTTCCTGTGGATCAAACGGCCGGGGGAGTCCGACGGCGAGTGCCATCGGGGTGAGCCCAGACCGGGCGAGTGGTTCCCCACCTACGCGCTGGAGCTCGCGCGCAACGCGGGGTAGCCGCCTGATTCGTTACACCTTGGATCTTGCAGGTGGACTTTGCCGTGCAGGACATTGACCGGAGTTGTCAATTTTCATCGACCTCCGGGAGTCCCCCTCGATGAACAGGTGGAAAACAGTCCTCATCGCCCTGGCGGTCGCCCTGCCCTCCGGGGTCCTGCCGGCGGCGGCCGCGCGATCCGCGGCCGCCCCGATCGAGAACGACGAGACCCAGCCGGTCCACTCGCGCGCCGAGGCCCTGACGGAGACCGTGTTCGTCGAGGTCGCCGGGGTCGACAGCGACCACGACGACCGTCCGGACCGGGTCGCCGTCGACATCATGCGGCCCAGAAAGACCGAGTCCGGGCTGAAGGTCCCGATCATCATGGAGGCCAGCCCCTACTACGGGGGCGGCAACGACGTGCCCAACCACGTGGTGGACCTCGACGGCTCCGACCCCGCGGGCATGGAATACCGGCGCAACAAGTTCAACGACCTGCGCGACGAGATGTTCGGCCTCGACGAGGGCCTGAACGACGCCCGCGCGACCGTGCCGCCGTTCCGCGGCTACTACGACAACTACTTCGTCCCGCGCGGCTACGCCGTGGCGCTGGTGGAGAACCTCGGCTCGGGCCGGGCGACCGGCTGCCCGACCACCGGCCTGGACAACGAGACCGCCGGGCCCAAGGCCGTGATCGACTGGCTCAACGGCAGGGCCCGCGCGTTCGACGCGGACGGAAAGGCCGTGGAGGCCGGCTGGTCCACCGGAAACGTCGGCATGATCGGGGTCTCCTACAACGGCACGCTCGCCAACGCTGTCGCCGCGACCGGCGTCAAGGGGCTGAAGACCATCGTGCCGATCGCCGCCATCTCCTCCTGGTACGACTACTACCGCGCGGGCGGCGGCGTGCTGGCCCCCGGCGGATACCAGGGGGAGGACGCCGACGTGCTGGCCCGCTACGTCCTGACCCGGGAGAACGCCGAGCAGGCCTGCGGCCCGCTGATGGACCGGATCGGACACGAGCAGGACCGGGTCACCGGCGACTACTCCGATTTCTGGGACCGCCGCAACTATCTCAACAACGTGCGCCGGGTCCGCGCCTCCGTCTTCGCGGTGGCCGGCCTCAACGACTGGAACGTCAAGACCAAGCACACCGTCCAGTGGTGGGACGCGCTCGCCCGCCGGGGTGTGCCGCGCAAGATCTGGCTGCACCAGGGCCCGCACTTCAACCCCTTCTCCTACGCCCAGCGCAACGCCGAGTGGCTGCGCCAGCTCCACCACTGGTTCGACTTCTACCTGTACGGCCTGCGCAACGGCATCATGGATGAGCCGCAGGCGGACGTGGAGTCGGGTCCGGGCCAGTGGGCCCGGCACGCCTCCTGGCCGCTGCCCGGCACCCGTGACGTACGGCTGCGCCTGGCCGCCGGCACCGGCGGCCACGACGGCACACTGGGCCGGGAACGCTCAGACGGCCACACCGTCGAGTCGTTCACCGACCAGAGCGCCCGCACCGCCGAGCAGCTCGCCGAGAACGTCACCGCCGCCGACCCCAACCGCCTGGCCTACCTGTCCGCCCCCCTGACCAGGGACGTCCGGTTGTCCGGCACCCCGAGCGTGTCGGTCAGGGCCGCGTTCGCGGGCGGGCGCTCGCCGTACCTCACGGCCCTGCTGGTCGACTACGGCACCGACACCCGCGCCTCGGGCGACGTCGTCTACGGGACCACCCCGGTCTGTTACGGCCAGGGCGTGCCGGGCGACACCGGCTGCGCCCGGCTCGCCGAGCACGTCACGGTGACCGCCCCATACAAGATCATTACCAGGGGGTGGCTGGACGTCCGCAACCGCCACTCCGCCTCCAGGACCGAGCTGCTCCGCGAGGGCGCGTTCTACGACTTCGACCTCGACCTCCAGCCCGGCGACTACGTCGTCAAGGCGGGGCACCGGCTGGGAGTCGTGCTCATCTCCACCGACCGCGACTTCACCCTCCGCCTGCCCCCCGGAACCAGGGTCTCGGTGGAGCCGGGCGCGGGCTCCGTCCGGCTCCCCCTCGTCGGCGGCCGGGACGCCCTCGACTGATCCGCGCCGGCGGCCGGACGGCACCGTGCCCCTCCCGCGGTGTCGCCCGGATCGTCCGGCGCCGCCCCGGCCTCCGCGCGGTGACCGGCCGCCCCCGGGCGAGGCCGGGGACGACCCCGAGGGGTGACCCTGGCTTGTCCCTGACTTCGGCCTCCCGCCCTGCCGCCGGGCCGTACCGGCACGTAGCGTGGAGATATGGGACGAATTCTACTGATCGTGGCGGCCGTGGTGCTCGCCTTCCTCCTGCTCGGCTCGCTCCTGGGCTTTCTCTTCGGCCTGCTCAAGTGGGCCCTGATCATCGGCCTGGTCGCCGTGGTGGTCATGTTCGTGGCCAGGCTCTTGCGCTCCTCCGGCGTCGGCGGCTGACGCGCGCGGTGTCACGAGGGCCGGCCCCCGCCCGCGACCACGCGGCAGAGCTCGCGGTACCGGGCGGCCAGGGCCCGGGGCCGGGGGCGGGCCGCGTCCGGCGGGGCTCCTACCAGCGGCGGCGTTCCGTCCCCAGGCCCAGGGCCCTGGCCACCTCGCCGATGTTGTGGAACTCCCCGTCGGGCAGGTCGCGCAGGCTCGTCACGAGGCTGTCGGGGGCCATCTTCGCGTCGGCGTGCTCCAGAAGGTCGTCGCGGTCCGCGGGCCACCGGGCGTCGCTCAGCCATTTGGCGAGGGAGCTGCGGCGCTCGACGTCCGCGGGGGTGATCCCCCGTGGCGTGCCCGGCTCGTGCCCCGGTGGATATCTCCTGGGCGTCGTCTCCTCGTCGGCGTCCCGGAGCGGCTCGGGCTCCAGCCACTCCTCGGCATGGGTCGGGCCGCCGCCCCGGACCGCGCCCTCCACCTCGTGCTTCTGCCTCTCGTCCACGCGCGGGCCGTGCTTGGCGCTGCCACGTTCAGCGTTCATGCCCCCACCTTCCGAAATGTCAAGAAATGGGTTGTCATGAGGTGGCCGTACCCATTTCGGCGATCCCAAACTCCGGCCGACCGTCCGACATAAGCGGGATATGTCCTGAAATGTCGGGGAGAAGACTAGGTGGGGCGTCCGTGTCGGCCCCCGTCCGGCAGCTCTCGATTCCGACGATCCCGCCGCCCGAGGGTGACGGCCGTCGAGGAGGTACTGATGGCGATCGCGACGATCAATCCGGCCACCGGTGAGACTCTGAAGACCTTCGAACCGTTCGGCGAGCACGAGGTGGAGGAGCGGCTCGTGCTCGCCGCCGCCGAGTTCGGGACCTACCGGGGCACCGACCTCAAACAGCGGGCGGCCTGGATGCGGAGCACCGCCGACCTGCTGGAGGGCGAGCGGGAGGAGGTGGCGCGGCTGGTGACCACCGAGATGGGCAAGACGCTGGCCGCCGCCCGCGCCGAGACCGCCAAATGCGTGCTCGGGATGCGCCACTACGCCGACCACGCCGAGGAACTGCTCGCCGACGAGGTGGCCGACGCGATGGTCGTGGGCGCGCGGCGGGCCTACGCGCGCTACCAGCCGCTGGGACCGGTGCTCGCGGTGATGCCGTGGAACTTCCCGCTCTGGCAGGTGGTCCGGTTCGCCGCGCCGGCGCTGATGGCCGGCAACGTGGGACTGCTCAAGCACGCGTCGAACGTGCCGCAGACCGCGCTCTACCTGGGTGAGCTGTTCACCCGGGGAGGCTTCCCCCCGGGATGCTTCCAGACCCTGCTGATCGGGTCCGCGCGGGTCGAGCCCGTACTGCGCGACAGCCGGGTGGTCGCGGTCACCCTGACCGGCTCCGAGGCCGCGGGCCGGGCGGTCGCCTCCATCGCGGGCGGCGAGATCAAGAAGACCGTCCTGGAGCTGGGCGGCTCCGACCCCTACATCGTGATGCCGTCCGCCGATCTCGACGCCGCCGTCTCCACCGCGGTCACCGCGAGGGTGCAGAACAACGGCCAGTCCTGTATCGCGGCCAAGCGGTTCATCGTGCACGCCGACGTGTACGACGACTTCGCCGAACGCTTCGTGGCCCGGATGGAGGAGCTGCGGGTGGGCGACCCGATGGACGAGTCGACCGACGTGGGGCCGCTCGCCACCGAGCAGGGGCTCGACGACGTGGAACGGCTGGTGGCCGACGCGGCCGGGCGCGGCGCGCGGGTGCTGTGCGGAGGGGTGAGCCCGGACAGGCCGGGCTGGTTCTACGAGCCGACCGTGCTCACCGACATCACCCCGGAGATGCGGGTGTTCGACGAGGAGGTGTTCGGCCCGGTGGCCTCGCTGTACCGGGTCGGGGACATCGACGAGGCGCTCGCCCTGGCCAACATCACCCCGTTCGGGCTCGGCTCCAACGTCTGGACCGCCGACGAGGTGGAGCGGGAGCGTCTCATCACCGACCTGGCGGCCGGAATGGTCTTCGTCAACGGCATGGTCGTCTCATATCCCCAGCTGCCGTTCGGCGGTGTCAAGAACTCGGGGTACGGCCGGGAGCTGGCCGCGCACGGCATCCGCGAGTTCTGCAACGTCAAGACCGTCTGGGTCGGCTGACGCCCCGCCGGCCTACCTGACCTTGACGTGCCCCACCGGCAGGTGGTCGCCCAGATGCGGATCGTCGCAGGCGGCCTCCGCCGTGTCGTGTGGAAACTCGTGCTCTTCATTGAGGAGCAGTGACAGTCCCGGAGCGTCCTTGACGAAGCGCAGGGTCTTCTCCAGGCAGACGATCGAGCCCAGGTCGTGCCGGTTGACGAAGCGGATGTCGTCGGCCAGAGCCTTCATGATGAGCAGACCGCGGCCGTGCTCGGACGTGGGGGAGGGCGGGCGTGCCCCGGAGAAGTCGAAGCCCTTCCCCGCGTCCACCACCTTGATCACACAACGGTCGTGGAAAAGCTCGGTACTCACCATGTAGTCGTCGCTCGGGGCGGCGTGCTGTATCACGTTCGAACACGCCTCAGAGAGCATGAGCTGGATGTCCTCACGGATCTGGGGTTCCACCCCCAGCGTGCGGAGCGACGCATCCAGCAGTTGCCTAATGACGGGAACACTCGCGGCGTCACGCGGCAGGCGCAACGCGATCGTGGCCTCCACAGTCCCTCCTTCACAGCTGACCTCTAGAGCCTTGCCCTGCCTGGCCCGTCCTAATCGAACGGGAGGAGGTCGTGTCCGGACGCGGGCCCGGCGGATATCGGATGATCACGGTACGGATCGGGCCGATCATGGCGCGGGACCGGTGGATCCCGGTGCGGGACCCGAGCGGACAAGGGGCCGGGAGCGGCGGGCGCCTACTCCGCGAACGCGTCCACGGCGGCCTGGTCGAACGCCTTGAGGTCGTCGGGCATCCGGCTGGTGATCAGGGTGCCGGGGCCCGAGGTACAGACCACGACCTCCCTGTCCTCCCAGCGCGCCCCGGCGTTGCGCAGGTCGGTCTTGAGGCTCGGCCAGGAGGTGACCGTCCGGCCGCGGACCACGTCTGCCTCGACCAGGATCCAGGGCCCGTGGCAGATGGACGCGACGGGCTTGCCCGCCTCGAAGAAGTCCTTCACGAACCGGACGGCGTCCGGCACGGTCCGCAGGATGTCCGGGTTGGCGACGCCGCCGGGCAGTACCAGCCCGTCGAAGTCGGCCGCGGAGACCTCGTCGACCGTCGCGTCCACCGGGAAGCGGTCGGCCCTGTCGAGGTGGTGAAACGCCTGGATCTCACCGGGCCGCGTGGAGATCAGCCTCGGGGTGCCTCCCGCCTGCCGGACGGCCTGCCAGGGCTCGGTGAGCTCGACCTGCTCAACCCCCTCCGGGGCGACAAGGAAGGCGATCGTCTTGTCGTTGAGCATGATTTTCCCTCTCTGACGTGTGGTTCTGCCTGTCAGGGGGCGGTCATGCCCACGCTACGGGAATCCATGTGGGAGGTGTCGATTCCGGGGCGAATCTTGCGCCTGCGCAGACCCGAGGCGATGAGCCTGGCGAGGAGCTCGCGCGAGGGCACGGCCTCCGCGCCCAGCGAGACCGCCCGCTGGTAGACGGTCTCGGGAACGTCGTAGTGATCGCGGTCGAACGCCCGGCGCGGCACGTCCAGCAGGGCCGCGAAGGCGTGCAGCTCCTCGGTCGAGTCGTCGCTGACCAGGTGGGACCAGAGCAGGCCGCGGGGACCCGGCCAGTTCGGCGGGTCGATGAGGACGCTCACCGGTGCAGGAGTTCGAGCGCGACCTCCAGGGCGGCGGCCCGGCGCTCGTCGTCGGGGATCGCCTCGTCCCTGAGGACGAACCAGGAGGCGTGCAGGGCGAACAGGGCCATCGAGTTCCGCAGCCGGGTGGTCGCCGGGTCGTCCGGCTCGACGAGGAAGGTGAGCAGGTCGAACATCTGGTCGCGGACCCTCTCCATCACCGGGTGGCTCTTCAACGCGGTCTGGTTGCGCTCGAAGAACCGCATGATCTCGTGGTGCCGGCCTCGGTGCAGGCCGTCGGAGTAGCGGCGGAGCAGCTCGCGGCGGGTCTCCTCGGAGGGGGGCTGGGTCGCGGCCCAGGCGATCAGCTCCTCGACCGCGTGCAGCCGGTTCTCCGTCAGGCTGGTGACGATCTCGTCCTTGCTCTTGAAGTGGTAGTAGAGGGCGGCCTTGGTCACGCCGAGGGCCTCCGCGATCTCACGCAGGGAGGTCGCCTCGTAGCCCTGCTCGGCGAAGAGCTCCAGGGCGATCTCCTGGATACGCGTCCGGGTGTCGACGTTTTCCCTCATGGTCCCCTCTGCCGGGAAATCAACTTGGCGGGTGATACGTAGCGGTCCTACCTTTCAGCATAGTCGAAACTGGCCGGTCGGCCAGTAAGTAAGATCGTTTCTTGAAGGACGGCGGAGGCGGACGGTGGAGGCCACTCAGGCCGCGGCCGTGCCGGCGAGGCGGCGCGAGGTCACGACGGTGCCGCCGGCCGTCCTCGCCGAGGAGATCCCGCCGCGTGGTGCCGCCGAGCGGTCCGGCGACGTCGAGACCCCGGCCCCGGGCCGGGCAAGTCGTGACCCAGTGGAATCCAAGTCCCCCCGGACAGACTGGGCGACATGGAAACAACCGCTACCGCCGCCGGATATGTCACCCGGCGGCCCCTGCCCGAAGACGCCGCCGACATCCACGAGCTGATCTCCCTCTGCGACACGCAGGTGATCGGCAAGGCGGACATGACCCTGGACGACGTCACCGACCAGCTGAACGAGCCGTCCTTCGACAGGGAGGCCGACGGCTGGGTCGTCCACGACGGGACGGGACGCCTGGTCGGCTGGGCCTGGGCCTGCCGCAAGGGCGTCGGCGACAACGTGGACATCGACGTGGTCGTGCATCCCGGCGCCGCGGGACTCACCGGCCACCTGTGGGACACCGTGATCGAGCGGTCCGGCCGGATCGCGGCCGAGCTCGGTCACGACGCGGCCGTGGTCGACGTCGGCCTGTACCGGGAGGACAGCGGCAAGCGCGCCATCGTCTCCGCCCGGGGGTTCACGGCCGCGACCAGCTTCATCCGGCTCCTTGCCGACCACGGGGCGCGGGTCCCGGAGCCCGATCCGCTGCCCGGCCTCTCGATCCACCACGGGGACACCGAGGAGGTCCGCCGTCAGGGGCACGCCGTCCAGCAGGCCGGTTTCGCCGAGCACTTCGGGTTCAGCCCGGTGGGTTACGACGAGTGGTACGCCGACCTCGACTCCTCGGCCAGCACCGACTGGGCACAGCTGGCGGTCGCCCGCGTCGACGGCGAACCGGCGGCGATGCTGCTGGGGACCAACGCCTTCGCCGGGGACGAGAACTGTGGCTACGTGCGCCGGCTGGCCGTCCTGCCGGGGTTCAGGGGGCGTGGACTCGGCCGGTTCATGCTCCGCAAGGCGTTCGCCGCCGACGCCCGGCGCGGCAGGGCCGGCACCTACCTCCACGTTGACGCCAACAACAGCACGCCCGCGCTGGACCTCTACCTGTCGGTGGGCATGCGCCAGGTGCTGGCCATCGACGTCTGGCGCCGCGAGGTCTGACCCTCTCCGGCGCCCAGGGGGCCGGCCGGCGGCGGATCCGCCGGTAAAACCGCCGGCGAACCCACCCGCGAACCTATCGGTGAGCCGGGACCACCCGGTGTTTGGCGAGGTGGGCCAGGACGGACTGGTTGGCCTCCCAGCCGTCGGGGAACCTCACCGGCACACCGAGCTGGACCGGCTCGGCCGACGGATGGGCGTCCAGCAGTTCGGGGATGCCGGCCCTGGCGACCACGACGCAGGCGTGCCGGTGGCGCGAGGTCAGCACGCACAACCGCCCCGACTCCAGGTGGAAGGCGGTGGCGTCGCGGCGCCCCGACAGCGGGTGGAGCACGATCGTCACGTCGTACTCCCGCCCCTGGAGCCGGTTGGCCGTGTCCACCGTGATCTCCTCCGGCACCCCGGCGGCGCGGATCGCGGCGACCTGGTCGCGGTGCGCGGCGCCGATGGCGATCCGGCCGGCCGTCACCCGGTGGCTGCCGCGCTCGGAGTGCGCCACCGGCGCCCGCTGCAGCAGCCGTACCGCCAGCACCGCCACCGCCTGCACGGCTTCGGCGTCGGTGCGCACGGTGTGACGGCTCGGCAGCTCGTACAGCGCCCAGCCCGAGGCGGCGGCCTCCTCCAGAGCCCGGTCGTAAGAGGTCCGCATGCCGTCCACCGTCAGCTCCAGCGACCGGTCGCCGTGTCCCGTCCCGGACCGGAACCCGGTGAACGGGTAGAACGCCTCGGAGACCACCGGCGCCGCGGAGGCGGGCAGCCGCCAGGACACCGGCAGCCGGTGCACCGGCAGGTCCGGGTTGTGCCGCAGCAGCACCGAGACCGCGCTCTGCACCGGATCCCACGACAGTCCCGCCCAGCGGTCGCCGTCCACCACCGAGAACGGGTCGAGCTGGCCGGGGTCCCCCACGAACAGCGACCGCTCGAACAGCGAGGCGATGCGCAGCAGCTTGTCCGACCGCATCTGGTACGCCTCGTCCACGATCGCCCACGGCCAGGTCCGGTCGCCGACCCAGGCCCACTTGTCGGCGGTGGCGACCACCACGGCGGGGTCTCCGAGATCGGGCAGCCTGCCCGCCACCGAGACGTTGGAGTGGGCCAGCACGCGGCCGGGCGTGAGGTAACCGCTCGCCGACAGGCGGCCGATCGTCAGGTCGGGATGCCCGGCCGCCAGCCGGTCCACCAGGTCGTCGACCTGCTCGTTGGTCTGCGCGACGATCATCAGCGGCTCGCCGGTCCCGGCGATGTGCCCCGCCGCCCTGACCACCAGGGTGGACTTGCCCGCCCCGGGCGGCGAGTCCACCACCACGCCCCGGTGGCGGGGCAGGTCGGCCATGACCGCGTCGACGACCGCCGCCGCCTCCTGCCCCGGTGTGACGCCGCCGCCCGGATGAACGCTCACGACCACTCCTCCTGCGCGTCCTCGTCGCCGGGCACGTACTCCTGCGGCGGCCCGCCGTGGGTCCACGGCGTCTGCTCGGGGTCGGGGAGCGCCGCCGAGGACTGGAACTCGTCGGTCAGCGAGGTGTAGGTGACCCGCTCGCCCGGCTCGGGCACCGAGCCGGGCGCCGGCGACCTGCCCCGGCCCATCCCCTTGACGACCTTCAACGTGATCTCGCCCGCCGAGGCCCCGACGATCTCGGCCGCGTGCCCGCGCCGGTCGGGGCTGCCGACGGTGGTGCCCGGTGCCAGCCGTACCGGGTCGGCGGTCCGAACCGTGATCAGCGGCCGTGGCCTCCGTGAGCGCCCCTCGCCCTCGGTGTGCTCGGGGTCGGCGGCGGTCACCGTCCCGGCGAACGCCTCGCCGCTCAGCCGGTACTCGGCCATGA
Organism: Streptosporangium sp. NPDC006007; assembly: GCF_040614315.1. Lineage (NCBI taxonomy): Bacteria > Bacillati > Actinomycetota > Actinomycetes > Streptosporangiales > Streptosporangiaceae > Streptosporangium > Streptosporangium sp. NPDC006007. The sequence goes on along the minus strand of NZ_JBEXUG010000055.1, from coordinate 7,111 downwards.
CCAGCGGATCGTCGTAGGCCCGCTGCACGTCGTAGCCCGTCCGCGCCCGCTCCAGCCCAGCCAGCCGCGCGGCGGCGCCGACCGCGCCGTCCCGGCGCGCCTGGGGCGGCCCGCCCTCGGCGATCCGCTCGGCGAACCGGGTGAACGACCCCCGGTCGGTCTCCCAGCGGTCGCGCACCCGAGCCCCCTCCGGCAGGGCGCGCAGCACCTCGGCCGCCCGCCACATCAGCCGCCAGGTCGGTTCGAGCTGGGTGCGCAGCGCCTGGGCGACGCGCTCCACGGCGCGTTCGGTGGGCGCCTCCTCGTAGGCCCGGATCGCCGGGCCGAGCACCTCGTTGTCGAAACCCGGATCGGTGGCGGGCCCGGCGGGAGGCCAGAGCAGCGGATCCTCCCCCTCCTCGGCGGCTCGCCGCCCCGTCGTCCCCGGCGGAGGGTCGATCCATCCGAGCAGCGCCGCCAGGTTGGCGTCCTCCAGGCCGCTCTGACCCGTCGCCCAGTGCAGGCTCAGCGCCTCGGTCGCCGTCAGCAGCAGGCAGGAACCCGGCTGCTGCGACCGGTCGGCGAAATAGGTCAGCCAGCGGCCGAGCAGCGGCACGGACGGGTGCACCGGATGGGGGCCGTCGGCCCTGCGGAACCGGGTGGAGCGGCCCAGCAACCCGAGAAAGCCCGCGGCGGGCCGGTTCGGCACCAGGATCTGCGGCGCCTCCAGGCACCGCTCGTACGGCTCGCCGCCCCTCCTCTCGACCGTCTCGGTGGTCTTCCCGAACCCCTCGATGTACGGCAGCAGCACCTCGGCCAGCTCGGCGGCGAAGGAGAACCTCAGGTCCCGGTCGCGCGGCTGGGGAACCACGAGCAGCCGGGGATGACCGGGGTCGGTGCCCACCACGGCCCCCAGCGGGGCGGCGGCCTCACCGGCGAGCCCGAGCGGGACGATCACCATCGGGTTCGGGGCGAGGTGACAGTGCCGGACGGTCGTGACGGGCTGCGCGACCCCGTCCCTGACGGCCCGCAGTCGCGCCAGCGCGGTCAGCGCGCTCAACGGAGACACTCCTCGCGCAGCCGGTCGGCCGTGCGGAGCAGGCGGGCGATCTCCTCCTGCCCCTCGGCGGCCTCCAGGGTGCCCTCGGCGATGCCGAGCGCCTCGGCCATGCCGGAGACGCCGCCGAGCTGGTCGCGGACCTGGCGGCCGAGCAGGTCGGTGGAGCCGGCCTCGCGGGCCTCGTCGCGGCAGAACACGCACATGTCACAGGTGGACAGGCAGTCGGGCGCGTAGCGGGCGGGCACCCGGTACAGCGCCTCGGCCAGCTCCCCGGCGGGCCGGGTCGGCACGCCGTCGCCGTCCGGGGCCAGGTCGAAGGTGAGCCCCTCGGGGAGCCCCTCAAGCAGGTGGTCCACCCGGGTCATCCGGGCGAGCTGCCGTTTGAGCACCGCCAGCTGCCTGCGCACGTCCACCGGCGTGACCACCGGCCGGTTGGCGAAGTTCTCCGGGCAGACGAGCAGCACCTCGTGCGAGACGCGCCCGGGGTCGTGCCCCAGGTCGGCCAGGAGCGCGCGCAGCGCCAGCACGTAGACCGCGGCCTGCCTGGCCGCCGCCGAGACCTTCCCGGGCTCGGCCTGGCCGTCGATCACCGCGAACGACTTGATCTCCACGATGTGGAAGCGCTCACCGAGCTGGAAGGCCACGACGTCGGGCTCAAGGTAGGAGGTGTGCCCGGCGATCTTCAGGCTGAGGAGCGGATGGTCGTAGAAGACGGCCGTCCCCTCGCCCGCCCGCGCGGCCCGGTCGATCAGCGCCCGGGTGTGGGAGTGGCGCAGGTGGGAGCCGACGCTCTCCACGTCCTGGTAGCCGACCTGGGCGACGGGCAGCCCGAGCAGCTCGCGCAGCAGCCGCAGCAGCTCGGCGCAGCCGTTCTCCTTGACCAGCGCCTCGAACACGTTCCCCCGGGCGATCGCGAACTGCGACCGGCCGAAGGGGGCGGGGAAGCCGAGGTGCCGGGCCGTACGGTCCTTGTCCACCCCCGCGGCGTCCATCAGCGCGCGGCGGGCGCAACCGGGGTTGGCGGCCAGCGCCGCGATGGCGCGGGCGTCGTGCGGGCACGCGGGCACCGGCCCGCGCAGTTCGTCCAGCCTGTTCACCGAACACCTCCGCCGGGGCGGGCGGTGTGCCGCCCGCCGTTCAACAGGCACCTCTCAGCGTGCTCAGCGCGGCGGCGCCGAACAGCCGCTCCACGTCCGGCAGCCTGCTGCCCATCCGCTCCGCCACCTCGGCCCGCTGTTCGGCGTCGGTGGCGCGGTGCACCTCCAGCTCGGCTCGGGCAGCGCGGATCGCGGTCGCCGGATCGGCGGGGACGAGACCCTCGACGGCGCCGGGGATGTTCTGCGCCATCCGTGACAGCAGCCGCAGCGCGCCGGGCGGGGGGTCGGCCAGCCGGGTCAGGTGCTCGGCGATGCGCATGGTCGAGGTGAGGAAGTCGACGCGCGGGCTCAGCGGCCCGAGCACCCGCCGCTCGGGCGCCCAGGTGCTGTCGGCCAGCAGCCCCCTGGCGGGGGAGAGCCGGTCGGTCAGCGCGGCGCACAGATAGTACGGCCGGGCGTAGGGGGCGCTGCGGAAGGAGCGCTCCTCGTCCCTGCGCAGGCTGGTGAGCTGGGAGCCGCGCAGTGTGCGGGAGAAGAGCGCGTCGTTCACCGCCACGATCAGCTTGGCCGCGGTCGGCACGCCCAGCAGGGCCAGCGCCTGGTGCGCCTGTTCCCTGATGGGCAGCAGCGACGTCCCGGGTCCGGAGGGGGGTGGCGCGGGCTCCTCGGCGGTGATGGCCGTGTCCCACGCCTGCTCGGCCCGGCGCAGCTCCCCGCGTAGCGATCGGGCGAGTGAGTTCTCCCTCACCCTGAGCGCCCGGCGCACCTCGGCGCGGAGTTCGGCTATCCGCCGCTCCAGCGCGTCCAGTGATTCACTCACGGCCCGGAGCGTAACAGGAGTTCCCCCGGTCTCCCTTGAATTCCAGCGAATTCCAGCATTAAAGTGCGAGCTATGGTGTGGTAATGGGCGGACAAAAGGGGCATTTAATGCGGAACCTATCGCAAGGACGGGCCGTTCACCTCCTCGACGTCGAGAACCTCGTGGGAGCCGCGCGTCCCGCCACCGGAGTCGTCCGGACCATGATGAGCCGCTACCGCGAACGGGTCCCCACCGGGGGCATGGACCAGTACGTCGCCGCGGTCAATCACGGAGCCATGGTCTCCGTCGGCCTGGCCCTGGCCGGCATCCAGCTCCTGGTCCGCTCGGGCCCCGACGGAGCCGACCACGCCCTGATCGAGGTGATCCGCCTGGACCGCCTCGCCGACCGGTTCGAACGCGTGGTCATCGGCTCGGGGGACGGCACGTTCACCGAGTTCGCGGGCCGGCTGGCCGGGGTCGGCGTCCAGGTCGTGGTGGTCTCCCGTCCCGGCGCGCTCAACCACCGGCTGCGCCGTACGGCAGGTCAGGTCATCCCGCTGGACCTGGCCGCCTGACCACCGGGCAGGGTCGCCCCAGCCGCCCCGGCGGCCCCGGATCGCTGCCCGGCGGACGGGCTCCGGCTGAGACTCTCCATGATCATCAGCCCTACCCCCGCCAGCAGCAGGATCACGAAGGCCACCGCCACCGCGACGAACACCCGGGTGTTCGACGGGCCGGAAACACCCGGGGCGGCCCTCGCCGGCGACCGGGTCTCCCCGAGCCCCCGCAGGTTCGGAGAGGTCGCGTGCGCGCGCACCGGCTCCCCGCCCGCCATGAGGTGACCGGGCGGCATGCCGTACGGCGGGGGCGGGGCGAGGGGGGCGGCAGCGGCCGGGTGGGGCGTGGGAGAGACGGGACGCACGGAGACCTGCCTGACCCCCCGGTCCAGATGGAGATCCGTGAGAGCGTCCCTGAGCGCCGCCACGGACGGGGTGCGCCGCGCCGGATCGGTCGCCATGGCCTGGCGGAGCACGGCCGTCAGCTCCGGCGGCACACCCGGGATCTCCGGGACCGGCAGGCGGTGCAGGGCCATGATGACGGCGATGTTGACCACCCCGCTCTCCGGGAACCTCGGCGGGCGGCCCGACAGCAGCGCGTAGAGCGTGGCCGCCAGCGAGTAGACGTCCCCGGCGGCGGCCGGATCGGTCAGGTCGAACGCCTCGGGCGGCGCGTAGGCCGGGGTCAGCGACTCGCGGGTCACCGAGACCTCCCCGCCCGACGACGGCATGGTCGCCAGGCCGAAGTCGGAGAGCACCACGTTGCCGTACCGGTTGATCAGGATGTTGGCCGGCTTGATGTCGCGGTGCAGCACCCCCGCGGCGTGCGCGGCCGACAGCGCGTCCGCGATCCGGATGCCGATGTCCGCCACCTCGGCGGGCGGCAACCGCCCCTCGGCCCGCATCCGGTCCAGCAGCGACCCGCCGGGACAGAGCTCCAGCACCATGTACGGCCGGCCGTCGGCGAGCACCCCGGCGTCGTAGACGTGGGCGACGTGCGGATGGCCGGAAAGAGCCCCGGCCGAGGTGACCTCGCGCATGAAACGGCGCCGGTCGCGCTCCGAGACCAGCACCCGATTGTCGACCTTGAGGGCGACCTCGCGCTCCACCGCCAGTTGCCTGGCCCGGTAGACGATCCCGAAACCGCCCTGGCCGAGCACGCCGGACACCTCGTAGCCCGGTACCGTCAAGGCACTCGCCTCGGTCACCCGCCACCTCCTGACGACCGGCAGGTTACCGGAGTTTCACCTCCATTCCGGTTGCGCGTGCCTCCACCCCTCCGAGGAGGGCCGGCACCGTCACCCCGGCCCGCGGTCGCACCAGATCCGCCAGCAGCGCGTCCCACCGGGCGCCGACGGCGTCCAGGCCGTATCCTGAGGCGGTGCGCACCGCGTTGCGGCCGAGCCCGGCCCGCAGCTCGCGGTCCTCGATTAGCCGGCAGACGGCCTCGGCGAGAGCCACCGGCCGCTGCGGGCGCACGAGCAGGCCGTCGTGCCCGTGGGTAATGATCTCCCCGGGACCGTGCGGGCAGTCGAAGCTCACCACCGGCACCCCCTTGCTCATCGCCTCCAGGATCGTCATGCCGAAGCCCTCATAACGCGAGCTGACCACGTAGATCGACGACTTGGCCAGCTCGACGCCGATCTCCGGAGAGCTGCCCATCAGCAACACCCTGTCGGCCAGGCCCGCGTCCTCGATCCTCGCGCGAAGCCGCCGCTCGGCCTTCTCCGTGCCGCCGCCGTAGACGCGCAGCACCCAGTCCGGGTGCGCCGCCGCGACGTGCTCCCACGCCGTGACCAGCCGGTCGAACCCCTTGGCGCGCACCAGCCTGCCGATGGCGACCACACACCTCTCCTCCAGCGCCGAGACGCCTCCCGCCAGGTCGGGCACGGCATTGGGGATGCGCAGCAGCCGTCGCGGCGGGTCCGCCCGCAGAGCCTCGGCGTACTGGTCGAGATCGGCCCGGGTGAGCGTGACGAACGCGTCCAGCCTGCCGTACCGTCGCCTGATGAGACGTCGGACCTCGGGGGAGTGGACGTCGAGTGCCACGTGCTCCTGGCCGATCGTCAGGACGTCCGGAGGCGCCAGCAGCGCGGTGACCAGGTTGAACCCGGGTCGGGTGGAGATCAGCACACCGCCGCGCAGCGACCGCAGGAAGGCGGCCAGCCGCAGGTCGGTCCAGAGCGTGAGCGAATGGTAGACATTCTCCTGCTTCGGGACCAGCACACTCGGCAGCCGTGACAGCAGCCGGGCGATCCAGCCGCGCGGCCGGGTCCTGTCGTCCAGGAACGACACCCGCACCCCCTCCGGGATGGGGAAGAACGGCTCCTCCGCGGCCCGGACGACGGACACGATCTCCACATCTCGCTCGCGTGCCAGATACCCCGCGAGGTTGAGCACGGTCCGGATGGTGCCGCCCATCCCATAGGCGTGCTGCAGCAGGATCCTGACCGTCGCGGTATCCGGTGCGGACGCGCGGCGGGCCCGTCTCCCGTTGACCGCCTTCAACAGCCGTAACACCGCGCGCCTGGCCGCGTCACCGGCCGTGTCGCGCGCCTTCGCCGACAGCGTGCCCCGCCTCTTCTCCGGCCTTCTTCCCGATTTCCCCGACTTCTCTTCCGGCAACTTCGGAGCCCCCCGCTCAATTGGTTTCCCGCCGTACGGCGTGCCTCGCACCCGCCGGCTTCCCCTGCCCCGCGAACACGCGGGATATCCCGCCGTCAGGATGTGAACACCGTCGCCCGCCACCCACTCCGGCGCACATCGCGCCAGGTCTCGCTGGGAGACCCGGCGCCACCCGTGATCCTGCGGCGGAGACCGGGAACCACCGGTTCACGGTTCGCCGAAACCCCTGTCGGCGTTCACCTCCTTCTTGGGATTTTCCGGACTCCACGATCTGCTCGATATAAAGGAATGTAGAAAACCCGCTGACGGTATTGTCCTTAAACAGCGGACAATGGCGTCGGCGGCCCTCGGCGTTTTTCAGCGGCTTCGACGGTTCACGGCGGGGGGTGGGGACGCGAGCCGGGGTGTCGGCCGGGCGGGGTGAGACCACGCGGGAGGCCGGGGAGAGGGGGTTCCGGGCGATACCGATCCGGTGCGCGTCCAGGTGCGCCGGTCTGGGTCGGGGGCCTGGGCGGTGGTCGCCGCCGGGCTCGCGGTCCCCGAGGTTCCGGCCCGGTATTCGACTTCAGACGCTCCGGCATCCCTCGCGGACATGGCATAAGAGGTGCCTTATCCGCTGGAGCCCGACAGTCTGCGGTGCGTGCGGGCGCAAGGATGTCTCCTACCGGGGGTGGTTGATTTGACGAGGCGGAGCGCCGTCCATAAAGTTCACCCAACCTGGTGGAACCGGCGTCGTAGCCGAGGGCCCCGGGGACTCCTCCAATCAAAATTCCCACACCGGGATCTCTGTGTCCCGGTGAGGTTCGATTCGACATGGATCGGGCGTCGGAGTAAATTAGAGGGGTTGCTCCGGAGACGGAGGAGCGAAAATTCGAGCAGGGTTCGCCGGGTCGAGTCAATTTGACTCGGGAAGGCGGGCCTGAAAGAATAAAGGCACAACGAAGCGAACGAAACGCCCTGGGAGCTCCGGCCGGTTGGCTGGGTGACCGGTGAA
>NZ_JBEXUG010000054.1:0-30933 GCF_040614315.1 Streptosporangium sp. NPDC006007 | reverse complement strand
CCCGGGTCCCCTCCGGCCCGGGCCGCACACCCCTCGCGGCCCCCTCCCGGAGGGGGGAAGGAGGCCGCACGCACCGGCCGGACCACACCCCGGCCCGGCCGGTGCCCCCTGCCCAGCACACCGCCGGGGCGCGGGCACCCACCGGCCACAGCACTCCCGAACGCCCGGCCGCAGCCCTCGCCGTACACACCGAACTCCCGGCCACACCCGCCCACAGTCCCCCGACCCCCACCAGAAGAGGTTCCCCATGCAAGGCATCAAGGTCATCGGTGGTGACGGCTCCGCCCTCATCACCCCCTTCCCTGTTCTCCCGCCCCGGTTCGAGGCGCTGCTCACCCCCACCGAGGTCGCGATCATGTTCCGCGTCGACCCCAAAACCGTCACCCGCTGGGCCCAAGCCGGCCGGCTCACCAGCATCCGCACCCTCGGCGGCCACCGCCGCTACCGCAGGGCCGAAGTCCTCGCACTCCTGGCAGACAGCACACAGAAACGCGACGAGTAACAAGCCGCCTGCCGGGGCGGCCCCTCCACCTGCGGACGGCTCGTGATGATCCGCTCCGCGAGCCGTCCGGGAACCACCCCCGTCCGGGGAACCACCCCTGTCTGAGCGGTTCCCGCTCACGCCGTCCGGGTCGCGGTCGTGCTCCCCCCGCACGCGCGGATGGCTCCCCGCGCACGCGCGGATGGTTTGTGCGTCACGATGATGACCGTGAACCGGTTCCTGTGCTCCCCGCGCACGCGGAGGAAGGGCGGTCCACAGGGATGCCCCGAGGGCCCGTCGGTTACCCGGTGGTGGCCGTCCATCGGCCGCGCCGCAGCTGGATCGTCCCGCCCGGGGTGATCCGTACAGCGGCGCCGTAGCCGGGCGGGCCGCCGTACTGGAGCCAGTGCGCGCGGGCTGCGTCGATCACGTCCCAGGGCAGGCGTGGGCTACCCTGCTGCAGGACGTGGAGACAACAAATCCGGGTGGCGCCCGAAATGTCCGATCCTTCGAAAGTGCTCGAATTTCGCGCTCACCGCCGACAACCCCGCAGGTCAGGCAGAGTGCTCCCCGCGCACGCGGGGATGGTCCCATGGGTGCCAGCAGAACACGTATGCCCTCGATGTGCTCCCCGCGCACGCGGGGATGGTCCCCACAGAGTCTGGCCGACTTCGTCCAGCTTCCGGTGCTCCCCGCGCACGCGGGGATGGTCCCAAACTCCAATCGTACTGGAGCGGCATTCGGGAGTGCTCCCCGCGCACGCGGGGATGGTCCCTCCAAATCAAAATTGCGGCACTCGTCGCCGCCGTGCTCCCCGCGCACGCGGGGATGGTCCCTCGGTCTCCCGGACCCGGGGGTCCGGCGTCTAGTGCTCCCCGCGCACGCGGGGATGGTCCCCACCGCCATGCTGGGGCTGCTGGATATGCGGCGTGCTCCCCGCGCACGCGGGGATGGTCCCCAGTACGCCGCGCAGCTGTTCTCCGGCATGGCGTGCTCCCCGCGCACGCGGGAATGGTCCTGGCGAAAAAGCTGACCCCGGCGGACCTAATCGGTGCTCCCCGCGCACGCGGGGATGGTCCCGTTGCCCGGCTCCTGAACATGCTCGATCAGCAGTGCTCCCCGCGCACGCGGGGATGGTCCCCCTCGGGCCTGCCCGCAGTCCGCCACGCTGGAGTGCTCCCCGCGCACGCGGGGATGGTCCCCGGCGTGGTTGAAGATCTCCCGGAAGTCCGGTGTGCTCCCCGCGCACGCGGGGATGGTCCCAGAAGGGGTCCCCATGACCGTGTACCGGGAGTGTGCTCCCCGCGCACGCGGGGACGGTCCCCGTCTGATCAGGTCCACCGGCACGATGCGGGAGTGCTCCCCGCGCACGCGGGGATGGTCCGCTCCCGTCTGCTGCCCAGCCCGAAGCGATACGCGCGCTATTGCATCGACACCGCCCGCGCATGGGAGGCTTTCGGCCGGCCTGACCGCGCGGTGAGCGCGCTCCTGGCCGCTGAGCGAGCAGCCCCTCAAGAAACGTGCCGCCCCTCGGTGACCACGTTCATCTCCGGCATGCTCTATGCCCCCGGCCCTCTTCCGGCAGAGCTCCATGCCCTGGCCGGCCGTACCGGCGCATCCTGAAGTGCGACACAGCCGCGAGGTTGATCGCCCCCTGGGAGTGGCCGAATGGTCAATTACTTGAGTTCCTCGCGAGAGAGGTCGGGAAGATGCCAGGGGAGGACGACCGGCTCGTGGGGGAGGTCGCCGGCGAGCAGGCGTTCCATCAACGGGGCCAGGCCGATAGGAATGACTGATTCGTCGGCGCCCTTGAGCGCGGTCAGTGTCCACCAGTGGAAGCGGTCGGTCAGCGCCCGTTCTTCGTCGTCCATACCTGAGGTGTCGACCTCCAGTTCTCCAACGCGGAGAAAGAAGAAAGAGTCGGTCGCGAAGAACACCCGGCCTTCGGCGGTCGACCAGTGGCCCGAACTGACCGCCACGGGGAAGCCGAACTCATGGGGCTCGGCCGAGTGCCCGATCTCCTCGCGAAGTTCACGGGCCGCGGCTTGATTCAGAGTTTCACCGTCATTGACACCACCACCGGGGGTCAGCCAGGCGTAGGAGGGACTCTCGGTCTGGATCAGCACCGCGCGGTGAAGCAGGAGCCTGTCCTGGTCGTCGACCAGCAGAGTGCGAGCGGTCGGGCGGAAAGTCACTTCGGGCATAAAGATGATCATAGGTATCGCCATGGCGAACCACCATCGCCCTCTTCCCGGCATGGTGGCACCGGCATTTCACCGGCTGCCGGGGGGGGAGAGACCGTTCGAGCGAGGGATCACCAAAGCACCGGCCCAGAGTCGGTCAACCTCTTCCCGGACTCACATCACAACAAATGCCACTCTTTTTGATCAACTACGCGGAAGCTGTCATCAGGCCGACCTCGTCGGTGTGTCCCGCCCCCTTGCCCGTTCCGGTCAGACGCGGACCTCAAGGGCGGTCAGGCCGCGGATGACGTAGCCGGGGCCCCAGGCGGGTTCGGTGGCGAGTTCGAGTTTGGGTGCCTTGCGGAGCAGGGCGCCGAAGGACTCCATCAGCTCGACCCTGGCCAGCGGAGCGCCCAGGCAGAAGTGGATACCGGCGCCGAAGGAGATGTGGGGGTTGTCCACCCGGCCGACGTCCAGGCGGTCGGGGTCGGCGAACACCTCGGGGTCGCGGTTGGCCGATCCGAAGAGCAGCGCCACCTCGGTGCCCCGGGGAATGTCGACACCGCCCACCGAGATGTCCTCCAGAACCCAGCGCTCGAACATCTGCAGCGGGGTGTCCCAGCGCATCAGCTCCTCGATCGCGGTGGGCAGCAGGCCGTGGTCGGCGCGGAGCCGTTCCAGCTCGGCCGGGTTGCGGAAGAGCGACCACCAGCCGTTGCCGGTGACGTTGACGGTGGCCTCGTGCCCGGCGTTCAGCAGCAGCACGCAGGTGCCGACCAGCTCCTCCTCGGTGAGCTTGTCGCCCTCGTCGGCGACCAGGGCCAGCGCGCTGATCAGGTCGTCGCCGGGGTCGGCCCTGCGGGCGCGCGCCAGGCCGAGGAGGTAGTCCGAGAACTCCTGGGCGGCGCGCACGGCGGTGTGCTGGGCCTCGATGGAGGGCTTGAGCTCGTACATTCCGCAGATATCGGCTGACCAGGGCCGGAGCAGGTGCCGGTCGGCCTCGGGCACGCCGAGCATCTCGGCGATCACGGTCACCGGGAGCGGCTCGGCCACCTCGGCGATGAGGTCTCCGCCGCCGCGCTCGACGAACGCGTCCACCAGCTCCCCGGCGATCTGTGCGACCTTGGGGCGGAGCGCCTCGACCATGCGCGGGGTGAACGCCTTGGAGACCAGGCGCCGGAGCCGGGTGTGGACGGGCGGCTCGACGTCCAGCATCCCGGCCCTGACCACCCGCCAGAACAGATCCTGGAACTCGGGGTCGTCCGGGTGGCCGAACTCGGCGTGGGTGGCCACGTGCAGGTAGGAGCGGCCGAGTCTGCGGTCGCGGAGCAGCGCGTTGACGTCGGCGTGCCGGGCGACCAGCCACTGACCGGTCGGCTCGAAGAAGCTGACCGGCCGCTGCCGCCTCAGCTCCGTGTAGACGTCGTAGGGATGGGCGACGAATTCCGGATTCCAAGGATCAAAGTGCACACATGCATGGTAATAGCGCTTGCACCGTCAACGACCCTGATCACGGTCAGCCTGCTCCGCCCCCTGTCGACTTGCGGAGTCCTGGCGGGGGTCGGTTATAGTTCCCCCCGTAGGTCATGAGTGCCAGTGACAAGCCCCGGCTCGCTGGCCGGCAACCCTCGCGTCCGCGGCGGGGTGCCCCGGGTGAGGACCTGGTCCGGCACGGAGCGTGCCGGGCAAGCGCGGGCTCCACGCACCAACGCCACGGTTGGGGTCCGATGACCTCGAAGGAGAGTTGGCGTGTCCGCACTGACGATCTTCACCCCCGCCGTTCCCGCCGCCGTGACCGTCCCGGCGAGCCGCGCCTCGCAAGACCGTCGGATCCCCGCCGTGCTCGGCTCGGACCTGGAGGTCCCGATCAAGGGCGGCAGGCTGATCCCGTACGCCAACCTCGACTACGCCGCCAGCGCCCCCTGTCTGGAGCCGGTGAGCGCCGCCGTCGCCGCCGCGCTCCCGGCCTACTCCAGCGTCCACCGCGGCGCGGGATACGCCTCGCAGCTGACCACCGCCCGCTACGAGCAGGCCAGGCACACGGTCCGCGCCTTCACCGGGTCCCGCCCCGACGACGCGGTGATCTTCACCCGGAACACCACCGACGCCACCAACCTGCTGGCCCGCAGCCTGCCCGAGGGGACCACCGTCGTGGTCTTCGACACCGAGCACCACGCCTCGCTCCTGCCGTGGGCCAACGCGGTACGGCTCGCGATCCCCGCCTTCCCCGGCGAGGCCGTCCGCGCCGCGGACGAGGCCCTGGCCGAGATCGACGGCCCCAAGCTGCTGGTGGTGACCGCCGCCTCCAACGTCACCGGCGAGCTGTGGCCGATCGCCGCCCTGGCCCACATCGCCCACCGCCACGGCGCCCGCGTCCTCGTCGACGCCGCCCAGCTCGTCCCGCACCGCCGTCTCAACCTGACCGCGCTCGGCCTGGACTACGTGGTCTTCTCCGGTCACAAGCTCTACGCCCCGTTCGGGGCCGGGGCGCTGATCGGCCGCGCCGACTGGCTGTCGCGGGCCGAGCCGTACCTGAGGGGTGGCGGCGCGGTGCGGGCGGTGAACGACGACGGCGTCCACTGGCACGAGGACCCCGAGGCCCGTCACGAGGCCGGTACGCCGAACGTGCTCGGCGCGATCGCGCTGGCCGCCGCCTGCGACGCGCTGACCTCGACCGGCTGGTCCGTGCTGGTGGACGAGGAGGAGCGCCTTCTCGGCCGGCTGCGCGCCGGTCTCGCCGGGATCGAGGGGGTTCACGAGCTCTCGCTCTGGGGTCCGGACCACGCGCGCATCGGCATCGTCTCCTTCGTGGTGGACGGCTTCACCGCCCGTGAGGTCGCCGAGGCCCTGTCCGGTGAGTACGGCATCGGCGTCCGCGACGGCAAGTTCTGCGCCCACCCCTTCGTCCGCCACCTGCTGGGCACGGGGAACGGCGGCTGCGAGGACGCCACCGCCTCGGCCGTCCGGGCCTCCATCGGCATCGGCACCACCTCCGAGCACGTCGACCGTCTGATCACGGCTCTGCGGGATCTCGTCTCGCGCGTCTGACGTGGCAGCATGGGGCCTATGACTGAGCCTCGTGCCCAGGGCGCGCCGCCCCGGGAAGTGAACGTGGGGATCGGGGCCGGAGCGGACGCCGTGGCGGGCGCGCGCGGCAAGGAGCTCGCGACCGAGGACATGATCCTCAACATCGGGCCGCAGCACCCGTCCACCCACGGGGTGCTGCGGTTGCGGCTCACCCTGGACGGGGAGCGGATCGCCTCGGCCGAGCCGATCGTGGGCTACATGCACCGCGGCGCGGAGAAGCTGTTCGAGGTCCGCGACTACCGGCAGATCATCGTGCTGGCCAACCGGCACGACTGGCTGTCGGCGTTCGCCAACGAGCTGGGCGTGGTGCTCGCGGTGGAGCGGATGCTCGGCATGGAGGTGCCGGTCAGGGCGGTCTGGACGCGCACGCTGCTGGCCGAGCTGAACCGGGTGCTCAGCCACCTGATGTTCCTCGGCTCCTATCCGCTGGAGCTCGGCGCGATCACGCCCGTCTTCTACGCGTTCCGGGAGCGCGAGACCCTCCAGGCGGTGATGGAGGAGATCTCCGGCGGGCGGATGCACTACATGTTCAACCGGGTCGGCGGCCTCAAGGAGGACATGCCGCTGGGATGGCTGGGGCGGGTCTCCCGCGCCGTCTCGGACGTGCGGCGGCGCCTGCCCGACATCGAGCACCTGATCGCCGGCAACGAGATCTTCCTGGCTCGCACGGTCGGGGTGGGGGTGCTGGACCGCGAGACGATCATGCAGTACGGCGTGAGCGGCCCGATCGCCCGCGCCGCCGGGGTCGACCTCGACCTGCGCAGGGACGACCCCTACCTGGCCTACGGCGAGCTGCCGGTCCGGGTCGTCACCCGGTCGGCCGGAGACTGCAACGCCCGGTTCGAGGTGCTGCTGGAGCAGGTCAAGGTCTCCCTGGACCTGGCCGACGCCTGCCTGGAACGGCTCCGCGAGTTGCCCCGGGGGCCGATCAACCAGCGCCTCCCCAAGGTGCTGAAGGTTCCCGAGGGCCACACCTACGCCTGGACCGAGAATCCGCTGGGTGTCAACGGCTACTATCTGGTCTCCCGCGGCGAGAAGACCCCGTGGCGGCTGAAACTCCGCTCGGCGTCCTACAACAACGTCCAGGTGCTCCGCGAGATGTTGCCGGGCAACCTGGTCTCCGACATGGTGGCCATTCTCGGTTCGATGTTCTTCGTCGTGGGCGACATCGACAAGTGACCCGCCGGAGGGCAGCATGATCGAGCACGGCGCGAAGACGGTGCCCCGCGCGGGGGACGGGCGGCGGGACAGGTACGTCGACTGGCTCCGCGCGATCAGCCTGACCGTGGTGGTGCTCTGGCACTGGGCGTTCACGATCCTGCGCTGGGGGGCGGACGGCCCCTCGCCGACGAGCCCGCTGGGCTTCACCTCGGGGCTATGGATCCTCACCTGGCTGTTCCAGGTGTTGCCGATCTTCTTCTACGTGGGCGGGTACGTCCACCTGCTCTCGTGGAACCGGGCCTGTGAGCGCGGGATCGGCATCGGGAGCTTCGTGTGGCGGCGCATCCGGAGCCTGTCGATCCCGACGCTGGCGCTGGCCGGGGCGTGGGTCGCGGTGGGCGGGATCGTCCGATGGGTGTTCGAGATCGACTGGATCGACCGGGTCGTGCTGCTCGTGCTCAGCCCGCTCTGGTTCATCGGCGTCTACCTCATGCTCATCGCCCTGCTCCCCGTCATGCTCTGGCTGCACCGGCGCTTCGACGTGCTGGTCCTCATCTGGCTCGGCGGCGCGGCCCTGACCGTCGACGTGCTGCGGCTGCGGTACGGCTACGAGGCCGCCGGCTGGCTCAACATGGTGCTGGTCTGGGGGCTGGCGCACCAGGCGGGATTCTTCTACGAGCGGATGGTGGCGCTGCCCCGCCGCCTGGACGTCGCCACCCTGTGGACCGGCCTGTTCGCGCTCTTCGGCCTGGTCTACTCGGGGATCTACCCGGGCTCGATGGTGGGGGTGCCCGGCGACAAGCTGTCCAACATGGCGCCGCCGACCTTCGTCATCGTGGCACTGCTGATCTTCCAGATCGGCCTGGTGGAGGTGGTGCGGCCGTTCATGGAGCGCCTGCTGGAGCGTTCCGGATGGCAGCGGGCCAACGAGACGATCAACAGGTTCGCGCTGCCGCTGTTCCTGTTCCACACCACCGGCATGGCGGTCTGGGTGGGACTGGCCTGGCTGGTGTCCGGCGGCCCGCCGGGCGCGCGGATCCCGCCCGACCTGTTCTGGTGGCTGGAGCGCCCGCTGGCCGTCGTGGGACCGCTGCTCTGCACCCTGCCGTTCCTGCTGGTCTTCGGCCGGAGACGGGTGCTCACCGGAAACGGGTCCGGGAACGCCCTCTGACCGGACGCCCCGGCGGACGGGCGTGCCACCCCTCGGCGGGCCGGGGGGTCAGTGGTCCTCCTCGGAGTCCTTGGGCACCTTGCAGCAGTACTCCAGATAGACGGCCGCGCAGATCAGGATCACGCAGGCGATGAAGGAGCCGCCGGCGATCAGGAAGTCCCGGCGGGGCACGCCGCGCTCCAGCAGGTCGGCGGTGTAGAGGGTGAACCCGGCGAAGATCCCCGCGAAGATCGCCCCCGCGTACGCGGACGCCTTGGCCAGGGCCACGAGGCGGGCCACGGCCAGCGGCTCGACCGGCTTGGTGTCGGGCCTGCGCTCGATCCTCGCCTTCGTCATCCACCCGCTGTACACCTCGCCGAGCGCGAGCAGGAACACCGTCGGGATCGCGGTCCACGGTACGGCGGGCAACGACGAGTAGAACGGGTTCAGCAGCCCCCAGGTGAGGACCGCGAACACCGCGAAGAGGCCGACGAGCACGCCGGGACGGCTCGGTCTCACTCGGGGCTCTGCAGGGTCAGGTCGGGGCGGAGCCGTACGTACTCCTGGTCCAGGCCGGAGAGCAGGTCGGCGACCGACCGCCCGCCCAGGACGGCGTCCGGGTCGGCCCGCACCCACGGCACCAGCACGAACGCGCGCTCGTGCGCCCTGGGGTGCGGCAGTGTCAGCTCGGGGTCGTCCGAGACGACGTTTCCCACACTGATCAGATCGACGTCCAGGGTGCGCGCTCCCCAGCGCTCCACCCGGACCCGGCCGAAGGCGTTCTCCACACTCTGAGCACGATCGAGGAGCATCCTGGGTTCCAGGTCGCTGCGCGCGATCACCACCACGTTGAGATAGGCCCCCTGGTCCGGACCGCCGACCGGGTCGGTCTCGTAGACCGGGGATACCGCGACGAACTCCAGCTCCCGGCTGTCGAAGAGCGAGTCGAGCGCGCCCTGGAGCGTGTCGAACCGGTCGCCCAGGTTGCTGCCGAGCGCCAGCACAACCTTCATGCCCGGCTCCGGGTGATCGTCACGATCACGTCGTCGAACGGCAGCGGGATGGGCGCGGCCGGTTTGTGCACGCTCACCTCCGCCGACAGCACCGGCTCGGGGGCGAGACAGACGTCCGCCAGGCGCTGGGCCAGCGTCTCGATCAGGTCGACCGGTTCGCCTTCGACGACCTTCACCAGGTCCTGGGCGAGCCGCCCGTAGTCCACGGTCCTGGCCAGATCGTCCTCGGCCGCCGCGGGGGCGGTGTCGAGGAAGAGCGTGACGTCGACGACGAACTCCTGGCCGAGCTCCCGCTCCGCGGCCAGCACTCCGTGCCGTCCCCGCGCCCGCAGGCCCCTCACGCTGATCCGATCCGTCACGCGGCTTCCTCCTCCTCGTCGTCGTCGCCCTGCAGCACAGGTGAACCGTGATGTAACCAGAGCCGCCATCCCTCCGCCGCCCTGACGAAGGTGTTGCTCGCCACCACCTTGCCCGCGGCGAAACTGGAGTCCCCCTCGTCGCCCGCGGTGAGAATGTTCTCCTCACAGGTGAGGACGGCGACGTCGCCCAGGACCATGACACGGACGTCGGTCAGCACAAACTGGATGTAGGGGGTGTTGGCCATGATGAGGGCCCAGGAGCGCAGCACCTCCTGACGTCCGTTCACGATCGGCCACCCCGGGTGCACGCAGCTGACCTGCTCGCCGTCGATGTCCTCGGCCCAGATCTCCGTCATCCGATCGAGGTCGGCGTTCTCGATCGCGGTGTAGAACGCCTGGTTGACCGTCTCGACGGCGGTGGTGTCGACGCTCATGATCTCGCTCTCTGGACTGCTGCGGCCACGCGGACGGCGTCCGCGTTCGGACGTACGTCGTGTACTCGCACGCACCACGCCCCCGCCGCCGCGGCAAGGGCGGTCACGGCGAGCGTGGCGTCGTCACTGCGGCCGAAGGGGCGCGGAGTGCCGTCCGGATCGGCCAGCAGGCGCCCCAGGAAACGCTTCCGCGAGGCCCCGATGATCAGCGGGTAGCCCAGCTCGGCGAGCTGGTCGACGCCCGCGAGCAGGGCCCAGTTGTGTTCGGGGTTCTTGGAGAAGCCCAACCCGGGGTCAAGCACGATCTGGTCCTCGGCGACCCCCTCGGCCAGGACGGAGGCGACCCGCTTGGACAGCTCCTCCCGCACCTCGGTGACGACGTCACCGTAGACCGCCCGGCTGTCCATCGCGTGGCTGTGGCCCCGCCAGTGCATCACCACGTACGGCACCCCGGACGCGGCCACCATCCGCGGCATCTCCGGATCCGCCAGACCGCCGCTGACGTCGTTGACCAGCTTCGCGCCGGCCTCCACGGCCGCCTGGGCGACCTCGGCCCGCATGGTGTCGACGCTGACCGTGACACCGTGGCGGCTCAGCTCCCGGATGACCGGCTCGACCCTGGCCAGCTCCTCCTCCAGCGACACCCGGGCCGCGCCCGGCCTGGTGGACTCCCCACCCACGTCGACGAGATCGGCCCCCTGTTCGACCAGGTCCAGGCCGTGCCGTACGGCCGTCGCCGGATCGAACCACCGCCCGCCGTCGGAGAAGGAGTCGGGGGTGACGTTGACCACGCCCATCACCAGGCATCGACCCTCATCGGGCATCCCCGGCACCTTCCACGTAGTCATGCGGACAAGCCTAGGCGTTGTCCGCTCTTCGCCCATATCGCGGGTCCGGCTTGTGGCATAACGAATCACCCCGTCCACCGCGAGATGGTCGGCCGTCGCTCGACGGACCGCTCAGGGGGCCTGCCGGCCATGCGTTTCCTCCACCCAGATCCTGGCGCTCCAGCGGACTCGGCCGTGGCCCCGCCGTACCCCCGCCACCCTCGATCGGGCTTGCCCGGCGGGGCTCCGCGGCCGGGACCGGCTGGTCACGAAGTATCCGGATCGGGGGGCTCGGAGCATGCCGGACCTTGGCAAGTGTGGCGATATTAGCCCGAGCGTGGGGAGGGCGGAGGGCTTTCGAACCGGGCCATAAGGCAGAAACCTTGTTCAGGCCGCCCTGACGGTCCGAACAAGGCGCTGCGGACGGCTGGGGAGAAGCCGGGGTGTTTACGTTCAAGGGCTCCGGCCCGAGAGCCCAAGCCCCGCCCCCGAGGCTCAGGGCTCAGGGCTCAGGGCTCAGGGCTCAGGGCTCAGGGCTCAGGGCTCAGGGCTCAGGGCTCAGGGCTCAGGGCTCAGGGCTCAGGGCTCAGCGAAGGATGAGGGCCATCGCCTCGGCCCGGGTCTTGTCGCTGTCACGGAAGTCGCCGCGCACCGCCGAGGTGATGGTCTTGGCGCCGGGCTTGCGAACGCCGCGCATGGTCATGCAGAGGTGCTCGCACTCGATCACCACGATGACACCCCGGGGCTCCAGCACCTTCATGAGCGCGTCGGCGATCTGGGAGGTCATCCGCTCCTGCACCTGGGGGCGCCGGGCGTACACGTCGACGAGGCGGGCGAGCTTGGAGAGCCCGGTCACCTGTCCCTTCTCGTTCGGGATGTAGCCGACGTGGGCGACGCCGTGGAAGGGAACCAGGTGGTGCTCGCAGGTCGAGTAGACCTCGATGTCCCTGACGAGCACCATCTCGTCGTGATCCACGTCGAAGACCGTGGTCAGCACGTCCTCGGGTGTCTGCCCCAGCCCGGCGAACTGCTCGGCGTAGGCGCGGGCGACACGCGCCGGGGTCTCCTGAAGGCCGTCCCGGTCGGGATCCTCACCGATCGCGATGAGGATCTCACGAACGGCCTTCTCCAGCCGGTCGGAGTCGACCTGGAGGAGCTTGACACTCACGCTTAATTACCGTCCCTGGGCACGGAGTCGGTGTGGCCGGCCCCCGCGGGGAGCGCCCCGTTGCCGGACTGCTCCTTCGGAGTCAGGATCGGCGGGCGGTCCGAGGGGAGCCGCTTGCCGTAGCCGGAGTAGGAGGGGCGCTTCTCCCTGACCACGACCGGAGCGAAGATCTCCACCACCTGCTGGCGGGAGAGGGTCTCCTTCTCCATGAGTTCGAGCACCAGGTTGTCGAGCACGTCGCGGTATTCGACGAGGATCTCCCAGGCCTGGTCGTGGCCCGCCTCGATGAGGCGGCGCACCTCCTCGTCGATCGTGGAGGCGATCTTCTCGGAGTAGTCGCGCTCGTGGCCCATCTCCCGGCCGAGGAAGACCTCGGCGTTGCCCGAACCGAACTTGCGGGCGCCGAGCTGCTCGCTCATGCCGTACTCGGTGACCATGCGGCGCGCTATGGAGGTGGCCTTCTCGATGTCGTTGGCGGCACCGGTGGTGGGCTCGTGGAAGACGAGTTCCTCCGCCGTACGGCCGCCGAGCAGCATCGCGAGCTGGTCCATCATCTCCGAGCGCGTCGCGAGGAACTTGTCCTCCATCGGCAGCGTCATCGTGTAACCGAGGGCGCGGCCACGGGACAGAATCGTGATCTTGTGAACCGGGTCGGAGTTGGGCAGCGCGTGCGCGACCAGGGCGTGACCGCCCTCGTGGTACGCGATGATCTTCTTTTCCTGGTCCGACATGACGCGGGTCTTGCGCTCCGGACCGGCCATCACGCGGTCGATGGACTCCTCAAGCATCTCCATCGTGATCAGCTTCTGGTCGGCGCGCGCGGTGAGCAGCGCGGCCTCGTTGATCACGTTGGCCAGGTCGGCGCCGGTGAAACCGGGCGTCCGGCGGGCGATGACGTCGAGCTCCACCCCTTCGGCGAACGGCTTGCCCCTGCCGTGCACCCGCAGGATGCCCTTGCGGCCCTCCAGGTCGGGACGGTCGACGGTGACCTGGCGGTCGAAGCGGCCGGGACGGAGCAGGGCCGGGTCCAGGATGTCGGGCCGGTTGGTCGCGGCGATCAGGATCACGCCGCCCTTGACGTCGAAGCCGTCCATCTCGACGAGAAGCTGGTTCAGCGTCTGCTCGCGCTCGTCGTGACCACCGCCGAGGCCGGCGCCGCGGTGGCGGCCCACCGCGTCGATCTCGTCGATGAAGATGATCGCCGGAGCGTTCGCCTTGGCCTGCTCGAACAGGTCGCGGACTCGCGAGGCGCCGACACCGACGAACATCTCGACGAAGTCGGAGCCGGAGATGGAGTAGAACGGCACACCGGCCTCACCGGCGACGGCCCTGGCGAGCAGGGTCTTGCCGGTTCCCGGCGGGCCGTACAGCAGAACGCCCTTGGGGATCTTCGCGCCGATCGCCTGGAACTTGGCCGGGGCCTGGAGGAACTCCTTGATCTCCTGGAGCTCCTCGATGGCCTCGTCGGCACCCGCGACGTCGGCGAAGGTGGTCTTGGGGGTGTCCTTGGTGATGAGCTTGGCCTTCGACTTGCCGAAGTTCATCACCCGGGAGCCGCCGCCCTGCATCTGGTTCATGATGAACAGGAAGAGCAGCACGATGATGACGATCGGCAGGAAGCTCACCAGGAGGCCGAGGAGGAAGTTCTCCTTCGGCACGTCGACGGTGTAGCCACCTGCGAGCTTGCCGTTCTTCACGGCGGTTTCGAGCCGGTCTGCGAGCTGGACGCCCTGGCCGGTCACCCACGAGGAGTAGTAGCGCTGCTTGTCGGTCAGAGTGACCTCGATGCGCTGGTCCTTGTCGATGATCTTCGCGTTGGAGACCTTGCCCTCGTCGATCCAACTAACGATCTTGGAGGTGTCTGCCTTCGTGTAGTTGCCGTCGCCGCCCCACATCGTGGTGACGAGCAGGAGCAGCACGACGATGCCCAGGATCCACAGCAGTGGCCCACGTGTAAATCGCTTGAGATCCATCCGATGCGGAACCCCGGCGGGCCCGTCCCTTCCTGACCATGGCCTGGCAACCCCGGGCGGACCCGGGGTTCGCGGTATCCCTAACCGCTCCAACTGACTACCGAGGGATGACGCGGGGGGCCATCTCCTCGGTTGTCCGAAGGTACACCGGCGCGCCGCGCAGAGTAACTGCCCGGACAGTACCGGCTTTGCCCTACCAACGTACGTCAGGTGGGCGCGTGTTCCCCTCCGCTATGACCAATGTCGTGTTCGCGGAGAGCCCGCTTCGCCCAGGGCGTACTTTTTCAACTCGCGCCGTACACATGCGAGGCGAGCGTCCCGATGAAGGGGAGATTACGATATCGCTCCGCGTAGTCGAGACCGTAACCGATCACAAACTCGTTTGGAATGTCGAAACCGATGTACTTCACGTCGATCGGCACCTTGACCGCGTCCGGTTTGCGGAGCGCGGCGCAGATCTCCACGGAGGCGGGGTTGCGCGACTTCAGGTTGTGCACCAGCCACGACAGGGTCAGCCCGGAGTCGATGACGTCCTCGACGACCAGCACGTGGCGGCCGGCGATGTCGGTGTCCAGGTCCTTCAGCACCCGCACCACACCCGAGGTCCTGGTGCCGGCCCCGTAAGACGAGACGGCCATCCAGTCCATTTCGACCGGCAGGTGCAACGCCCTGGCCAGATCGGCCATGATCATGACCGCGCCCTTCAGGACGCCCACGATCAGCAGGTCCTTGCCCGCGTAGTCCTCGTCGATCCGGCCCGCAATCTCCTTGATCTTGGTCTGGAGCTCTTCCTCCGGAATCAGGACCCGCGCGAGGTCCTTGCCCATGTCGGCTGCGTCCACCTGGGATTTTTCCTTACGAGACGGGACTTGCTGGCTGTCTGGCGAATATCAGCGTGCCATATCGGCGGACCGCTCCAACCCCCCCGGGAACCTCCACACGCCGCTGCCCGCGCCATCCGGTGACCAGACGGTCCACCTGAAGCACGTGCGACGCGGAGAGCGTACCGGGCGGCGACCCCGCCTCGATCGCCGCCCGGCGTAGTACCCGCCGCCGCACCCCCGCGGGCAACCCCTCGACCTCCGGTACGGCCAGCACCACCGCGCCGATATCGCTAAGAGCTGAATCATGGACGACGGCCCGCGCGTAGGCGGCGTCGGCCCAGCCGTCGAGGGCGTCGGCGTCGTCCCGGCACAGGGTCGCGGTCCTGGCGAGCGCCTCGGCGACACCGGGGCCGAGCTCGTCCTCCAGCGCGGGCAGCAGCCGCTCCCGGACCCTGACCCTGCTGTAGCGGGGGTCGAGGTTGTGCGGGTCGTCCCACGGACTCAGCCCGAGCCCCGCGCAGGCCGCCACGGTCGTCCGGCGGCCGAGTCCGAGCAGCGGCCTGCGATACAGCCCCGCCCTGGCCGGCATCCCCGCCAGCGACCGCGTCCCGCTCCCCCTGGCCAGCCGGAGCAGCACCGTCTCCGCCTGATCGTCCATGGTGTGCCCGAGAAGCACGGCGTCCGCCCCGAGCCGCCCCGCCGCCTCCGAGAGCGCGGCGTACCTGGCCCTCCTGGCCGCGGCCTCGGGGCCGCCCTCGGTTCCGACCGAGACGCTCAGCGCCTCGGCGGGGGCGAGGCCGAGGACGGCGGCGAGCCGTACCACGTCGGCGGCCCGCCGCGGGGAACCCTCCTGCAGGCCGTGATCGACGGTGAGCAGGCCGGCCGAGAACCCGGCACGGGGGGCCACGAACCCCGCGGCGGCGGCCAGCGCCAGGGAGTCGGCGCCGCCGCTGCAGGCGACCAGCACGAGGGAGCCCGAAGGCAGGTCGTCCAGCGCGAGCCGTACGGCACGGCGGACATCGGCGACGGCGGGAGGCGGACCCATGACCGCCATTGTCCGGTCTCCGGCCGTGCGCCCGCGCCTCCGGCCCCCGGATCAGCCGGCCGCGCCTCCGGCCTCGGGGCCGGCCGTGCCGCCGGTTTCGGGAAGGGCCGGGGTGTCGGCCTCGGGAGGGGCTTCGGCCTCGGGAAGAGCCGGGGCGCCGATCACCCTGGCGATCCAGCGCTCCGGGCCGCTGATCTCCTCCTGGGTCGGGAGGGTCTCCGGGGAGGTCCAGACCTTGTTGAAACCATCCATGCCCACCCGTTCGACCACGGTGCGGACGAAAGTGGACCCTTCAGCGTACTGCTTCATCTTGAGGTCGACGCCGAGCAGCCTGCGGACCGTGCGGTCCAGGCGGGAGCCGCCCTCACGGCGGTGGTGGAACTTGGCGCGGATCTCGGCGACCGAGGGGACCACCGAGGGGCCGACCGCGTCCATGACATAGTCGCCGTGCCCCTCGACCAGGGTCATCACCGCGGTGAGCCGGTCGAGGAACTCCTTCTGCTCGGGGGTCTGGATCGCGTCGATCAGGTTGCCCTCGCCGCCCCTGACGGCGTCGGCGACCGCGTCGGCGGCCGAGCGGAGCCGGTCCAGGAGCGTGCTGAGATCCATGTCGGAGGCGAGAAGGAACTCCGTCATCTGCGAGCGGACGTACTCCCGGAGCCAGGGCACGCCGGTGAACTGCACCCGGTGGGTCTCCTCGTGCAGGCAGACCCAGAGCCGGAAGTCGTGCGGGTCGACGTTGAGCTCCCGCTCGGCGTGGACGATGTTGGGCGCGACCAGGGTGAGACGGCCGACGGCCTCCCGGCCCGAGGGGTCGGGCGGCAGGAACAGCTCGTACTGGCCGAGGACACGGGAGGCGAGAAAGGCCAGCACCGCGCCGACCTCCACCCCGGTGATGCGCGAGCCCACCGCGGACACGATCGCCGGCGTCTGGTCCTTACGCGTGGCCATCCGCTCGGTCAGCGGCTCCAGCACCACTCGGAAGCCCTCGACATTGGCCTTGATCCAGCCGGGCCGGTCGACGATGGTCGCGGGCTGCGGCGCGGTCTCGGTGTCGATTCGGGTGAATTCCCGGACATGCCCCTCGGCCACCCGGGAGAGTCGGCGCAGTTCCGTGACCGCCCGGCGGGCCTCCTCTCGGCTCACTTGCGGCCCGGGGCGCACCAGGCGCGTTCCGGTCGCTACGGCAAGATCCCAGTCGATCACCTGCATACCGTCCACCGTACGTGGTCTCCGGTCCGTCCGCGCGGTCCGAACCTCCGGTCAGCTCGCGGCGACGGTCGCGGCGAGCCGGTCGAGGGCCGCCTCCGCCCTCCCCCAGCCCGCGGGAACGTCGTCGGCCATGAAGGCGAACGTCACCAGCCGCCCGTCTCGCGTGGTGGTCATGCCGGCCAGCGCGCTGACCCCGTCGAGGGTGCCGGTCTTGGCGCGGATCAGGCCGTGGGCGGAGTCGTTCTTACCGAACCGATGACCGAGGGTGCCGGTGAATCCGGCGACGGGCATGCCACTGATGATCGGGTGCAGGTGCGGGTTGGCCGGAGAGGCAGCCGCCGCGACCAGCCGGGCCAGCCCCGCGGGGGCGATGCGGTTCCTCGGCGACAGCCCGCTGCCGTCGAAGACCCGCACGCCGTCGGCGACCTTCAGCCGGGCCAGCACCTGCCGGACGGCCACCGCGGCGCCGTCGAAGGAGGCCGGCCGGCCCTCCTTGACGGCCACCTGCCTGGCCAGTGCCTCCGACAGGTCGTTGTCGCTGAGCGTCAGCGCCCGCTCGACCAGCGCGTAGACCGGTGCCGAGTCGACCCTGGCGAGCTCGGCGGCGTCGGCCGGGGCCTTGGCGCGGGGAGCCGATTTGGAGACCGCGACACCGTACTTCGACAGCAGCGACACGAACGCCGCGTGCGCGGCACGGGAGGGGTCGGAGACCCGGCGGCGGCTGCCCGGGGCGGCCCTGCCCTCGTCGATCATGAGTGCCGTGACGGGGGCGACGCTGCCCTCGGGCACGTAGCCGGGCTTCCAGGTCGAGGCGGTGCGCGGCCCGGTGTAGAGGCCGTCGTCGTAGGCCACGGTCACCTTGGTCACCCCCACGGCCTTGAGCGCCTTGGACGTCCGCAGGGCGAGGGTGGCCAGCGAGGCGGGCTGGGGATAGACGGGCCGAGCGGCCAGGGCGGACGACGTGGCCGCGGTCAGGGTGGGGTCGCCCCCGCCGACCAGGATGATCGAGTTCGGCGCGGAGCCGCGCACCACGCGGGTGCCGATCCTGGCGTCGGGGCCCAGGGAGGCCAGCGCGGCGACCGAGGTGGCGACCTTGGTGGTGGAGGCCGGGGTGATGCCCGTCTCCTCGCCGCTGCCGAACAGCACGGCACCCGTCTCGGCGTCGAGAACGGCTGCTCCGACTCGATCTCCCAGCGCGGGGTCCCCCAGCGCCTTGGTGAGCCGCCCGGCCAAAGTACCCTTGGCAGGGAGAGGTCCGCTCCCCCCCGCGGCCAGCACCGGACCCGCGGTGATGACCGGGGCGGGAGGCGACTCAGCCGAAGCGACCGGTTCGGGCGCCTTCTCGACCAGCACATCGCTGGTGAGCAGGTGGGCGCCGGCCGCGACGACGAACAGCTGCAGCAAGACGAGAGTGACCAAGGCCACCCACCGCTCGCGCCGCATCACGTCGCCGACCTTTCACCAATCGGTACCCAACAGGTATTACGTCTACGAGACACTAACGCCCACCCGGGTGCTCGGGGGGCTTGAGCGGAGGAACAGCGGTGGAGTTCGACGTTCTCGTTGAGATTCCCAAGGGGCAACGGAACAAGTACGAGGTGGACCACGAGTCCGGGAGGATCAGGCTCGACCGGATGCTCTTCACCTCGACGCAGTACCCCGCCGACTACGGCTTCATCGAGGACACCCTGGGCGAGGACGGAGACCCCCTCGACGCCCTGGTGCTGCTTCAGGAGCCGACCTTCCCCGGCTGCCTGATCAAGTGCCGCGCGGTCGGCATGTTCCGCATGACCGACGAGAAGGGTGGCGACGACAAGGTTCTCTGCGTCCCCGCCACGGACCCCCGGATGGAGCACATCCGCGACATCCACCACGTGGCCGAGTTCGACCGCCTGGAGATCCAGCACTTCTTCGAGGTCTACAAGGACCTGGAGCCGGGCAAGTCGGTCGAGGGCGCCAACTGGGTCGGCCGGGTCGAGGCCGAGGAGGAGATCGTGCGCTCCATCAAGCGCGCCGAGAGTCAGCAGCACTGAGCATCACGCCGGACGGGTCGCGCCGATGAGGTCCCTGCGCCACATCGGCGCGACCCGGACGACGTCCCCGGTCCGCGGGGCGTGCACCATCAGGCCCCTGCCGATATAGATCCCCACGTGCCGGATGCCGGTGTGGTTGCGGGTACGGCGGCCGAAGAACAGCAGATCACCCCGGCGCAGCCGATTGAGCCGCACGTGCCGGCCCGAGGTCCACTGGGTGCCCGTCCAGTGGCCCATCTTGACTCCGACCCGCGCCCACGCCTGCATGGTCAGCCCCGAGCAGTCATAGCTGCGGGGGCCCGCTCCCGCCCACAGGTACGGCTTGTCGATCTGGGTGAGCGCCCAGTCGGCCGCGATGTCGCCGGGCGCCGACCCGGATGACTTGTTGAGCGCCCAGGTCGGCGCGGTGTCCTTACGGGCCACGACGGCCCGCGCCCTCAGCCTCGCCATCGCGGCGGCCCGGTACCTGCCGTATCTGGCGCGGTCCCTGGCGACCCTGCTCTTCTCCTGGGCCGTCTGCCGCCGCTCGACCAGCCGGTCCGCGGCGCTCCGCGCCGCCTCGGTCTCCACCAGGAGGCGGGCCCGCTCTCCGATGAGCCGCCGGACCTCCGCCGCCTGCCTGGTCACGGCCGCCGCGGCCTGCTCGGCCGCGGCCCTCGCCACGGCCTCCGTCGTAGCCGCCGCCGCAGCCGTCGTCCCCGCCGCGACCACCTGTACGGCCGCCGCCTGATTGTCCTGGGGGGCGACCGCCACCCCCGGGCCGTCGGGGGGGACGGCCGCCCCCGGGTTGTCGTGGGAGACCGCCTGGGCCTGAGGCCCGGCCGGGGTCTCCCGCCCCTCGTCCAGCCGTCCGGAGACCACCGACTGGGACGGTTCAGCCCCCTCCAGCCCGGTCAGGGCGCCGCCCGTCCGATCGCTCGCCTTCCCGGAGGGGCCGGGGAGGTTCTCCGCGGCACCCGATCCGGCGCCGAGGCCCTCGACCCGTTTCCCGGCCTCCCCTGCCCGGACGGTCAGCTCCTCCAACCGGGTCCGGGCCTTGGCGAGCAGGGCAGTGACGACGCCCAGCTGTTTACTCCGTTCGACGGCTTTGGATCTCGCCTCCGCGACCTCGTCGGCAGACGGGCCGTTGTGACGAGGCCGGGCGTCCGCGGGAACACCAATGGTCATGACCAGGCAACAGGCCAGTCCTGTCACCAGAGCGGTGGCACGACCGGGACCTACCTCCAGAGAGTGCATATTTTCCTCTCCCGAATCAGCGCTTATCACTATGTGTCACTGCATGACAGCCTGCTTGACTCAAGATTCCCCCTGGTCACTCTTCGCACACATGTAACTCACATATTGTGATCAGTGCAGGTCGGATGGGATTTCTAACCGGTAGAAGAGGCAGCGGAAGAGGCGGGAAGAGCACCGGAGAAGAGACCGGAGAGCGCCGTGGAAACAGCGGGAAACAATGGGAAACGGTGAGCAACAACGGAGGCGCCGGATCAGCGTCAAGCGCGCGCCGGATGGACACCGAGAGGGCGCGGGAATATCGGAAAGCACGCCAAGACCACCGGAGGGCGGTGGAAAAGAGGTCTCCGCGACAAGCCGCCGGCGACGCGACAAGGCACCCGTACACACCGGGCGGAGTGGCCGATCGAGCCACGGGCGGCTCACCGGACCGGCGCCCACCCCACCGCACCGATACGGCGAGCGGCGGCACCGGCCTGACCGGCGCCGGTGAACGACGCGCGCCCCGATGAACATTCACGGTCACCGCGCCGGGCGGGTGGAGCCGGGCAGGTGGAGCGGAGGGGGCGGAAGGTCCCGGCTACCTGGGCGGGGCGGGCGTGGCCGCCGGAGCCGGTTCCTGAGGTGTGGGCTTCGAGGCCGGGGGGACCGGCCTGGAGGTCGCCGCCGTCGACTCGGGAGTGGCCGCCGGCGGAGAGGCCGTCGCTGACGGCTTCGGTGACGGCTTCGGTGACGGCTTCGGTGACGGCTTCGGTGACGGCTTCGGCCTTGGCGGCGCCGGGGCGGGTGCCGGGCCGGCCGGTGTCGGCCGGGGAGTCGTCGCGCAGTGCTGCGGGGCGGTCTCGCAGGACCGCGGGGTCGGCCTGCCCCCCTGATGCTCGTGTGACGGGTCGGGACTCTCGGATACGGCGGGCCGCTCGGGCCCGGCGGAGTCGCCGGCGCCCTGGCCCTCGGCCTGGCCCTCGCCCGGCCCCTTCCCCTGCTCCTCCTGCCCTTCCACGGCCCCGTTGCCCAGCCCGTCACCCGGCCCGTCGACCACCCCGTCGCCCGTCTTCTCCCCCGGCCCGTCCCCCGATGACCCGTCACCGGCCCCGTCACCCGTCTCATCCCCCGCCCGCCCGGTCGAGGTGAGCTCCGGGACAGGCCGCGGGCCGCTTGGACCGATCTTGGCCTCGGGTCCGGCGGCGGGGGTCGGCCCGCTCAGCCCGGCGGGGCCGACCGGATCGGTGAACGCGTCCCGGTACAGAGGGTTCAGGGACCCGGAGACGCCGTCGGGCTCGGTGGTCCAGGACGATCGGACCCCCGGCGACCTTCCGGTCACCGGGTGCACCCCCGGTCTGTCGTCGGGGGTCATCCCGTCGAGATCGCCCCCGAACTGGGTGAAGATCAGCCCGATCGCGACCGCCGCGCCGGCCGCGGCCACCGCGCCGGCCAGCGCATGAGGCCACCGACGGCTCCCGCCGGTCCTCGCGACGGGAAAGCCTGCGGCGTCGAGCGCGCCGACCCGGCGGGCGACGTAGCGCCGATAGGGGGCGAGCTCGGGGTCGGCGAAGGAGCTCATCACCCGTATCCGCAACGTCTCCGGCAGCGCCGTCGGGGGCAGCAGGCCGAAGACCTTGTCGGCGGAAACCTGCTTCGCCCGGCACGGGGAGCAGGTGTCGCAGCGGTCGACGTGCCGGATCATCCGCTCGCGCGTCTCGGGGGTGAGCTCGCCGGACGCCTCCGCCAGGATCCGGACCCGGCCCGGGCAGCCGTACGGGTCCCGGTGGGTGAGGATCTCCACGGTGACCAGGTCCCGCAGCCGCTCCCGGGCGGCCCCGTACATCGCGGCGGCCCGCTCGTCGCCGACCCCCAGCACGACCGCGAGATCGGCGGCGGCCATGCCGTGCCGGGAGGCCAGCTCAAGGACCTCCAGCTCCTCAGGGGACAGCCCCCGGACGGCGTTCCAGGCCATCGCCGTCAGCCGGGTGTCGCCGTCCCCGTCGGTCACCGCCCCCCGCGCCACCGGGTGGTCGGCGACCCGGCCCGGAACCCGCGCGTTCTGGACGACCGCCGGGCGCCGCCGTACGCACTCCCCCCGGGCGAGCGCGTACAGCCACACCCCCAGCCGGTCCGGGTCGGCGAGCGCGTCCACATGGGCCTCGGCCGCGATCAGGGTGTCTCGGAGAGCCACCTGGGCGCCGTCCGCGCCACCCGTCATGAGCAGGCAGTATCGGTAGACGCCTCCGGCGTGGGTGTCGTAGAGGGCCGCCAGGGCACCCGGATCACTCGCCCGCAGGGATTCGACCAGAACGCGGTCATTCATGTAACTGAGGGTAATGGTTTGGTAACTGCTGGTTCCAGTGGCTTCTATAGATTGACATCGAATCTATACATACTGTCAACCTTGACAGAAAACCACGCCGTGCGGCATGCAGTGATAAATCACGATGAATAGTTATTTTCCACCATCTATTGCGCTGAGCGGTCTGCCGTCCAGATCTTCGGGGATGGGAATGCCGAGCTGGGCGAAGACGGTGGCCGCCACGTCCACCTGACGGGCGTCTCGCCTGCGGACCCCGCGCGCGATCCCCGGCCCGGCGGCCAGCACGAAGACGCTGCGCTCTTCGGGGGAGTCGCCACCGTGACCTCCCTCGTCCCGGTGCCCGTGATCAGTGGTGACGATGACCGTCCACCGCTCCCCGGCGAAGGCCGGTCGCGCCCTGATGGCGCCGAACAGCCGGCCCAGATAACCGTCCACCAAATCGATCACCTCCAGGTAGGCGGTGCCGAGCACCCCCGACTGGTGCGCGACGACGTCGGTGACCTCAAGGTGCATGAAGGCGGCGTCGACCTCGCTGGTGCGGATCAGGTCGGTCATCCTGTCGACGAGGAGGGCGTCCTTGGCGCCGACCCGATAGGGCTCGTTGTGGCTCACCGCGTGCCAGTCGATCCGGGCGCCGACCGCGCCGAGTGTCACCAGAGACTGCCAGGTGGTCACGGCCGCGGTGTGCAGACTCGGATGGATCCGCTCCAGCCGGGTGAGGAAGTCGGGATATCTAAGGAACTGTCGACCCTCGAAGGAGTTGTTCCGCACGCCGTGCTTGGTCGGCGCCACCCCGGTCAGCACCGTCGCCCATCCGGGACCACTGCTGGAACGGACCTTCTTCAGCACGTCCAGGCGCCCGGTGGCGAAGGTTCCGGCCCGCATCAGCTGCCGGAGGTTCGGCGCCTCCGCGGCGAGGATCCGATCGTGGCGCAGCCCGTCGAGCCCGACGACCAGCACCTTCGGGCGAGGGGGCAGGTCCAGGCCCGGCACGGGAGCCGGGGTGAGCGTCACCGACACGAACGGGGGCAGCGGGGGAGCGGAGATCGGCGCGCTGCTGGGCATCGGCCGCCCGACGGCGTCCGGGGCACCCCGGACATCGCCGCAGCCGCCCGCGAACAGGACAGTCGCCAGCAGCGCAGCCGACAGCAGAGCCGACAGTACGGCCGGCGGCACGCCCGGGGGGACGGGCCCTGGGAGGGGCGGCGGGGCGGGCGGAATTCTCGGCGGCATCCGAGGCCGGCCCGTCAGCTCCAGGCGGCGGGCACGGCCGGCCCGCCACGCCGTACGGCACGCACCGGGGAAACGGTCACGGCCGGGCATCCCCGGCGGAGGCGGCATACCTGCCCCGGTCCTTGAGGAACGCGGCCGTCGTGGGCTTGACCATGCGCGTCGGGAGGCTGCCGCCCAGGGCCAGCTGCTCATAGGGACGGCTGCTCGACCCCCAGGTGCGCGCGGTCAGCTCGGCCTTGGCGATCTTTCCGGTGTCCGCCACGCTCTCGATGTTCATGATGAAGCGCCGGGTGTCCTTGGGGCGGACGTCGTCCACGAACGTGCTCCCACCTCCGAGCAGTTTGCCCTGCTTGTCCCGTAGCAGAGCGGTGACCGCCAGGCTGCCGGCCGGCAGCCGGTACGGCGAGCTCACGTATCCGACGACGAGATAACCGTCGTTCCTGCGCACGGTCATCACGTCGGAGATGGGAAACGGCTGAAAGGCCGAGACGATCCGCGCCGCCTGCCGCCACTCGGCGGGCCGATAGTCGATGCTCACCTGGGACGGCTTCTCCGAGGCGACCACCTCGCCGCTGAAGGGGAGCGAACCCGCGGGCGGCACCGCGTCCAGCGGCTGCTCCAGCCGGACGACCTCCTTGCCCGCGGCGTCCTTGGCGATCACCGTGGCCACCACGTGCTCGCCGAAGTGCCACGGATTGCTGTTGGTGAGCACGCCGGCCCAGTTCACCACGTACCCGCCGTCCTTCTTGAGGATGGACGAGACCTGTTCGGCGACCGCGAGCGGCCGGAGCGGGGCCGCCTGCTCCTCGGAGCTGGAGCAGCCGACCAGGAGCAGCAGAGCCAGAGCGCTGACGATTCGGGTACTGTGCGTCACCTAGTCGTCATAACCCGTGAACGTGCCCCTCTCCACCGGACACGCTCAGGTCGGGCAAATTCTTTAACACGGCGGTCTCGGGGGGCAATGCGCCACCATGTAGGTGATCATGAGTCATGGCGGTGCCCGCGCGAGACCACGGCTTCACCGTAATCGCGCCACACGGGGTCGCGGCGGCGTCGGCCGGATTCCCCGCCGCGCCCGTTGATCCAGATGAGAACCGCCGCGAGGAGGACGAGTGCCGCGGCGATCAGCGGAAGAGAGGCCGCGCCGAACGTGGTCGGTCCGACGGCGCCGACGGCGCCGGACAGCCCAGGGCGCTGCCGACGACGGTGCCCAGCGGCGCTCCCAGGGCCATTGACCAGGTGATCCCAGCTCGCGCGCCCGCACTCCTTCTCCCCCGCGAGAACGACCACCGTCGCGTTCGCGCTTGAGGTGCAGAGCGCGGCGCCTCCCGCGGCGAGGACCCGGGGCGCCGGCACCAGCGCGTCGGAGTGCCGGCGCGAAAGGGCCTCTCGGGTCTCTAACGCGGGCGGACCACCCGCGTCTCGTCCCAGACGGGTTCGGAGGACTCGTAGACCCTCCCGTCGGAACCGAAGACCAGATAGCGATCGAAGTCGTCGGCGAACCAACGGTCGTGGGTGACCGCGACCACGGTCCCGTCGAAGGCGTTCAGCCCCTCCTGCAGCGCCTCCGCGCTGGCCAGGTCGAGGTTGTCGGTCGGCTCGTCCAGCAGCAGCAACGTGGTGCCGGACAGTTCGAGCAGCAGGATCTGCAGCCGCGCCTGCTGGCCACCGGAGAGCGTCTCGAACCGCTGCTCGGCGACGTTCCCGGCCAGCTCGTAGCGGGACAGCGCCTTCATCGCCTCGTTCTTCAGGCGGGCGTGCTCGGTCATGACGATCTCGCAGGGCGACCGGCCGATGAGCTCAGGACGGGTGTGGGTCTGCGCGAAGTGCCCCGGGACGACCCGGGAACCGAGCCTGGCCACGCCGGTGTGCCTGACACCCTCCCCGGCGACAAGGCGGAGAAAGTGCGACTTGCCCGAGCCGTTGGAGCCCAGCACCGCGACCCGCTCGCCGTACCAGATCTCCAGGTCGAACGGCTTCATCAGGCCGGTCAGCTCCAGCTCCTCACAGATCACCGCCCGCTTGGCCGTCCGGCCGCCGCGCAGTCGCATGCTGATGAACTGCTCCCTGGGCGCCGCCTCCGGCGGTCCGGCCTCCTCGAACCTGCGCAACCGCGTCTGGGCCGCGTGATAGGCCGCGGCCATGGTGTCCATGTACTTCGCCTTCTGCTTGAGCATGGCCACCAGGCGCTTGAGCTTGGCGTGCTCCTCGTCCCAGCGTTTCTTCAACTCGTCGAGCCGCTCGTTACGCTCCCGGCGGGCCTGGGCATAGGTGGTGAACCCCCCGCCGTGCACCCAGATGTTGCCCGAC
The DNA here is from genome assembly GCF_040614315.1 of Streptosporangium sp. NPDC006007. Lineage (NCBI taxonomy): Bacteria > Bacillati > Actinomycetota > Actinomycetes > Streptosporangiales > Streptosporangiaceae > Streptosporangium > Streptosporangium sp. NPDC006007. The sequence goes on along the minus strand of NZ_JBEXUG010000054.1, from coordinate 4,902 downwards.
TCGACGGTGACGATCCGATCGGCCGCGTTGGCCAGAAGCCGCCGGTCATGGCTGACCAAAACCACCGTCTTGGGCGTCTCGCGGAGCGCCTGCTCCAGCCAGAGCTTGCCCGGGACGTCCAGATAGTTGTCCGGCTCGTCCAGCAACAGCGTCTGGTCCGGCCCCCGCAGCAGCGCCTCCAGCACCAGCCGCTTCTGCTCACCACCCGACAGAGTGTTGACCTCGCGATACTTGCAGTCGTCGTACGGAATGCCGAGCGCGGCCATCGCGCAGGTGTCCCAGAGCACCTCGATGTCGTAGCCGCCCGCATCGGTGTAGTCCGTGATGGCCTGCGCGTAGCGCATCTGGGCCTTCTCGTCCTCGCGCTCCATCATCACGAGCTCGGCGGCGTCGAGCCGCTCGGCCGCCTGCCGTACGCGCTGGGGGGCGACACTGACCAGCAGATCGTGCACGGTCCGCCCATCGCGGATGCTGCCGATGAACTGGCGCATGACCCCAAGCCCGCCGGAGCTCGCGACACTCCCCTCGACCGGCTGCAGATCCCCCGCGATCAGCCGCATCAGCGTCGTCTTGCCGGCCCCGTTGGGCCCGACGAGCGCCGCCTTGACCCCTTCACCGATCCGGAAGGACACGTCGTTCAGCAACGGCCGCCCATCCGGCAAAACATATGTCAGATGCCCGACCTCAACGTGCCCCACGACAAACCCCTCCTACGGTCCTCGCGTAGGGTACCCGCCCGTTTTCGCGACGGGCATCTCAATTTCCCGGGCTCTCGCACGACGCGCACCGCACCGGCTCGAAACTCCGGATCAAAACCGCGTCTGGTCTCCCCCGGCCTCCCCCTTAGGCCAGAACTCCACGATCCGAAGGAAGGGCCATCCCCTCGCCCCGCCCCGCCCCGCCCCAGAAAAATGGACGCAGGCAAGACCGGCCCCGGGTCAACCCATCCCGGGATCGATCGGGCCTCATCCCGGACGACCTCGAACCCCGGAGTCGGAGACGCTCACCCCGGACGACCTCGAACCCCGGGATCAGAGATCCTCATCCCGGATGACGTCGAGATCCAGGAAGCGGGGCGCCCCGTCGCACAGGTCCCGCATGCGCCGGGCCAGCACCTCGGTCTCCGGCATGCCACTGTTGCGCATCGCCTCCTCGTAGGACGGGAACTCGACGATGGCGACGTAGTGGTGGGGACGCGCGTGATCACGAGTGAGAGTCGTGTGCGTGACCGTGTGCTCGTTCTCGGTCGTGTCCCGCCATTCGTCCATCGCCCGCTGGATCTCCTGCTCGTGGGTGGTGTCGAATTCGATGACCTGCACGAAGCTCATGGGTTCCCCCTCTCCTCGAACCCGCTACTAATCGACTCCACCCCCGCCCCCAGACCCGGGCAAGCACGATTGAGTCAAAACGCCCCCGTCTTTCCATGACCCGTCTCCCCCGTACTTCCCGGCCCCCTCACCTCCGCCCCCCGACCACGCCTCGCCGTACCGCCCCCACCCCAGAGATCCCCTCCTCTCGGATAGGCGGTAGGCCCCCGGTCCACACGCCGGATCCCCCAAGCCCCCCGAAGCCGGATCCGGAACCGGTTCGAGGCACCGCTCGCAACTCGCCATGACTGCTTACACGGCGCGAGGCCGTAGCTCAACGTATAGAGCATCTGACTACGGATTAAAGAATAATTAGCCGCATACGAACCGCAGATCAGCAGGAAACGCGGTATCCGCATACCTCAAGAATCAGATGGTTTAATTTCCTGCATTATCTTCGCAGCTCAACCCCCGTCCCGCGCTTCGCGGCCGGGGGCTTCGTTATGACCGCCACTCCTCCTCCAGCTCCGGGCCGACGAAACTCCTCAGGGCGTGACGCGTGTAGACGAGTCCCCTCTCCCGCAGGCCGGCGAACGCCTTGCGCGCGGTGACTTCGGCGACGCCGAATTCCTCCATAAACGCGCACTCGGTCAGCATCCGTCCGGGCGGGTATTCACCGGACTCGATGCGGCGCTTGATGATGGTGACGATCTGCCGCCATCTGGAGAGGTCGTCACGCCATTCGATCATGAAACGACTTCTGGCTCGTCGACGACATCGACGTGATCGTCGGCTACTTCGACGCCGTTGGGCGCCCGTCCGGCCGGGAACTCATCACCGACCCCGACGTCGTGGCCGGCTGCGTCCGGGTACGGGACCTGCTGTGGGGGCTGGGGATCTCGCACGGCGACTACCGGCCGCCCGTGGCCTGACCTGTGTCCGGTCAGGTTCAGCAGGCCCGCCAAGGGGCCGGCGCCCGCCTGCGGGAGATCCGTAAGGACGCGCGCCTGTCCGGGCGGGCGCTCGCCGCCCTGGCCGGCCGGCACCCCTCCAAGGTGACCCGCGTCGAGCTGGGCACCCGTAACGCCCCCGAAGACGACCTGCGGGTCTGGTGCCGGCAGTGCGGCGCCGACGACCAGCTCGCCGACCTGATCGCCACCGTGCGCGGTATCGAGTCGGCGTACGTGGAGTGGCGGCGCCAGCTCCGCACCGGCCTGCGGCGCCGTCAGGAGGCGTCCACGCCGCTGTATGAGCAGGCGCGGGTGCTGCGGATCTACCAGCCCGGGGTTCCGCCCGCCCTTTTGCGGACCGCCGGTTACGCTGCCGCGGTTCTGCGGTCCCGGCAGCGGTTCCGGGACCTGCCCGATGATGTGGAGCAGGCGGTCGCGGCACGGAGTTCGTCGTGCGCTCCGCTCCGCCCGGGGGGCGACGAATCGGGTAACGCCCCTTAGGTCTTCAACCGGCGCCGGCCGGTGCGGCGCCCTGCCCCTTCGGGGGCAGGGCGTTTTGCTGCGCGGGGACTAGACATCACGCGCTCGGAGCGGAGTAGCGGTCGCGCTACCCCGGAGTGCCCCAGCAAGAGGTCTCGCTGTACGGGTCAGGCCGGCGCGGGCTCGGATGCGCCGGTGTTTCCGAGATACTGCGTGAAAATTGTAGGTACGGTGGGGGGCCTTCTCGTCTCACCAGCGGCGCAGGCGGTAGCTCGTCTGATACCCGAACGGATTGCACACGCGGTTCTCTGCAATCATTTCCGAGTACGTCCAGCCCGAGGGGATGGTGCAGGCCCACAGACCGTCACGCGGGTTCTCGACGAGGTAGAGGAACGCGTAGCCGGTCGGGTTGCACTGGTTCAAGACCCAATCTCTTTTGACATAGGTCTTTCCGGACGGAACCGAACATGCCCAAATGCGATTCATCTCGACATCAGATGATTGGGCGGTGGCGGGACTGGCGATGCCGCCAAGGAACATCGTCAGTCCGGCGGCGATGGCCAACATCTTTCGCGTAACGGTCACGGCGAATTCCGTTCTCTTTGGACTTATGGACCGGTAATGATGTGTCCGGACGAAGAAGGATTACTGAAGCCATGGACTCGGCGCCATCGCCGACCGGGACGCCGGAGGTAATACGATCATGAATCGGCGGCTCTCGCGCTCGGACGCCCCGCCCCATGGCAACGCCTTCTCGCATGCCTTCCCACCCTCAGGACATCCGGGCGTGTCGGCCGATTTTGGATGTGTTCTTTGAACAGATTCCCTTTGACCTCCTGAGATATCTTGACGCGGAAGCCGCACGACGCGACCAGTCCGCCTGCCAGGCGTCGGCGTGCACGACGAAAGACGTCCGGAACTCTACAGAGAAGCCTGCCCGCCGAGGTGGAGGAAGGTCGCTAACGCAAGCATCATCTACCGAATCTCGGGGTTTGGGAATAGGAAACGGGGGTCGTCTATATTTTTCGCACCTTAATCCTTTGGGGCCCAAGCGCCAATATTCAATCCTTGGCGGATTTAATGATGGAAACTTTCCTCCGAATCCCTGACGACACGTATCTGACAGGTAACCCCTGCGCAGGATTCGGACGTCGCCGGGGCCTTTCATGCGCAAACCATCCCTATCACCCGATGCCGGCAGTCAGAAACGGTTCCCCGGGGCATGAAACCGGTACTGGCCTCGGACGCGAAAAGAGCCCCGGCCGAAACCGGCGCTCCACCCCAAGCCCAGGCGATGGCCTCCTGCCCCCCACCGCGAGCTCGGCGTCGACGAGCCCCTCTCACGCCGCCAAGGTCAAGCTGAGCCCGCCGTCGGCGATGTCCTCAGCCCGCAGGCGCAGGCGGCCGACGAGCCGCTCCAGCTTCCTCAGCTCCCCCATCGTCAGCTAGCTCTTCGCGACGTCCCGGTCCCGCTTGGCCGGCTCCAGTTTGCCGGTTTCCCGGCCGGACCAGTGGCAGATCTGACGGGCGTTCTTGATCTCGGCGGCGCTCATGCCGGTGACGTGCCGGTAGAGCCGGTTCTGCATGGTGGCGAAGAACAGCGCGCCGGCCTTGCTGCCGGGGACGTAGTCGGTGGCGCTCTCCACCATCATGTCGCGGAAGATCTTGTAGTCGGTCATCCCCCGCGCCCGGGCGAGCGCGGTCCGGTGGAGTTCCTCAACGGTCAGGGCGCCGAGCTCGGCCTCCCGGGTGCGGACCGCGAAGTAGACCCGGGCGCGGTTGACGGTGTTCCTTGGCGTCGTCGCCGGCCATCGCCGCGAGGTAGGCGCCGAACCGGGTGAGCTCATGGCCTCCTCTGGCCAGGTCACCTAGGTTACCGAGCTGCGTAACCTAGGTGGCCTGCACAAACGCCTTATCGGCTGCCGCCTGCCCCATGACGATGACCAGAGATGCCTTGGCCTTCTCGATCACCTCGGCGAACGTCTGCCACCGCGCGTAGTCCATGTACGGCCGCATCTCGCGGCCGAGCCAGTACTCGCGTCCCTAGTGCTGTGACCGGAAACGATCACTGGGTTGGGTGAGCGTCTCAAGCTGCCGGTGCGAGGGGCCTGCCGCCCCAGCGGATGCCCTTCTCACTTCGGACACGGGCGCGTTCGCGGCGCTGG